>SVNB01000126.1 GCA_015067125.1 Oscillospiraceae bacterium
AAAAGTAAAGGGTTCATCAATAACGCCTTTTTCTTTAAGAAGCTCCGCGGTCTGTTCAAGAGTATAGCCTTCCGGAATGGTTATTTCTATTTCTCTGCTTTCTTTGCTGAAGCCCACAAGGTCGTTGATGCTTGAAAGCGCAAAAGAAGCAATGAATACAGAAACCGCAAGCACCGCGGAAACCCATACAACCGTAAGCAACCAGTTATACGCGGTATTAAGTCTTTTTTTCTTTTTGCGTTTTGCATTTTCTGCTTTGGAAGATTTCACGGGTTCCGCTTTTTTTACTGCCGCCGGTTCTTCTTTTGCCGGCGCCTTGCGAACAGGTTTTTCTTCTGCCGCAGGCGGCGGAGCAAAAACCTCTTCCTCGAAAACAAGCTTGTTTTTCTGGGTTTTTTTCTCTTCCTCCAATGTTCTTTCCTTTTTTACCGGCACTGTTTCGTCCTCAAAAAAAGAAGAAAAAACAAGGTCCTCTTTATCGGAATCTTCTTTTACAGACGGAATATCTTCCGGTTCAAGGTCTTTGAAGAAATCCTCAAATTCTTTTTTGTTCATAAAGTCCTCCGTTCATTACGCCGGTAAAAAGCAAAAAACTTTGTAACCAACGTTCAAGAGTTTTCATAATATATAACATACCGGCGGAAAACAAAAAAGCTTCTGCCCGTATAAATATAAATTACGAGGTGAAATTTCATGTTCGGAAACAACAACTGCTGCTGGTGGATCATTATCCTTATTCTTCTTTTCTGCTGCTGCGGCAACAATAACTACGGCAATAATAACTGCGGATGCGGCTGCAACAACGATTGCGGATGCGGATGCGGCTGACAAACGATCCATAAGCCTTTGCCCTGCGTTACAAAAGCGCAGGGCCTTTGGCGTTTATTCCTCAAACGCTTCCAGCCCGGATATATTGCCGTTTATTGCTTTTACCAAAGCAAGGGCAAAATCTTTTGCGGATTGCGGTCCGTTTGCGGTAATAAGCTTGCCGTCTGTTTCCAGACTGTTTGCGGTATATTCCCCTTCAGGAACTTCGAACCCGGGGAAACAGGTGTACTTTTTGTCTTTTAACGCCCCCGTGCCGCAAAGAACGTATCCCGGAGAAGCGCAGATCGCGCCGATAATAATATTATTATGCAGCGCAAATGTTATGGCGTTGTTAACAGTTTCTGAATCTTTAAGATTTTTTGCTCCGGGCCAGCCTCCGGGAAAAACAAAAGCTTCTGCTTTTTTAAAATCCACTTCGTTTTCCTCAATATCCGCGGTTACATAAAGGCCATGGGCGCTTTTTATTGTTTTTTTGCCGGTTCCCACGGTTTTTACCGCTATGCCGGCTCTTTTCATAAGGTCAAAAGGCACAACGGCTTCCATATCCTCAAAGCCATCTGCAAGAAAAAGATAGACCATACCCGTTTTCTCCTTATTTTACAACAAGTTCCGTTCTGGGTTTGCCGCAGGTCATTTTGCCTTCGGAACATCTGCCTTCGGAAACGCAGGCGGGACCCGCGTGAGCAAAAAGCGAAGGTGCTTCCGCTCTGCAAAGGCGGAGCATTTCGTCCGCAACGGCACGGATTTCCCACTGGGCGCGGTTGCAGCAGCGAAGTCGGAAAAGGTTGTGCAGACTGCGAACGTTCATGGTAACGATCATTTTTGTATCGCAGGCATTCGGAAGAACAAAT
Source organism: Oscillospiraceae bacterium (assembly GCA_015067125.1). GTDB lineage: Bacteria > Bacillota > Clostridia > Oscillospirales > Ruminococcaceae > UMGS1668. The sequence goes on from SVNB01000126.1 coordinate 1,680, forward strand.
CTTGCGTCTTCAATCGCCTTTTTTTCCGCAAGTTTATATGCTTCTTCTTCGGATTTTCCTTCTGCCATAAATTCCTTTGCGGCCTGTTCTTTAAGAACACCCGTAAGCTTTTTATAGCTTTCGCTGCAGGTTTCCATAATTTTATTATATTCCGCAAGGGCTTCTTCATTCGCCGCAACGCTTGGCGGAACAATAAATTCAAAATGTCCGTCTTTATTGACGTAACGCTGGCTCTGCACGCTGAAAGAAGCAATTCTGTGTCTTGTAATCTGTGCAAGAAACGCGCGGGAAACCCCTTCTATCGTAAAGGTAAAGGTAACGTGTTCCAGCGGACTTTCGTGGCCAAGTCTTTCAAGCATGGCAACGTAATCGGAGGCTTTTTCTTCGGTCATTCCGTCAAAAAGCTCGTCCGCACCGGAATTGCTGTAACAAAGCCTTGCGGCGGCAGCTATGGTTTTTTCGGGTTCCGGCGTATGACAAAGAAGATTTACTTTCATAATTTTGCCTCCTTTTAAATGTGCATAAAATACACCAATTATATTTTATTATATAACAAAACAAAAACTATGGCAATACGGCAAACAAAAAAAGAGCCGCATTTCTGCGGCTCTTATATTCCGATTCTGATTATTTTACGGTTACGGTAAATCCAAGGGTTTCTATATGCATACCGTCTTCATCAAGGAACATGATGGAAATGGTAGCGGTTCCTGCCTGAACACATTCAAGGGTAAAGGTTCCATTTTCGGTAAGAGCACGTTTTTCTGCGCTTACAACGCTTACGTTATCATAGTTAAGAATTGCAAGGGCAGCTTCATCTGCAACAGAAACAGGGATTTCGATTTCATCGCCTACAAGATAGGTTATGGGAAGCTCGTTGATATCGCCGTTATATCCATAATTGCCGATGGTGAATTCCCATTCGCCTTTTTCAATACCGCCGATAAAATCTTTGATATCGTCAACATAGAAGAATTTTTCATCAACGGTTACGTAATAGCTTTCTCCGGCTTCAAAATACTGGCCTTCCGGAAGGAAGATGATAAGCTGTGCGTATGCGGGATTGGTGCCGCTGTTAAGGAAGATATAATCGGTATCCATACGGGCATCATATCTTGCGATTCTTTCATCGTTGGAAGATTTGAATATCTGAAGTTCGCCGGTTCCCATTTCTACGTTGGGAGTATTCATAACGATCTGAATAGCAGTAAGGCCGGCGGCAAAAACTTTTCCGTCTTCGCTCATGGGATAAAATTCCACATCAAAATCCTCTGCGGTAACATAGGTTGGGTCGGGTCTTGCGCATCCGGTTACGGAAAGCATAATAAGCATAAGGCCGAGAATTACGGCAAGCATTTTTTTCATACTGATAAAACATCCTTTCTGTACATCTAACGGCAATTATAATATAAATGATAAAAAAAAGCAAATTATTTTTTGTTTTATAAATAAAAATTGACCGTTTATTCATAAATTTGATTTATTTTTCGGTAATATCATAATTTATATATTTTTAAGTATTATAAAATCAAATATTTTCTTGACTTATTCACCGTAAAGCATTAGGATATTATCAGTATTTTTATAAAAAGGAGCATAAAAATGTTCAGTCCTTTCAGTGCGCTTGGAATAGTTCATAAAATTCTTAAAATGCATATAAAGCCCGGTGATTTCTGCATAGATGCCACCTGCGGCAACGGGCACGATTCCGTCTATCTTTGCGAGCTTTGCGGAGAAAACGGCCACATTCTTGCCATGGATATTCAGCCGGATGCGGTGGATTCCACAAAAGCAAACCTTGCGGAACACGGATTTGAAAAAATAGCGGAGGTTATCTGCACAAGCCACAGCGATATTGATAAATTTGCAGAGCCGAACAGCGCCGACTGCATTGTTTTTAATTTCGGCTGGCTTCCCGGCGGAAGTCACGACGTTTTTACCCGTGCGGAAACAAGCATTCCGGCAATCAAAAAATCCCTCGAGATTTTAAAACCCGGCGGTCTGCTTTCTCTTTGCATTTATTACGGCCGCAACAATGGGTATTCCGAAAGGGACGCAATTATCGAATTTGTTTCTTCCCTGCCGGG
>SVNB01000127.1 GCA_015067125.1 Oscillospiraceae bacterium
GTAGATGGCGACCCGCCTGCGGCATACCGTTATACAGAAAGCCGCATGAGCCGTATGGCCACCAAAATGCTTACGGATATTGATAAAGATACCGTCGATTTTACCGGAAACTATGACGACCGCCTTAAAGAACCCGTCGTTCTTCCCTCCAAATACCCCAACCTGCTTGTAAACGGTTCTGTGGGTATTGCCGTTGGTATGGCAACCAATATTCCGCCCCACAACCTTCGCGAAACAGTCGAAGCCGCCTGCTGCCTTATAGATAATCCGGAAGCCACCCTTGATGAACTTATGGAACACATAAAAGGACCGGACTTCCCCACCGGCGGCATTATTATGGGCCGCGCCGGAATCCGCGCCGCATACGCCACCGGCCGCGCAAAACTTATCGTTCGTTCCCGTGCGGAAATTCAGGAATGGAAGAACGACCGCTATCGCATTGTAGTAACCGAAATTCCCTATATGGTCAACAAAGCAAGACTTATAGAAAGCATTGCCGACCTAGTAAAAGAAAAAAGAGTGGAAGGAATATCCGACCTGCGTGATGAATCCGACCGCGAGGGTCTTCGCATTGTTATCGAACTTAAACGCGATGCCAATGCCCAGGTCGTTCTTAACCAGCTTTATACCTATACCCAGCTGCAGGATACCTGCGGCGTTATTATGCTTGCCCTTGTAAACGGCCAGCCAAAAATCCTTTCGCTTAAAGAAATGCTGCAGAACTATATAGATTTCCAGCGCGAAGTGATTATCCGCCGTACCAGATTCGATCTTGGAAAACTCCGCGAGCGCGAACATATCCTCGAAGGCCTTAAAATTGCCCAGGATAACATAGATGAAGTAATCCGCATAATCAGAAGCGGTAAGGACGATAACGAAAACCGCCCCAGACTTATGGAGCGCTTCGGCCTTTCCGAAATCCAGGCAAACGCCATTCTTGCAATGCGCCTTGGCCGACTTTCTTCTCTTAACCGCGAAGCTATTGAAAACGAACTTGCCGAAATCCGCGCAAAAATTGCCGAATTGGAAGAAGTTCTTGGCAATATGCACCTTGTGGACGGCATCATCAAAATGGAAATGAGAGAGATTTCCGAAAAATTCGGCGACGACCGCCGCACCGGAATCGAAACCATCAGCGGCGAAATGGATATGGAAGACCTTATTCCTGTGGAAGACAGAGTTATTACCCTTACCCACTTCGGTTATATCAAAAGCCAGCCTGTGGAAGCATATAAAGCACAGCGCCGCGGCGGCCGCGGAATTTCCGGCATGACCCGCCGTGACGAAGACTACGTCGAAAGCCTGTTTACCGTTTCCACCCACGATTATATCCTCTTCTTTACCGATAAGGGCAAGGTGTTCCGCATAAAGGGATACGAAATTCCCGAAAGCCAGCGTGCCGCAAGGGGTACCAACATCGTCAACGTTCTTCCGCTTGAACAGGACGAAAAAGTTACCACCCTTATCAAACTTGGCGGCATAATCGATGAAGACGGCAGCTACCTTACCATGGTAACAAAGGCAGGTATAATCAAACGTACCCGCCTTTCCGCATACCGCAACGTCCGTAAAAGCGGCCTTAACGCCATCAGCCTTGATGAAGGCGACGAGCTTAAATGGGTACGCCTTACCGGCGGCGAAGACGAGCTTGTGGTCGCCACCAAAAAAGGTATGGCTATCCACTTTAAAGAAACCGATGCCCGTGAACTTGGCCGTACCGCCCGCGGCGTAAAAGCCATCGAACTGGCAGAAGGCGACGAAGTTGTTGGTATGGAAATTGTTGAAGAAGGCAAAAAACTCCTCACCATCAGTGCCGGAGGCAAAGGCCGCCGTACCGAATTTGATGATTACCGCATTCAGCAGCGCGGCGGCAAAGGTTTGCAGAACTATAAAACCGATGAGGTTGCCGGCATAAAAGCCGTTGCAGATGATGATGATATCATCGCCATCAGTTCCGATGGCATTATAATCCGCCTTTCTGTTGCGGAAGTAAACGTAATGCAGCGCGGAGCTTCCGGCGTTAAGGTAATGCGCCTTGTTTCCGATGAATCCAAGGTGGTTTCTTTTACCGTTGCGCCAAAGGGCGATGACGAAGAAGAAGCCGAAGGCGAATCTTCCGAAGCAGAAAAAACCGAAGCACCCGAAGCAGAAACCCCTGCCGAAGAATAATCAACCGCAAAAACAGCAAAACGGCAGGGTTCCTCCTGCCGCTTTGTTTTATCTTCCCTTTTTACCGTAAGGACGCCCGTTTTTTATGCCGACCGCAGGGAACGGTCTTGGCCGTTCCGCAAAGCAACCAGTTTACAGTAGGGCGGGGGCTTTGCTCCCGCCGCAAAAAAGGATTCCCGGAGGGCAGCCTTTCAAAATGGGAAGATGGATAACCCCATTTAAAAACATAAAATCAACTTTTAAGGAGGTATCCTCCATGCACAGAAACAGAAGAAGAAGCGAACCCCAATCTCCCCTTGCGGCAATGCTCACCGGGATTTTTATAGTCTGCTTCGGAATTTTCTGGACAATAATGGCGGGTTCAATGTTTCCGCCAATGGCAGTTTTCGGAATCCTCTTTACCGCAATCGGCGCAGTTAACGCATATAATACATATAAAACAGTAAAGAAAAATGCGGAAAAACCGCATGAGCATCAGGATTTTTCCGAAGAGGAAAACGGTGCTCAAAATCTGCCGCCAAAAGAACTGCGCTGCCCCTATTGCGGTGCTCCAATACATAAAAACGACAGCAGATGCGAATACTGCGATTCCAGGCTGTAAAAAAAGCATCCGCCCGGTTAGCCTTCCCTTTATGCAATGGAGCCCAAATCTCCCACCGTAGGGAACGCTGTCCTCAGCGTTCCGAAAAAACGGACCGTCGGGGACGACGGTCCCTACAGAAAGCCTACCTTGTGTAAAGAAGACCAAGTTGCCCACCGCAGGGAACGGTCTTGACCGTTTCGCAAAGCAAAGCAACACGGAAGGAGAGAACCCCTACCCCATAAAATTATGCCGGAAAAACAGATGCTGCGTATAGCAATCAGCCGTTTTTTGCTTTAATCGGTAAAATCGTTAAATTTTCGCCGCCGAAAAAAACCAAAATTGCAAAGTTTTGGCAGCGCAGCGCATATAAAGCCAAAATGTATATAATTTTGCAGGATGTATAAAAATTCTCTTGCAAAAAGTACGCTTTATAATATCAACTGTCCACAGTACAAATACACTTTTGCATAAAAAAGAAACCGCCTTTTTGGCGGCTTCTTTTTTTGTTACTACATTTATTTTACGATGGAAAGAATAAGAGTCATTACCATTTTGGAAAAGCTTACTTTTTTGGTTTCTGCTACAAGAGCGGAAAAACCCTCACAATAAGCCATATTTTCGTGTTTTGCCCATGCGGGAGAACCGGGAAGGCGGCTTTCCAGCTGGCAGCGGTAATCGTTAAGAGAAATGTTAGAGAACATAAAATATCGATCCTTTCGTCATGTATTGGCGCAAGGTCGATGCCTTGCTGCCGGCATTTTTATTCACGAACTGTCCGTTCGTCGAGTACATTATAACGCAACAAATCCTGCAAAATCAATACCCACCAAATGAGAAAACTAACGAAAATAGATGGTAAAATCTGTGCATCTTGCACAAAAATGTAAATTATTATCAAAAACAAAGGCGGTTTATGCAAAATAATTTTCCAATATTGAAACAATATACATAAAATGAATAAAAATATTTTCGCAAAAAAAC
>SVNB01000128.1 GCA_015067125.1 Oscillospiraceae bacterium
GTTGCCCTCTGGGTTACTTGTTTGCGGCGGGAGCAGGTGCCCTGAGTGCGAAGCACGAAGAAATGCCCTTGGGGTACCCCCGCCCTACTGTAATTTGGTTGCTTTTGCGGACGGTCAAGACCGTTCCTTACGGTGATGCGTTAAACGGGCGGATAATACCCGGCTCTGCGGTGGATTTTAAAAATTAATTTTCAATTTTCAGCTGCCAATTAAAAGCTTTTCAGCAGCCGTTGCCGCAAAGGCAATCGCCGATGCAGTCCATACACATAAGGGTTGTGCAGCAGTCACAACAGTCACAGGGGCAGCCGTATATCTGCGTTCCGGTATTTCTGCCCGGAGAAGCCCCGTATTGCTGCTGATACGCCATGCGCTGATAAGCCGCGGCGTATTCCTGATTGCCCGGTTCCATCTGGTAAGCGCGCTGATAGCACCTTGCCGCTTCGCCAAGCCAGCCGCGGCGGTAATATACGCTTCCTTTAAGAAAATACCATTCCGCATTTCTGTTATATTCCGGAACGCCGTCCAAAAGTTCTTCCGCTTCCGCAATGCGGTTTTGCTGAATAAGCCTGCGAATATCCGCAAAGCGGCTGTTTCCGGAATAGCTTCCGCCATAGCTCTGATTATATCCTCCGGCGTTATAATATCCGCCGTTATAGCTTTGGCCGCCGTAACCGGAACTTCCGTAAGAAGTTCTTCCGGCCTTGCGGTCCTTCTGTATCTGATCATACGCGGCGTTTATATCTTTCATCTTTTCTGCCGCAACGTCTGCCAGGGGATTATCAACGTATTTATCCGGATGATATTTTCTTACCAGATCACGGTATGCTTTTTTGATCTCTTCGTCCGTGGCGTTTTCGGAAACGCCCAGAACTTTATATGGATTTTCCGTTTTCTTCTCCCCCTTTTCTATCTATTATTCTTTGCACTTCGGATTTTAATCCAAGGCAAACTATATTTTCCACTATTTCTTTGTATCTGTCAAGCTCCATAAGCTCAACATCGTCGCAAAGTTCCGCAACGGTCATAAAAAGTTCGGCCCTTGCCTTTTCTTTTGCGCCTTTTTCCGCAAAAGAAAAAGGGTTGTAATTCCTTTTTTTAAGGTCATCTTCAAGGTCATCAAGAGCATCGCACAGATAGATATATCTTCCCAAAAGATAGCCGAACCGCCGGAGCACCCTTTCATTTTCGGCGCTTGCGCAAAGGCCCATCAGTTCTTCAAGAAATTTTGCGGTGGGCTGTGCCGCCATATCCGCAACGGAACATTTTTCCTCTTCCAGCTTTTTCTGCTGCGCCATCATTTCTGCCGCCGCTTTATCCATAAGCTCCGCTTCTTTTCCGGTGGCAAGGGCTTTTTTTCTTGCAGAGGAAGCAAAGGGCAAAAGCACAAAAGCTGCGATTTTCTTAAAAAATCCTTTATCCGCAATGTCGTCTTTTATTTTGTAATAGGTGAGCACCATGGAGGCTTTTGTCGCAAAAGAAACCGCCCTGTTTTCCATACAGCGGCACTGTTTTTTAAACGGGTGCGCAACACAGCGGCAATGTTCAAAAGAAGGGCAGATATCTTTATCAAGGGACATAATAAGCATAGCCATAAAGGCAAAATCATAGCTTAAAGTCATTTTTGCAAAAATGCCGTAACTTTTGCCAAGTTCTCTGCAAAGTCCGCAATAAACCGCGCGGTAATCTTCCGCTTCGCGGATTTTAAGTTCCGGCCGGTATGGTTTTATATATCCGAACAAAGCGCCTGCTCCCCTTTTTATTATTACTTTGAATATTTTACACCTTTTTTTATGCAAAGTAGTTAATAAAATGTAAAAAATGTTATGTTTATGGGGTAAAAAACGGCGGAAGCAAAGCCTCCGCCGAAAAAATTCATCCTCTGTAATCAAAAGTGTGTATCCAGTCCGCTTTAAGATAATACGCAAGGAATATTACGCAGCTTAAAAGCCATGTTATTGGGTATGCCCAGTAAACGGTTTCTATTACCGGATAGAACCGCACAGCAACGGTTATATATGCCACACGGATTATACACCAGCAAAGAAGCATTGTGTACATCGGCATTTTCGCTCTGCCCGCTCCGCGCATAACCGCAGAAACGGCGTGCGCAAAAGCAAGAGCAAAAAAGAATATGGATTCCGTCCTCATCTGGTTAACGCCTATGGCCACAACCGCAGGGTCATTATTAAAAAGCGGAATGATCCACGGGCAGGTAAACCAAAGAATAATTCCCAGCACCTCCGCGGAAATCATCGCGCCCAATATACCGATTCTGGAACCTTTAAGCGCGCGTTCGTGCTCGCCGGCGCCAAGGTTCTGGCCGATAAATGTTGTGATCGCCATGGAAAAAGCCATGATGGGCAAAAAGATAAATCCCTCTACTTTGGAATAGGAACCGCAGCCGGCCATGGCATCATCGCCGAAGGCATTTATGTTGGACTGCACAACCACGTTGGCTATGGAAATAATGGAGTTCTGCACACCGGACGGAATACCCTGATGAAGAATCTCTTTAAGGCGGTCAAAATCAAAACGGATTTCGTCAAGGTGCAGTTTATAGTATCCTTCGCTTTTAACAAGTTTTCTGAATCCGAGAAAAGCGCTTAACATCTGGCTTACAACGGTTGCGACGGCGGCGCCTGCCACGCCAAAATCAAACAGTCCGACAAAAACAAGGTCCAGAATGATGTTGGTAACAGATGCTATCATTAAAAAACGCAGCGGATTTTTGGAATCTCCCACCGCCTGCAAAATTCCGGCACATACGTTATATGTAAGGCTGAAAAAGCTTCCGAAAAAATAGATGCGGAAATAGGTTGTGGAAAGTGGAAGAACGTTTTCCGGCGTTTTCATAAGAATAAGCAGCTTTGGCGCAAGCCAAAGGCCAAGTACCGAAAGGGTCACGCCGCAGCAAAGAGCAAAAGCCACCGCGGTGTGTATGGCTTTTTTCATTTTTTCGTAATCACGCGCTCCAAGATAACGGCTTATAATAACGCCGGCACCCATGCAAAGTCCCATAAAAAAGCCGGTCATCATAAAAATAAGGTTGCCGCTGCTGGCAACCGCCGCAAGGGCTTCTTTTCCTACAAAGTTACCGACTATAATGCTGTCCGCAGTGTTATACAGCTGCTGAAAAAGATGTCCGATAAATACCGGTATTGCAAAGCTTATCATGCATTTCCAGATAGAACCTTTTGTCATATCTATGCGCTTTGCAGAAGTCTGTTCGGCCAAAACAACCGCCTCTTTTCGTAAAAATAAAAACCTTATGTATTATATTATCAAAAAGCCGCAAAGTCAATTGTAGCATTTTTCTACAACTGCTTCTGCGGTTAAAAAAGACGGGGGATTCTTTTATGAATTGTCTGCTTAATTTAACGGGATAGGATTACAATCCCTCCGTCATCGCTTCGCGATGCCACCTCCCTTTACCCAAGGGAGGCTGCCCTCCGGGTTGCTTATTAATCCCTCCTCTGTCTGCTGCGCAGACACCACCTCCTCCGAGGAGGTATAAACATCGGCAAGCGAGCGGATAATATCCGCCCCTGCTTTTAACTTTCAACTAAAAAAAGCACCCAAAAGGGTGCTTTTTGGTGCCGCTAACGAGACTCGAACTCGTACGCTTTAAGGGCGAGGGATTTTAAGTCCCTTGTGTCTGCCATTCCACCACAGCGGC
>SVNB01000129.1 GCA_015067125.1 Oscillospiraceae bacterium
GAAAAATAATTTTTGCTTAAAAAGATTAAAGCGTTTTTTCCCAACCTTCAGAACAAAAATCACAGGGCGGAATTTCCGGCATAAAATATGCGCCCGGTTTCTGCAAAAAAGCCGCGCGCATGGCACCGACCAAAAGCTGCGCGGTAAAAGCGGGGTTATCTCCGCAAAGACCGAAAGAAAGTCTGTTTCCGCCTGTTCCGCAAATATTTCCGCCGCGAAAAATTTCTGCACTGTGGCCGGTACAGCAAAACGGCAGTGTGGATTCCACAAATTCCACCGAACATTCATCGTGCTCAAAATATTCATCGTTTAAAATTGCGTGCTCAACGGCGTTTTTATCCGCATCTTTTTTGAGCACGGCATATATTTTTCTGCTGTGTTTTCCAAACCCCTGCGGCAGAGTAAAAGATACCGCATCACAAATTCCCGGAATCTGCCTTATGGCGGCGGAATGGCCCATGCTTGTGCCCGGGCCGAAATTGGTATATGTTATTCCCTGTGGCAAAGCCGCCAGCATAAGCGTTCTTATAACAGAATCCAGTCCCGGGTCCCACCCTGCTCCGATAACGGCGGAAACTTTTCCCATTTTTGCCGCGGCAGAAAGTCTTTGCCGCAGCGGTAAAAGTTCTTCGTGAATATCAAAGGCATCGGCCGTATAAATTCCGTTTTTAAGAAGTTCCTCCTCCGCTTCTTTTACAAGGCGCGAAGGCAGACAGATTATTGCTCCGTCCGGCTTTTCCGGAAGATCAGAAATCCTTCTTACGGCGGGAATATTTTCAAATCCGCGCACTTTTTCCTCTTTCCGGCGGATAAATCCCAAAAGCTCCATATCCGGCGAAAGTTCTATGGCTTTTGCCACGGCTTTTCCGATATTACCCGTCCCGATTGCTGCGATTTTCTTCATTGCAAAAACACCTCCGTAAAAATATACGGAGGCGTTTTTGTTTATATTCGTTTTTATAAATCCTGTTTTCCAAGCACCTTATAAAGAAGGCGATAAAGTTCCATAGCCTCTTGCGGTTCAAGCTTTGTGCAGCCTGCAATTTTTTGCGGTACAGAAACGGCTTTTTCTTTAAGTTCTTCGCCTTTTTCTGTAATTTCTGCCACAAGAACCCTTTCGTCCTTTTCGGAACGGGCGCGGCTTATATAGCCTTTTGATTCAAGACTTTTCAGCACCGGCGTAAGCGTTCCGGAATCCAGAAAAAGTTTTTTTCCCAGTTCTTTTACGTTTATGCTTTTTTCTTCCCAGAATACCATCATGGCAATATATTGGGTATAGGTAAGATCAAGTTCTTCAAGATACGGACGGTATTGCTTTATAACCTCTCTGGAGGCGGCATAAAGCGGAAAACAAAGCTGATTTTCAAGTTTTAATCCGTTATAGTTTTCTTCCATGGCGGCCTCCGTTTTAATTGTGTTTTATTAATTATAGCACAATCTTTTTGATTTTCAAGCGCTTGCTTTTGTTTCTTCCCACGCCTTTTTAACCGCTTTTGCAAGCTGATCTCCGCAGGAGGTATTTTTTCTTCCGCAGGTATTTCCTATAAGATTTTCATAAATCTCATCAACGGTTTTTCCTTCAAGAAGCTTTGCGATAATTTTAAGATTTCCGTTGCAGCCGCCAAAAAATTCGATATTCGTGATAATATCTCCGCTTATATCAAATTTTATCTGCATGGGGCAAACGCCTTCCGTCTCATAGATATATTCCATTAAAGAAGCTCCTTTATTTTTTCTTCGATTTTATCCGGAGTTACCATCGGAGCAAATCTTTCTGCGACTTTTCCGTTTCTATCGATAAGGAATTTTGTAAAGTTCCATTTGATTTTGCTGCCAAAAACGCCGCCTTTTTCTTTTTTAAGCCAGGTATAAAGCGGAGATTCGTTTTCGCCGTTAACTTCGATTTTTGCGAACTGTTTAAAAGTTACGCCGTATCTGCTCTGGCAAAAATCCACAATTTCTTCTTCTGTTCCGGGCGCCTGGCCGCCGAACTGGTTACAGGGATAATCCAGAACATCGAAACCTTTTTCGGAATATTTTTCGTAAAGTTCTTCAAGACCTTCGTACTGAGGAGTAAAACCGCAGCCCGTGGCAGTGTTAACAATAAGAAGCACCTTGCCTTTGTAATCTTCAAGACAAATTTCTTTTCCGCTTGCGTCCTTCATGGTAAAATCATAAATACCCATAAAATATCTCCTTCTGCGTTTTAATTTACATCAATTAAATTGTGTTCAATTTAATTATATAAAATTTTCAGCTTTTGTCAACACGAGCTTTTATAATTTTACCGAAAGTTAATAAACAAAAAACGCCTTTGCAAAAATGCACAGGCGTTTTTTGTTTATATTATTAATACATATCTTCTGTTTTTATAAAACCTTTTCCCCATTCGCCTTCTTTTATGTTTACTTTATGATATTTTTCCAAATCATGCCTTCCCCAAAAGGTAAAGCGAAAAAGCGTCAGTTTTCCGTCCACCCTTGCAACAAGGGTATCTTCATAATCCGCGTATTCTTTCCATTCGGTATCCTTTGGCGGAACGATAACGTAAATTTCCGTTCCGGGATCGGCCACGTTTGAATCTCCGCCATAGTTATCATCATTTTTTATTCCGGCCCCTCTTACCGTACCAATCGGTTCCAGCCAGTTTGCGGGAACCCCTTCGTGAAGCATCGGAGTATAATAAAACCCCCGCCAATAAAGATAACTTATATTTCTGTCATCAATTGCCGATGCAATGTTTTCGGAAAATACTATCAGCAAAGCAACCATTGTAAAAAATAAAATTCCTATTGCGGTGTTAAGCTTCTTTTTTTCTTTTTTTACAACAGATTTGGAAAGTTCCAGCACCGCTTTTACAGAAATATCATCCTCTTTTTTCTCTCCGGCAAAAAGTTCCGAAACAGAAACCCCAAGGGCCTCCGCCAGCGGTTCAAAAAGAGCAATATCCGGAAAACTCTGGCCTTTTTCCCATTTGGAAACAGCTTTGTTTGTGACAAAAAGTTTTTGCGCCAGTTCTTCCTGGGTCATACCAAGTTTTTTGCGGTTTTCCGCAATAAATCTTCCAAGATTTTCTTTGGTCATACAAAAACACCCTTTCGTCATTTGATTTGCCAATGCCGCCTTTCCTTGATCGGAAGGTTTTTACAAGGTAATTATATTGCGTAAAATAAAAAAACGCAATCCACTTGCGGTGGACTGCGTTTTTTATTCCTTTTCTGATTATCTTTCGACAATGTATTTGTGGATTCTTTCGGGAAGATCTTCTTTTTCGCAGGAAGCGGTGAAGGTCATGGTGATATCGGATTCATCGCAAAGTCTTTTAAGTTTATCGGTCATTTTTGCGAATGCATCGTAATCGCGGCCGCCGATTTTAAAGGTTGCGTCAACAAAGATGTGGCTGATATCGTAGTTGCCTGCGATAAGGCCGGAAAGGAATCCATAGAAGGAATTGAAATCGGAAATATCATATTCATCAATATCGATAAGACGTACGTCGTGGTTTACGTCAAAACGAAGAGTTGCACCGCGTTCGATTGCTACTACGCAGCCGTTGCTGGTTTTTACTGCTTCGTCGATGTTTTCGATGAGGTATTTGGTTTTGCCGGAGCCTTTAAGGCCAAGAATAAGTTTGATCATGGTAATTGTCTCCCTCTGTTCTA
>SVNB01000130.1 GCA_015067125.1 Oscillospiraceae bacterium
TGCTTCCGTTAGAAACGGATCCGGAAACCGTAAGGTCATGCACATAGGCGTGCGGCCCGATTATTCCAAAGAATCCGACAGGAGGGTTATAATTATCCTCCACTTCAACAAGAATATTTATGCCGGAAATTTTGTATCCGGCACCGTCAAATTCTCCGTTAAAGCCCATGCAGTTTTCTGCGTAATAAAAAGGTACCGCATATATGGCAGAGGAAATATCCGACTGATAACCTATAGGGTAAAATTCCGTGCCGCTCATATCAATGTCGTTTCCCAGAACGAATCTTCCGTTAACGGCAGCAGGATCAAGTTCGTTAACCCGTGTGCAGAAATCAAGCAGCTCTTCCGGAGTGGAAATGGTAACAACCTCGTATTCCGGAAGATTTGCGGTGGGGTTAACGCTTTCGAACCGCCAGTAATATCCTCCAATAGAAAAATCCGCTGCATCACCTTTAAGGAATTCTTCGGTTGCTTCTTCACGCGTAAAAACGTATTCGTTATCCGTAAGCTTTATTCCGTTGCGGGTTCTTGAAACGGTAAGAGTGACCTTTTTTTCGGATATTTTATAATCGTTTATATCCAGTTCCAAAAAAACCTCGGCAGGGCCGATGCTGCGTGAAAAATGTTCGGATTTTCTGTTGCCGAAAAGGTTTTCGTACATATAAAAGATATCGGGAAAAACGTCCGGATTTTCCGCGCCGAAGGTTTCGTATTCCTCTCTGGTAAACCAGCCGTCTATGGGATAAGTTCCGCTTGCCTTAAGAGGAAAACCATAGCTGCCCACTTCATAAAGATATACCTGGCGCAGAAGGTGCTCCAGAAGTTCGTCACTTTGGGGCATTTCTCTTTTTATTACCATGGGTTTTTCTTCTTCCGGTTCAGAAGATTCCAAAGCCGGTTCTTCTTCCGGAACGCCTGAAGAAAGTTCCAAAGCGGGTTCCGAATAAGATTCTTCCGGCGGATTTGCCGAACAGCCGGCAAAAGCCAGAACAAGCGCCGCAAAAACAATAAAAATCCGTTTTTTCATATAATCAGCTCCTTTTGGGGCAAAATTTTTTATTCATAAATATAGTGTATCAAGTTAATAAAAATGTTGCAACTTTTTTGCAAAAAAATTTAAATTAGTCAAAACGGATTAAAAATCTTCCGCCGTGACGGATGAGGGATAGCAGGCAACCCGGAGGAAAATACGCCCATTGTTAAAGGATAAAGGGCCACGAAGTGGCGAGGGGATTCATCAAACAATTACCGGCAAAATATAAAAGAATCCCACAGTCTTTTTTAACCGCAAGCGGTTAAAAAATCCAGCCCCCTTTAGGCAAGTGGGCCTTTTTCGGGCGCTGTCGTCTTTTCCAAGGGTTCTCGTCCCTTTTGGTAAAAGAAAAAGCAACAGACAAAAAGTCTGTTGCTTTTCTTTGGCGGAGAAGGAGGGACTCGAATAAGCTTTTGCCTGCGGCAAAATCTTACTGATTTGCTCGGCACTTGCTCGTTTTAATTTTGCGGCACAGAAAACAAATATATGGTCGCTGCGTTTACACTCGCAAATCTCTCCGGCTAAAAACGATTCACGGAATTGTTTTATTAACGCCGTCGTCTTTTCCAAGGGTTCTCGTCCCTTTTGGTAAAAGAAAAAGCAACAGACAAAAAGTCTGTTGCTTTTCTTTGGCGGAGAAGGAGGGACTCGAATAAGCTTTTGCCTGCGGCAAAATCTTACTGATTTGCTCGGCACTTGCTCGTTTTAATTTTGCGGCACAGAAAACAAATATATGGTCGCTGCGTTTACACTCGCAAATCTCTCCGGCTAAAAACGATTCACGGAATCGTTTTATTAACGCCGTCGTCTTTTCCAAGGGTTCTCGTCCCTTTTGGTAAAAGAAAAAGCAACAGACAAAAAAGTCTGTTGCTTTTCTTTGGCGGAGAAGGAGGGACTCGAACCCTCGCGCCAGTTTTGAGCCAGCCTACGCCCTTAGCAGGGGCGCCTCGTCACCACTTGAGTACTTCTCCATGGCAGCGTTCTCGCTTAATATTAAGTTACCATTCAAGGTGTTGGCGGAGAGGATGGGATTCGAACCCATGGCTCTTTCGAGTCACTGGTTTTCAAGACCAGCTCCTTAAACCGCTCGGACACCTCTCCACGGCTGAATTATAATATATCATAAAAAACGGTGGTCTGTCAACACTATTTTTGCTTTTTAAGAAGAAATCCTTTTGCAAAATGCAAAATAATACCCTCTTTAATTGTATTATTGCCCTTTTTATGCTATATTTAATCCATAATTTGCAAAAAAAGAGGAAGCTTTGATGAAAACTTTTGTGCCGGATTATTACCCGGATTTTAAGTGCATTGCAGAAAAATGCCGCCATACCTGCTGTGCCGGATGGGAAATTGATATAGACGAAGAAACTGCGGAATACTACAAAACCGTTCCGGGAAAATTCGGCAAAAGGCTTTGCGAAAACATTGATTTTGGCGAAGAATGTTCCTGCTTTGTGTTAAAAGAAAAAGAACGCTGTCCTTTTCTGAACAAAAACGGCCTTTGCGATATAATAATAAATCTTGGAGAAACCGCCCTTTGTCAGACCTGCGCGGATCATCCGCGCTTCAGGAATTTCTTCGAAAGCAGAACGGAAGTCGGTCTTGGGCTTTGCTGTGAAGCCGCCGCAAAGCTTATTCTTGAAAAACAGAGCCGTACACGGCTTATCGAAACAGAAAACAACGGAGAAGAAGACATTCCTCCGGAGGAAGCGGATTTTTTTGCCCTGCGCGAAAAGATTTTCGACGCGATTTTTGACGAAAACTTTTCTGCAGAAGAAAGCGCGGAAAAAATGCTTTTGCTTTGCAAAGTGGTTCTTCCGGAAAAAACTTTTTCCGAATGGGCAGAAATTTATCTCTCGCTGGAAAGGCTTGACGAAAGCTGGACAGAAATTCTTGAAAAAATAAAACAATGTCCCCAAAAGCCCAAAATCGAAGATACCGCCGCGACAAAACAGCTTTTGCACTATTTTGCTTTTCGGCATCTTGCGGAAGCGCCTTTTGACGGAAGGCTTGCGGAAAGAGCCGCCTTTGCGGTTTTAAGTTTTTATATAACGGAAAAAGCCGCTGAACAGGTTGGAATTTTGGAAGCCGCCAGGCTTTATTCTTCCGAAGTTGAATATTCCGACGAAAACATAGAAATACTGCTGAATATCCTCGGCAAAAAGGAGATTTGAAAAATGAAACAGGAAACCATAGATATGGTGCTTAAATTCCGCGATGACCGCAACTGGCGGCAGTTCCACAATCCAAAGGACCTTGCCATTTCCGTTTCTCTGGAAGCGGCGGAGCTTCTGGAAGTTTTTCAGTGGAGCGCAAGTGACCTTGTGTGCGAAGAAAAGAAAGATAAAATCAAAGAGGAACTGGCCGATGTTCTTAACTATTGCATACTTCTGGCAGATGCCTGCGGACTGGACCTTGATG
>SVNB01000131.1 GCA_015067125.1 Oscillospiraceae bacterium
CAAGGGCGTGGGTGCCCTTATCGAACAATACGGCGTTACCGATGCGCTTATCATCAATAACGTCCAGGCGGCCATAAGCCTTTTGCCGGAACTTGACGCAAAAGCTCTTTCTTAAAAAAACAGGAGCCACTATGGATTTAAAACAGCAGATAGAAAATTATGTTCCCGTAAACGAGCAGGAAGAAAAAGATAAAGCCCTTTTGCTGGAATGGCTTTGTGAGCCGGAGGTTTTTACCCGCAAAAACAAAAAAGCGCATTTTACAGCTTCTGCATGGGTGGTTAACCCGGCAAGAACAAAGGTGCTGATGATTTATCACAATATCTATAATTCCTGGGCATGGATGGGCGGCCACGCGGACGGAGAAACAGACCTTTTGGCCGTGGCAGAGCGGGAAGCAAAGGAAGAAAGCGGAATAGAGGATATTTATCCGGTTTCCAAAAATATCGCCTCGCTGGAAGTTGTTACCGTAAACGGCCACGAAAAAAAGGGAGAATACGTTTCTGCCCATCTGCATCTTAACGTGACATATATTTTCGAAGCGCCGGAAGAACAGAAGCTTTTTGTAAAACCGGACGAAAACAGCGGTGTTATGTGGATAGAAACAGACGATATAAAAAACAAAAGTACCGAAAAATGGTTTATAGACCGGATTTATTCAAAGCTTATAAAAAAGATGAAGGAAATATAAAAAATCCCGTGCTCGTATTTTTGAGCACGGGATTTTTTTGAGCACAAGGCTTTATTCCTCATAAGGTACACCAAGAGAAGCGCACATGGCTTTTCTGGCTTTTTCGGCAAGTTCCGCAGTGGAAGAAGCTGCAACTTCTTCTGCGGGAACAACTTCGCAGATATCAAGGGTTATATGGGTGCGTTTAAACGGTGCGTTTTTGTGTACCCGGTTGGTATTGGAAACGGTGGTGATAACAAGGGGCGCACCGCTTTTTGTGGCAATTTTAAAAGAACCTGCGTGCAGCGGAAGCATTTCGCCGTCACGGGCACGGGTGCCTTCCGGATAAATCGCCATGGAGCAGATATCGTTTTTTACGTTTTCGCAGGCGGCGTTTATGGATTTTACCGCGTTGCGGGGGTTTTCGCGGTCTATGGGAATGCAGCAGATGCGGTGCATATATTTGTTTATTATGGGAAGATTCATGTTTTCCGGCTTTGTAATAAATCCAAGTTCGTACTTGCCAAGAAAAGCAAGGCTTACCATAGGGTCAAACATGGCACGGTGGTTCTGTACCAGCACAAAACGTCCGGAAGGTATTTTTTCTTCGCCTTTTACCGTTACTTTTACGTTGCAGGCTTCAAGGGCTATTTTAAGCGTATAAATTATTACCTTATTGTAAAAACGGTCGAATTTTTCGTTTGGTTTTGCAATATTTACCTTAAAGGCAAGCACAAGCAAAAAAGCAACGTAAAAAAGCACCGCCAGAAGCATATAGTCAAAGGCATAAAAAATTCCGTCAAAAATAATATCCGTGCCGGTTATGCCCCTGAGCCATATTGTAACGGCAGAAAAGATAATGCCTATTGCGGGAAAAATCAAAATCATTTGTTACCTCATCAGATAAATTTATAGTTTCCGTCACTTTCCATCAAAAGGGATTTTCCATAGAAGCAGGAAAGAGCTTTTACATAATATCCGGTATCTTTTGCGCCTGCGGTTTCATAAGAAGAATGCATTGCCAGCTGGGGCAGGCCGATATCCACGGTATTAAGAGATACCTGGGTGTTTGCAATGTTGCCCAAAGTGGAACCGCCGGGCATATCCGCACGGTTTGCGTAACGCTGGAAGGGTACTCCGGCTTCTTCGCACACAAGCTGAAAAATCGCTGCGGAAACCGCATCGGAAGTATAGCGCTGGTTGGCGTTATATTTTATAACAATGCCCTTGTTCATATAAACGGCATGGTTTTTATCCTGATATTCCGGGTGGTTGGGGTGAACAGCGTGGGCGTTGTCGCAGGAAAGCATAAAGCTGTTTGCAATTTTGCCGTAATGTTCGGAAGAGGAAAGTCCAAGACATTCGCTTATGCGTTCCAGAACGCAGGCAATAAATGTGGAAGCCGCGCCCTGTTTGGTCTGGCTGCCCACTTCTTCGTTATCAAAAAGGCAGTAAACCGGAAGATTTTTTGCCTTTTTCGCAGAGGTGAACGCTTCCAGAGCGCCGAACGCGCACTGCAGGTCGTCAAGGCGCGGTGCGGAAATAAATCCGTTCCACTCTGTGCCGTATTGCGGATTATAAACCACAAGGTCGGTGGTAAGAATATCTTTTTCCTCGCAGCCGGCAGTTTTTGCAATAAGAGCGCGGAAAGAACCTTTTTCATCACCTTCGCAGAAAAGCGGAAGCATATCCACGGCAGGGTTATAGGACATATTATCGTTGGCGCTGCGGTTCATATGAATGGCAACGTTGGGAATAATAGCGCAGGGTTCTTTGGTATCCACAAGGCGGACGGAAATTCCGTCTTCGGTGCGTACTGTTATTCTTCCGGCAACTGCAAGGGGTCTGTCAAGCCATGTGGAGCAGAGCATACCGCCGTATTTTTCTGTGGAAAGGCGAACGTAAACTCTGTCCGCAAGTTCTGCGTTTTCCTTGATTTTAAAACATGGACTGTCGCAGTGAGAAGCCGTGAGCATAAAGCCGGAAAAATCCTCTTCCGGAACACGAAAAGCAATTACGGAAGAGCAGTTTCTGGTAACGTAATAGCCTTTGCCGGGTTCAAGATTCCATTTTTTGCTTTCGGAAAGCTCGGTGTATCCCTTTGCGGAAAGTTCATCACAAACATTTTTGACCGCATGATAGGGCGTGGGACTTTTTGAGATAAAATCGAAAAGTTTTTTATTCATAAGGGCATCTCCTTAATAAAAATCAGATAATATATACATTATATATTTTTATCACAGATTCTGCAAGTTTGCGCAAAATAAATTATTGTTTACGCAAAACGTTTTTACGGTTTGCCATGGGTTTGCGCCTTTGCAATGATAAATGTAGGGGCGGATATTATCCGCCCGTTTAATGCGCCGCCGCAGGGAACGGTTCTGACCGTTCCGTTTAGCCTTCCCAGAGGGGAAGGGGGACCGCCGCTTGCGGCGGTGGATGAGGGATAACAGGAAACCTGGAGGGTTAACCTCCCTCTGATGATGGAGTTTTTCGGGCGGACACGCAGGGCCGCCCCTACGGCGTTTAAATAAAATGCGCCGGAAATTTATAAAAGAATCCCCCGGTCACGCTTTTGTTCCGGTGGGCGTGCCGGCCCACTTTATGCAAGGAGGCCTTTTTGTTAAACACGCAGGGATTTTAAATCAAATGCAGAAAAACCGCTCTGCAACTTAAAGTTGCGCGGCGGTTGCGCGATAATTGATAGCGCAACCA
>SVNB01000007.1 GCA_015067125.1 Oscillospiraceae bacterium
TGCGTTTTCAGTGCCGCCATAGGTTGCAATGAAATCGTCGATAGCCTGTTTTACTTCGGGGTTCCAGCCGTCTTCAAGAGTGCCGTATGCGGGTGCTTCGTACTCTGCTTTAAGTTCATCAAGAGTAAGAGGAGCATCTTCTACGAAAGTGATTCTGCCCTGAGGAGCTGCGTACTCTGCGGGAAGAACGCCGCCTTCGAAGGATTTAACATAGTTAGCAAGAACCATGTAGTCTTCCATTACGTAGTCAACAACGTTAACTGCGCCATCGAACATTGCAAAGCCGTCGCCAAGGTCGCGAAGAGTGTAGTTATAACCTGCAAGGTTATATTTTGCTTCAAGATCAAGGGGTTCGCCGCCGACCATTACGTTTCTGACTCTGTATTCGCCGGTAGGACCGCCGACCCATACGCCTTTGTCATCAGCCTGAACGGTGGAAGGAATTGCAGTGTTGATTTCATAAGTGATGCCGGAAACGTGGAGGAAGCCGCCGTTTTCTGCATTGGGAGTTGCTTTTGCACCCCATTCAAGAGCATCGAGAAGC
This sequence comes from Oscillospiraceae bacterium, assembly GCA_015067125.1. Classification (GTDB taxonomy): domain Bacteria; phylum Bacillota; class Clostridia; order Oscillospirales; family Ruminococcaceae; genus UMGS1668. The sequence goes on from SVNB01000007.1 coordinate 545, forward strand.
TGCTGACCGGTAATGGTCTGGAGGCATGCTACGTTGCCGAAGGTGTGGATATCTTTGCAGGTGAGGTAAGAGATTTCGCCGGAAATAGCTTTGTTACGTACGCCGCCGCCGTTCATGATTGCAACGTCAACGTCGAGATCCATATTATCGAAGAGATAATAAAGAGCATCTGCAGCAAAGTCGCCGGTGTTGGTTTCCTGTTTACGAACAAGACGGTTGCCTTCTGCATCATAGTTATCAAGAACTACGTCGCCGGTGTTGCCGATAACAACGCCAAGTTCTTCGGTAACAGAAGCTATCCACGCATCCTGAATTGCTTTAACTTCAGCATCGGGTTCTGCAGTAACTTCGGTTACAAGTTCGGTGGAAATGGTGCCGTCTGCAGAGATGGTCATTTTACCGATAGCGCCGAAGTATTCGCCGGTCTGGGTAAGAAGAACAGTATTGCCTTCTTTATCGGATACTGCTTTGCCAACAACAGTGCTGTGAGAGTGACCGTCGATGAAAGCATCAAGACCGGTGGTGTTTGCAATAACTTCTTCAGAAGTCCAAGGCATGGAAGCAGGGTCATCACCAAGGTGACCAAGAGCGATAACTACGTCAGCTTCTGCGGAAGCAGCGTCGATAGCGGTCTGTACTGCTGCGTAAAGAGCAGAACCGTCGGTGCCGCCTGCGATGCCATAGATGTAGTTGCCGTCATCATCCTGGAAGTATGCAGGGGTGGATTTGGTGAAGGATTCGGGAGTGGTGATACCGATGAGGGCAATTTTTTTGCCGCCTGCTTCGAATACTTTGTAAGCATCGAGTACGGATTCGCCGACTACGCCGTTTTCTTCATGGTAGAAGTTGCAGGATACGTAAGGGAACTGTGCCCAAACGTCGGTTACGTTGATACGGCCTTCCATGCCGTAGTCAAACTCGTGGTTACCAAGAGTGGCAATGTCGTAACCAGCTGCGTTCATGAGTTTGATGATGGTTTCGCCTTTATCCATGGAACCGTAAGCGGTACCCTGGATATGGTCGCCTGCATCAACAAGAAGAACATCATTGCCTTCTGCTTCCATCTGAGCTTTGTAAGCTGCGATGTCGTCATAGCCAAGATCTTCCTCGATGTAGGTGTGAACGTCGTTAGTATAAAGAATAACGACGTCGCCTTCTGCAGCAAATGCGGTGATTCCCATAGAGAGAACGAGCATTACTGCGAGAACGAGGCTCAAGATTTTTTTCACAAAAATCCCTCCATTTTCTTTTTCTTTCGGGTCAAAAAAAGACCTAATATATTATATAATTATTCTAATAAATAGTAAAGTAATTTTGAAAATTTTGTTAATTAAATATGGAAAAAATGTAGGGGCATATTTTGGTAAAAATCAACAACAATTTATTAAATGTAATATATCTTGACAACCCCGGCAGAATAATGCTAAAATCATTAACTGTCAAAAGGCTTTGCAAACCGCATAATAAAGCCGAAAAACCAAAAGAAAATACAAAAAAGGACGGAACACAAAAAATGATTTATGTGCTTTACCTTGTTGTTGCCGCTTTGGTAACAATAATGTCCATCAAAGCATCCGAATATGTGGATATGCTTGATAAGACAACTTCTCTTTCCGGCGCGTTTCTTGGCGGAATACTTCTTTCTGCGGTAACTTCTCTTCCGGAACTTTTTACCAGCATTTCTTCCACCCTTATGCTCGATCAGCCGGGTCTTTGCATAGGCAATATTTTGGGAAGCAACCTTTTTAACTACGCAATGTTAAGCGTGTTTATTCTTACCGCTGTTGTTAAATTCGCAAAATGCGAACTTTCCAAAATCCACCTTGTTGTTGCGCTTTCTGTTGTTGCCATGGGCGGACTTATCGTTTGCAACAAATACGGAATTCTTGCCTTTGATATCGGCAGCGTAAGCGTAACTTCCGTTCTTATCATTCTTCTTTACGTTCTTACAGTATGGATTATGTACAAAAAGGGCGGAACTTCCGAAAGCGGCGATGATGACGGCGCCCCCGTGACCCTTTCCAGAAAACAGATTCTTACCAGATTTACCCTTGTAAGTATCGGAATTGTTGTTTTCAGCGTTATACTCACCTATATCACCGATGAGCTTTCTGTTCGTCTTAATCTTGGCAAAACAGTTGCCGGTGCGCTCTTCCTTGGCGTTGCAACCTCTCTGCCGGAAACCGCTTCCACCTGGACTCTCTTTAAAATCAAAAACTATGATATTGCCGTGGGCAACATCGTTGGTTCCTGCCTGTTTAACTTTACCATTCTTTCCGTTGCGGATTTCTTCTATCGCGGCGGCGGAATCTATGCCATCACCGATGTTTCCACCATGAATCTTATTATCTTTGCTTCCGTTGCTTCTGTTCTTGTGGCACTTATGCTTAAATTCCGCAGCAAAGCAACCTGCATTATCTGCCCCGTTGGCATTGTGGCAAGTTATATTGCGTTTCTTGCTTTGTAATTAAATCAAAAACAAAAAAGCCGCCAGCTGGCGGCTTTTTTGTTTGCATATTTATTCCGTTACAATAAGATCGGCGGTTTTTGCCCGCACAAGAGGAAGTAAATCGGATGGAGAAATTTCTGTCTGACGGCCGATTTTTCCGGCGCTGACGGTTACGGTGCTCAAATCGAGCACCGCTTTGTGAAATACGGTGGGGAAAAGTTTTTTCATTCCTATGGGCGAGCATCCGCCGTGAATATAGCCCGTAAGGCCAAGCAGATCCGCGGAAGGAATCATGGCTACGCTTTTTTCACCAACGGCTTTTGCGGCTTTTTTATAGTCAAGACGCTCCGCACCGGGAATAACGAAAACGTAATAATTTCCTCCGGAGGATTTGAGCACCAGGGTTTTGTAAACCTCGTTTACGTCTTTGCCGATGATGCCTGCAACGGTTACGGCATCGCAGGGCGCGCCTTCCTCATAATCAAAAGCATGGGGAATATAGGCGATTTTTTTCTGGTCAAGAATGCGCATAACGTTGGTTTTTTCGTCGGTTTTCTTCAAAACATCACACCTCGGTCACATCAAAATCTTCGCATACAAACGTGGAAAAACCTTTATATGCGGCCTCTTCAACATCATCCATGGAATGTGCTGTATAACAGCAAAGGCGGGTGCCGTAAAAACGGTTAAGGGCAAAACCAAGGGATTTATCCTTAAAATTATAAGAAATGAAATCCGGTTTTGCGGCATAGTTGGTAAGCAGGTTTGCCAGAGCAAAACCCATAAAACCCTTTACGCCAAGATGATTTCTTCCGGCAGAAAGCTGTCCGCGGATAACTTCCGGGTGGTTCTTTTTAAACCATTCGAGCACGAAGGGATTAAAACTTATAACGTTATAATTACCTTCGTAATTTTTGAGCATCTGATATACACCCTCGAGGAAATTCGGATCATATCCGGCACCGGAAGTTTTGATTTCGCAGGAAAGAGGAACGTTTTTGAGCACCGTAAGCACGTCCTCGAAAAGAGGGATGTGCTCTTCGCTTTCTTTAAGGCGCAGGGCAGAAAGCTCCTCAAAGGTCATTTCGCTTATAAGTTTATCTGCACCGCACATTCTTTTGGCGTTAAGGTCGTGGAAAACAACGATTTTGCCGTCTTTTGTGGGCTGCACGTCAAGTTCAACGCCAAGGCCGTGCTCGACGGCATTTTTGAACGCGGGTATGCTGTTTTCCGGAAGTTTATCGTTATGAAAACCTCTGTGGCAGTATGCAGCGGGCATATCAAAAAAGCGGAATTTGTTGGGCGTTGTAAGATAAACAAACGCGCAGGCAAATACAAGAAAAATGATTATGAGCACCATAATAACGGCGGTGAGCACGGGATTTTCTATCATCAGTCATCGCCTCCGACATCGAACGCTTCAAGCTTATCAACGGATTTTACAGGCTTGCTGTCGCCGTGTTTTACCTGCATAAGCATTGCAAGAGCGATAAGCTCCGCCAGTACGGCATAGGGGAAAAGAACGCCGTAGTTATCAAGGTTTTCCATAAGAAAGCCTGCAATCATAGGGGTTATAATTTGCGCGGACATAGAGGCGGTGTAATAATATCCGGTATATTTGCCGATATCGCTGCCCTGGCTCATTTCCCAGATGATGGGGAAGGTGTTTACGATAACGCAGGCATAGCCGCAGCCGATGATAACGAAGAAAGGAAGAAGATGCGCTCCGGCACTTCTGAAAAAGGACATTACAAGGAAGCACGAAGCCATTACGCAAAGGCCGATCATAACGGCTTTTTTGCGGCCGAATTTTGTAGCGATAAGGCCGGAAGGAAGATAAAAAGCAATGGAAGAAACGGTTGCAACCATAAGATAGTTTGCAAAGCTGCCGCCTTTAACTTCCAGAAAGTTGGTCATATAAAGGCTGAAGAACGTGGTAACAGCGTTATAGCCGATAAAGAAGAACGCAACGCAAAGAAGCATAAAGATAAGGCTTTTAAATACGTCTTTGGACATTTTTTTGCCTTTGGAATGTTCTTCGTTAAGCTCTTCTTCAGTGCTTTCGTATCCGCCGGTTTCTTCCATTTCTTTAACAAGCTTGTTTTCGCGAACGGTAAGAACAAGAATAATAACGGCACCGATCATAATACCGGCAATGATCGCAAAAATGGGGAAGTAGTTGGGCTTGCCTTCTTTTGGAACAAGCAGGCTGATAAGCGCAAGAGAGATAACGCCGCCCACGGCACCCATAAGGTTAATTACCGCGTTGCCTTTGCTGCGAAGCTTTTTGGGTGTTACGTCCGGCATAAGAGAAACCGCCGGAGAACGGTAGGTTGCCATTGCTAAAAGGGTCATGCCAAGGCAAAGGGCAAAACCAAGAAGGTTTTCCGTATTATCAAAATAGGGAAGGAACATCATGCTTATAACGGCAACAATGGTTCCGAAGATGATATAAGGGCTTCTTTTTCCAAGGGGAGTGTGAGTTTTATCGGAAAGTGAACCAAAAAGCGGAAGCATGAAAAGGGCAAGAATATTATCTATTGCCATGATCTGGCCTGTGGCGGTTTCGCCTACGTTAAAAGTGTTTTCAAGAATCAGCGGAATGATTCCGTCATAAGCCTGCCAGAAGGTGCAGATGGAAAGAAAAGCAAGACCAACAAGCAGCGTGCGTTTGTAATTAAGTTTCATAATTGTGCCTCCAAAATCAGTCAACGTCTTCGATAATCTGTTCGGGTTTTTCATCAAGACAGTCCGGATGGCGAAGAATCCAGTCCAGTTGTTTGAATGCTGTTGCATAATAGTGTCCGTCGGTAATGCGTTCATCACAAACGACGGTAAAATCAACGTATTTGTGTTTTTCCACACTTCCGTCCTTCTGCACTTCCAGTTCCGTGCGTTTTGCACCAAAAGTTAAAAAGATGGGGCAGTTGCCAAAGTTATAAAGATGATGATAAATTGGCGCAATGCCAAGGGAACCAAGGTTGGAGATAAACATACTGCAATGGAAGGGCGAAACTTTGTGGATGATTTTAGGCATGATTCCGAAATAATCAAGAAAATTTACAAGGCCCACAAATGCCCGGAGTATAAGCGCGGGCATATAGTTTATTATCCTTGCAACGTTATCAAAAAGGTTGGAATCTCCGGCCTGCCGTGCAAGCTCCACAGCTTCTTCCATTTTGCGGTAAACGTCATCTGCGGTGTCTTCCGGTTTAAAAATAACTTTTATGGCAGATTCCTGTGCGTTAAGCTCCATACTCTTTTTTACCATCATGCTTACGGTAATATCTTCTCCGTGCTGATAGATGCGCTGACCGGAAACAAAGCGGTTCATGGCCGGTTTTTGAGAAACCAGGCGGATATACGCGGCAAGCACAACATGAAGAAATCCAAAGCCGGAAAGCCCGTCTTCGCGGCGTTTTTTCTTTATGTAATTTTCGATTCTGCCAAGCTCTATGGAGCCGGAGAAAAGGTTGGAAGCGTCGTTCCTCGTTTTCATAATAAAGGGAACGATATAAGTCATCGGCGATAAAGAACGAACACGGTATCCGTCATAACGGTCGCCGAAGCGTTTTTTCCTTTTTTCCATAGTAACAAATCCCTTCTGCGTAAAAACGCATATTATTAATAACCATTATATCAGATTTGTTCCCATAAATCTATTAAATAATAAAATAAAGTTTGTTTACAGACAAAAAAACAGAAAAAACGGCACATTAAATATGTTTTATAGTAATTTATCTTTATAAAAATAAGATTAAACAGTTGTAAACAAAGCAGAAACATGATAAAATATTTTGTATATGTTTATTCCCTTTTTAGGAGGAAAATTTACTATGGATTATAAGAAACTTGCGGAACTTCTGTTCCCGGATGTGACCGAAACCGCAGAAGAGGTCGAGGCACGTTATCCCCAAAGAGATCTTCCCGAAGGCGCAAAAGTAACCCGCATTGCACCAAGCCCCACCGGTTTTATGCACCTGGGCAACCTTTTCGGCGCTATTACAGACGAACGTCTTGCACACCAAAGCGGCGGCGTTTTCTTCCTTCGAATCGAGGATACCGACGCAAAACGCGCAGTGGAAGGCGGCGTTGAAACCATTATCAACGTTTTTAAAAAATTCGGACTTAATTTTGACGAAGGCGCTCTTATAGATGGTGAAAAAGGCGATTACGGCCCCTATCGCCAGCGCCAGAGAGCCGGACTTTATCATGTATTCGCCAAAAAACTTGTTGCCGAAGGCAAAGCTTATCCCTGCTTCTGCACAGAAGAAGACCTTGCCGCCATGAGGGAACAGCAGGAGGCAGAAAAAGCCAACCCCGGCTATTACGGCAAATGGGCCGCCCACCGCGATATGCCCCTTGAAGAGGTGGAAAAAGCTCTTGCGGAAGGCAAATCCTGGGTTCTTCGCTTCCGCAGCGAAGGCGACGCGGAAAAATACCTGCACCTTAACGACCTTGTAAAAGGCAAAATAGATATGCCGGAAAACGACCAGGATATCGTTCTTCTTAAATCCGACGGTATTCCTACTTACCATTTTGCGCACGTTGTTGATGACCATCTTATGAAGACCACCCACGTTGTGCGCGGCGAAGAATGGCTTGCAACCTGGCCTATTCATGTTCAGCTTTTCAGTGCTCTTGGCTGGAAGATGCCCAAATATGTCCACACCGCCCAGCTTATGAAGATGGACGGCGAAAGCAAACGCAAACTTTCCAAACGCAAAGACCCGGAACTTGCGCTCGATTTCTATTTTGAAGAAGGATATCCCGTTCCTTCCGTTATCGAATATCTTCTCACTCTCCTCAACTCCAACTTTGAGGAATGGCGCCTTGCAAACCCCAAGGAACCTTATGAGAACTTCAAATTCACCACCAATAAGATGAGCGTTTCCGGTTCTCTCTTCGATCTTGATAAACTTCGTGACGTTTCCAAAAACGTTGTGGCAATGCTTACCACAGAAAAAGTATGGGAATACTTTTCCGACTGGGCGGAAAAATACGATAACGAGTTCTATCAGCTTCTTGCAAGAGACCCCGAATATGCAAAATCCATCATCTCCATCGGCCGCGGCGTTCCGAAACCCAGAAAAGACATTGCCGTATGGAGCGAAATGAAGGAATATATGGCTTTCTTCTATGATGAACTTTTTGTGGAAGGAAAACAGTACCCCGAAAACATGAGCACCGAAGATATTGCCGCAGTGCTTAAAAATTACGTAAGCATCTATGATGAGCACGATGACCAGACCGAATGGTTCAACCGCATCAAGGAACTTTCTGTTTCCATGGGTTATGCTGCATCTCCCAAGGAATATAAACAGAACCCCGATGCGTTCAAAGGCCACGTAGGCGATATTTCCGCCGTAATCAGAATGGCAGTCACCGGCAGAGTAAACAGCCCGGATATGTTTACCGTAATGAACATTCTCGGAAAAGAAAAAGTCACCGAAAGACTTGAAAAGGCTCTTGCCGCTCTTTAATAAAAAACTTTCAAAAATAAACGAAAGGATATCTACCATGCCTGAAGAAGTAGTATCTAACTTTATACATGACATAATCGATAAGGATCTTGCGGAAGGCTTCAACACCGAAGTCCACACCCGTTTTCCTCCGGAACCCAACGGCTATCTTCATATTGGTTCCGCAAAGGCTATCTGGATAAACGCTTCCACCGCAGAAAAATACGGCGGCAAGTTCAATCTTCGCTATGACGATACCAACCCTGCAAGAGAAGACGACGAATACGTACAAAGTATTCTTCGTGATATCCGCTGGCTTGGTTACGAACCCACCGGCGGCATTTTCTATGGTTCCGACTATTTTGATAAATGCTATGAATTTGCCGAAAAACTCATCATCGACGGCAAAGCATACGTTGATGACCTTACCCGCGAAGAAATGCAGGAATACCGCGGCACCGACGCCGGCAAACCCAGCCGCCCCAGCCCTTACCGCGAAAGAACTCCCGAAGAAAACCTTGACCTTTTCAGAAGAATGAGAGCGGGCGAGTTTGAGGACGGAACCAAGACCCTTCGCGCAAAGATCGACCTTGCAAGCCCCAACATGAATATGCGCGACCCGGCAATTTACCGTATCAAACGCGCAACTCACCACCGTCAGGGCGACAAATGGTGCATCTATCCTCTTTACGACTTTGCACACCCCATTCAGGACGCTCTTGAAGGAATTACCTATTCCTGCTGCTCCATCGAGTTTGCAAACCACCGTCCTCTTTATGACTGGGTTGTTGAAAACGTAGGTTTCGTTCATCCCCGTCCTCATCAGTACGAATTTGCACGCCTTAATGTAACCTATACCGTAATGAGCAAGCGCTACCTTCGCGAACTCGTTGAAAAAGGTATCGTCGACGGTTGGGACGACCCCAGAATGCCCACCCTTTCCGGCATGAGAAGAAGAGGCTATACCCCTTCCTCCATCATCGAATTCGTAAAGACCGCCGGCGTTTCCAAAGCGGATTCCCTTGTTGCGGTGGAACTTCTTGAACATTGCATCCGTGATGAACTCAACTATTCCGCCACCAGAAGAATGGCAGTTATCGACCCCGTAAAAGTTGTCGTTACCAACTATCCGGAAGATAAGACCGAATATTTCGAGATCGCCAACAACGTAAACGATCCCGAAGCCGGCAGCAGAAAAGTGGAATTCAGCCGCGAACTTTATATCGACCGCGAAGACTTTGCAGCAGTTCCGCCGCCCAAATTCTTCCGCCTTAAACCCGAAGGCGAAGTTCGTCTTATGGGCGGATATATCGTAAAATGCCAGGATTTTGATATCGACGAAAACGGAAACGTAACAGAAATCCGTGTTACCGCAGACCTTGAAACCGGCAACGGAATGCCTGTTGACGGCAGAAAAGTAAAAGGTACCATTCATTGGGTCAGCGCAAAATCTGCAGTTGATGCGGACGTTCGTATGTACGACCGCCTTTTCACCGAAGCCAACATGGTAACTCTTCCGGAAGGAAAAGAGTATAACGATTACCTCAATCCGGATTCCGTTAAAGAGTATAAAAACGCAAAACTTGAAGCTTCCCTTGCAGAAGCAGGAGAAGACGAACGCTTCCAGTTTGTCCGTACCGGATATTTCATCCGCGACAGCAAGGATAAAAACTGCTGGAACAGCATAGTTCCCCTTAAAGAAAGCAAATCCAAATAAAACAGAAAAAAGCACCGCAGCGCGGTGCTTTTTTTATTCTTCAGGCTTAAGTTTTTGTTCAACAAGGCTTTCGATAAGAACCCGATAACTCGGTCCGGAATGTGCGGCATAGGCGGTATCTATTGCGGAATCAAATTTTTCAAGCCATTCTATATCCTCTTCGGAAATTTCTCTTCCGGAAATAAGATCCCTTGCAATATATTTTGCTTTTACCGAACAATCAAAAAGAACATTGAGTTCTTCATAACTTATTCCTTCATCATATCCGACAAAAAATGCACCGTCGGAACCTATCGCCAAAGAGGAAACAAAGCAAAGATTCGTCAAATCTTCAAAAATTCTGTCTTTTGGAAGATTATTATCAAAAGCGCTGTCGAGAGAGGTGATAACGTGATAGGAATCAAAAGTCAGCCTTTCCGAAAGATGAAAAGTGTTTTTATATTTTTCGTTGCCTTTTACGGTCATGATTCCGATTGTAATTCCAAGGGCAAAAATAATAACAAAAAGAATTGCTTTTTTAAGAAAGAGTTTTGTTTTTTTGTCCATAAGCACACCTCCGCATAATCTATTATTATAATAATACCACAACTTTTGCGGATTGTCTACCTTAATAGACAAAAATACTATTGAAATATTTTATTCTTAATAGTATGAAAGGCGGTGGTTGCTTGCAGTTCGATAACAAAAAAGTCGGCGAAACTATTCGCAGTCTTAGAATCAAAAAAGGGATTACTCAGGAAGTTTTGAGCGGTCTTGCGGGAATTGCGCGCACCCATCTCACAATGATAGAAAGTGGCAAAAAACAACCGAATTTTGAAACGATCTGGAAAATCGCCCTTGCGCTTGAAATGAATCCAAGTGAGCTCGTTTCCGAAATGGAACAGAATATATAAAAAATCAGCACCGCGCCGCGGTGCTTTTTTATTTGAAGATTGGCAATTAAAATTCCACAAATCCACATTAGGGGCGGCCCTGTGTGGCCGCCCGCTTTTCCGTGCTATCATAGGGAACGGTCTTGAACATTCCGAAAAAGCAATCAATTTACAGTAGGGCGGGGGTACCCCAAGGGAATTTCTTCGTGCTTCGCACTCAGGGCACCCGCTCCTGCCGCAAATAAGCAGCCAAAAAGGATTTAAAAAAATAATTTTTTTGAAAGATTTTACATCTTTTTCCGTTCTTATATATCAGAAAAACTTTTCATAAAATTCAGAAAAAAGGAGGTGCTTTTTTGTCGGATAAAGAAATTGTACTTTTGTTTTTGCAAAGAGAAGAATCCGCATTGGCGGAAATTGAAAAATTATATAAAAATTACTGCATTTCTGTTGCGGAAAGAATTCTGAACAGCCGCGAGGATTCGGAAGAATGCTGGAACGATGTGCTTTCCGGCGCGTGGAATTCCATTCCTCCGAACGAACCGGAAAATCTGCGCCTTTATCTTGCAAAAATCGCAAGGAACTCCGCACTTAAAAAAATAGAAAATCAAAAAGCCAAAAAGCGCGATTGCGGAATCTGTTTGCAGCTTGACGAGCTTGCGGAATGTATTCCGGCCGGCTTTTATGAGCAGGAAGCGGATATTATTGCCCTGCGGGATTTTATGAATGGGTTCATCAAAAATCTTTCTGCGGAAAAACGCCAGATATTTATAAGAAGATATTGGCTTTGCGAACCGGTAAAAGATATTGCAAAGCGGCTTGGATATTCCGAAAACAAGGTTTCGCTTATTCTTTTGCGGATAAGAAAACGCCTTAAAAAAGAACTGAAAAAGGAGGGGCTTGATTTATGAACGAAAAAGATATTATGAACGCAATAAACGATATTGACGAAAGCCTTTTTGATTTTGAAGAAAAAAAGAGAAAGCCCTTTAAGGGCAGCTGGAAGATGCTTATTGCGGCGGCTATTATTATGGCTTTTTCCGTAACAGCCTATGCAATAGGAAATATTACAACTTCACAAAAAACAAAAATATATGATGCTGATGATATATGGCGCCTTTACTATGATACCGAAGGCAGGGACGAAGTTGAATTTTACGAAATGAGCGTTGAATATCAGCTTGAACCGCAGAAAGTGAGCGAAAAATTTTATGCAGATGCAGTTGCTGCGCTTAATTTTAATTACGAATGTATGCAGCAAACTTATGAAGCACAAGGGGAAGAATATAATATTTCCGAAGGGGAAGAACTTTGGGCTTCCTGGAATTTTTACAGTGATCACTACAACTGGAGAAATGACTATACCATTGAGGAAATTGAAGAATATATCGGTCTTGATCTTTGTCTAAGCGATGAACTTAAGGAAGGAATAGACGAAATTGCAAACCGCAGGAAGGCAGGAAAAACTTCTCTGATGCACTGTAATATTACTGTTATCGGTAAAAAAACAAGCGAAGCCGAAGGTAATTTTATCCCTCTTTATGCAGAAATCAATTTTACTGCTGACCGGGACGATAAAGGAAACCAAGTAAATGCAGTGGTTTTTATCAGCCTTTCAGAAGAAAAAGCAACTGCAAAAACTGTTTGGAATTCATTTGAAAAAGAGGGAAGATGGACGGAAAGAATTATGAAAACCGATTCCGGAAGGGAAATTTATTTCATTAATAACAACCCAAAAAAAGATTACCATTCCAAGGCAAGAGCTTGTTGGACAGAGTCCGGAATCGCTTATTGCGCCTATACTAATATGGCTTATGACTGGGAGCATAAAGGCGAAGCGGTGAAATATCTCAAACCTTTTATCGAAAATCTTGAATAATTCGCGACAAAAAGTAAAATTTCGCAAAAATTATACAAAAAGTAAAGAAAAACCGCCGAAAACGGCGGTTTTTCTTTTTTTATTCCAATTCAAATTCACTTTCTGCTTCAAGCCGGGTAAGGTGTTCATCATAAGCCGCAAGAACGGCCTCTTCCAAAAGCTTTCGCGCTTCGGGAGTAATGGGGTGTACAACGTCCCGAAAAACGCCGCTTTCGTCCTTGCGGCTTGGCATGGCCACAAAAAGCCGCTCCGGGCCGGAAATTACTTTTAAATCGTGCACCGCAAGGTCGTGGTCTATTGTTACAGAAACCAGGGCACGCAGTCTTTCGTTTTCATAAAGTTTTCTGATGCGAATATCCGTGATGTTCATATTTTTATATCCTCCAAAAATGTTTTGCGTTAAAATTATTGGAGGATTTTTTTGGAATTATGCGTCTGTAAAGAAAAAATCTGTTTCTTTTTTTGATAATTGGTTGTATAATATAAAAGGATTATTATGCGGCAGTGCCGCAAAACTGTATGAGGAGCAAAATGCTATGACAGTTGACGAAAATATTCTTAAAAATAAAAAGCACCTTCATTTTATCGGCATCGGCGGTTCGGGAATGTTCCCTATGGTGCAGATACTCCATAAAGAAGGCTTTTACATAACAGGTTCCGATAATAACGAAACGGAAACCACCAAAATAGAACGCAAAATGGGTATAGAGGTCATCTTTGGACAAAAGGCGGAAAATATCGAGGGCGCAGACCTTATCGTATATACCGCCGCCATTATGGCAGATAACCCGGAACTTATTGCTGCAAAGGCCAGCGGCGTTCCCTGCCTTGAAAGAAGCGAAATGCTCGGAATTCTTTCCCGAAGATATAAAAAAGCTATCTGCGTCGCAGGAACCCACGGAAAAACCACCACCAGCGGAATGATCGCCCAGGTGCTGCTCGAAGGCGGCTTTGATCCCAGCGCGTTTATCGGCGGCAAGGTAAAAGCCCTTGGCGGAAGCGGCCGTGCCGGAAAAAGCGATATCTTCGTTGTAGAAGCCTGCGAATTTGTGGATACCTTCCTTAAGCTTTCCAACGATATTTCCGTTATTCTGAATATAGATAACGACCATCTTGATTACTTTGGCACCATAGACGGAGCGATAAAATCCTTCCGTAAATTTGCCGAAAACAGCACAGGCGCCCTTATTGTAAACGGCGATGATGCCAACACCATGAAAGCGGTGGAAGGCCTTGATAAAGAGATAATCACCTTTGGCTGGAGCGAAAGCAACGATTACTGGGCAAAAAACGTTCGCAAACTGGGCGGTGCCCGTTCCGGATACACCCTTATGCACAAGGGAGAACCTATTGCGGAAATCGAACTTACCATTCCCGGAAAGCACAATATTCTTAATTCCATTGCCTGCGCTGCGGTCTGCATCTATGTGGGAATGGCACCGGAACAGGTTGCGGAGCATATTGATAAATTTCCGGGAGCGGGCAGACGCTTCGAGATTCTGGGTGAAGTAAACGGTGTTACCATTGCGGATGACTATGCCCACCACCCGACGGAACTGGAAGCCACCCTGCGCGCCGCAAAGGATATGGATTTTAACGAGGTGTGGGCGGTTTTTCAGCCTTTTACCTATTCCAGAACGGCACTTTTAATGGACGATTTTGCAAATGCGCTTTCTGTTGCGGATCATGTTGTTATGAGCGAAATTATGGGCAGCCGCGAAAAAAACACCTATAACGTATATACAAAAGACCTTGCGGAAAAAATTCCCGGAAGCGTGTGGTTCAATACTTTTGAAGAAATGGCACAGCATACCCTTGCCAACGCAAAACCCGGCGACCTTGTAATAACCCTTGGCTGCGGCGACGTTTATAAATGCGCCTATATGATGGCCGGCATAGAATAAGGAGGACGTTAAAAAATGAAACCTATTCCAAGACTTGCGGACGATATGAGAATTTACCTGGCTACCGAAAAAATGGAAAATCAGGAAATCCTTGAAACCCTGCTTGAAAGCAGGGAAGATACCGAAGCCGCCCTTATGACCGCCCGCCAGAAGGTAAGCGACGTTTTTGTAAGTTATATTCTGCCGGCAGAAAAACAGGCCAGAACAAAAAAGCTTGATCACGACGGATTTTTTGCTCTTCTTCTGGAACTTACCGCAAAATACCCCAAAGAGTGGAAAGAACTGCGCGATAAATACGAAGCGGACGGCATTACCAAACACAGCGAACGCCTTAACGCCATGATCGACAAATACGAGGAGATTTCCACCGTTTTCCAGACCATGGTTGGTGAAGCAAAAGAATAATTTGTGCCGAAAAAACCAAAGGGAACGCCGTCTTCGGCGTTCCTTTGTTTGTTATAAAGAGGTGATTTCGTGAAAACGTATATAGATTCCGTCCGGCTTAAAGGCGAAATAGATAAAGAATCATATATCGCGGAGCTTCCGGCGGTAAAATTTCTTGCAGAGGGCGGAAAAATAGATATCTCCGCACCGGTAACGGTTTTTGTGGGAGAAAACGGAACCGGAAAATCCACCCTGCTTGAAGGAATAGCCGTTGCCTTCGGGTTTAATCCGGAAGGCGGCAGCCGCAATTTTGATTTTTCCACCGCGGCGACCCATTCCGGGCTTTTTAAACACATTTCCTTTGCCAAAAGGGCATACCCAAAAGACGGATTTTTTCTGCGTGCGGAAAGTTTTTATAACGTGGCAACGTATATTGACAGCATTGATGACGGAGATTTTATTAAAGGCTACGGCGGCGTTTCTCTGCACGAACAGTCCCACGGAGAAAGTTTTCTTTCTTTGGCGCTGAACAGATTTAGGGGCAGGGGACTTTATATTCTGGACGAGCCGGAAGCGGCTCTTTCTCCGCAAAGCATAATGACCCTTATAGCGCAGATGGGCAGGCTGACGAAGGAGGAAGATTCCCAGTTTATCATAGCCACCCATTCGCCGATGATAATGGCTTTTCCCGGGGCGCGGGTTTACGAATTTTCGGAAGAGGGAATAGAAGAAAAGGATTACCGCGAAACGGAGCATTTTCAGCTGATGAAAAGCTTTATGCAAAACCCCGACCGCATGATGAGATATATTCTGGAAAATGAAGAATAAATAACAAAGCACCGCTCTGTTTTGGGCGGTGCTTTTTTGTTCTATGTGGAATTGGACAGGGTTTGCACCCTTCCGTCATGCCAAAGGCATGCCACCTCCCCTCAAGGGGAGGTATTTTATTCTTCCTCTTTTTCTTTTTCCACCATGGTTTCTGCACCAAGAAGGAATTTATCCGCAAAGGTAAGAAGATAGCCTTTGCCGGGTTCAAAATCCATGCCGGCAACTTCAAGGTTTACGTTAAAATGGGGAATGCTTATGCACATTCCGCTTGTGGGTTCCGCAAAAACAAGGGTGCCTTCGCCATAGCGGACAAATTTAAGCAGCACTTCCATGGTATCAAGAATTTTGTAATGTGGGCAGGAAGGCCAGTAATCTATATCGTCGATGTTGGAATCATACATTCCGTGGTCGATCATATCTTCGATAAGAAGAAAAACAGCGTTTTTGGTTGCGTCTGCGGTAATTCCGCGGACCATGCTTGGGTGTTTGTTATAAAGAATAAGAGTGCCCTCTTTGAGTTCATCTGAAGGTTTCATTTTTTTATGTTCTCCTTTCGGTGCTCAAAATCAATAACGAAGCTTGATGGCTACCCAGCCGCCGTGCTTAAGGCGTTTTTCGGTGACAAATCCCGCTTCGTGGCAGGCGTTTTCCACTTCGTCCGCGCGGGTATCTATAATTCCGGAAACAATGAGCACGCCGCCTTTGAGCAGATAGTTCTTAACGGTGCTCAAAAGGCGGATAATAACGTCCGCAACAATGTTTGCGGTTACGATTTCGAATTTTCCGTGGACTTTATCCGTAAGGTCGCCGCAGACAAATTCGGTTTTATCCTGAACTTCGTTGATTTCTGCGTTTTCGTTTGCAACTTTTACCGCAACAGGGTCAATATCAACACCCAGGGCAGAAGGAGCACCCAAAAGAACGCCGCCGACAGAAAGAATACCGCTGCCGGTGCCAACGTCAAGAATTCTTGTTTCCGGAGTTACGCATTCTTCCAGAAGTTCAAGGCAAAGGCGGGTGGTATCGTGGGTGCCGGTGCCGAATGCCATACCGGGGTCAAGGCGCATCTGAACATCATCGCCGGAAGGGGTGTATTCTTCCCAGGAAGGTGTTACAACAATGCGCTTGCCTATGCGCTGGGTATGATAATACTGCTTCCAGTTGTTGGCCCAGTCCTCTTCGTTTACGCCGACTATGGAAATTTCGTGCTCGATTCCTTCGGAATCAAGGCGTTCTTTAATAAATTCAACACATTCCAAAGCGGCTTTTTCCTGCTTGATGTAAACGTGAATAAGGGAATGGGTGCGGTCACGCTCCAAAAGCTCCTGCTCGATAAGGTCAACGTGGGCGATGTTCCATACAACGTTTTCAAGGTCGCTGTAATCTTCAACATAAATGCCCATATCGGCAATAACGGTGCATACGTCGCTTGCACGGGCTGTATCTTCGTTTTTTACTTTTACGGTAAGCTCGTTCCAGGATTCCATTTTAATCTCCCTTGAATGCGTCTTTTATTTTGTCAAAAAAGCTTTTGCGTTTGGCATAGTTTTTATCTCCGGTGGAAGAATCAAACTCTTTAAGAAGATCCTTCTGTTTGCCGGAAAGGTTGGTGGGTACTTCTATGTTAATACGAACATACTGGTCGCCGCGGCCGCGTGCGTTTACGTACTGAACGCCCTTGTTGCGCAGACGGAAGGTGGTTCCGGGCTGGGTACCCTCCGGAACGGAATAAGAAACCTTGCCGTCCACGGTAGGAACGATGATTTCATCGCCGAGCACTGCCTGGGCGTATGTGATGGGAACGTCCACCCAGATATCAAAGCCTTCGCGCTGGAAGATGGGGTCTTCTTTTACCATTACGGTTACGTTAAGGTCGCCGGCGGGGCCGCCGTTGGTGCCGTCGTCGCCCTGTCCGCGGACCACAAAGGTCTGGCCGTTGTCAATTCCGGCAGGGATATCCACGGTTATCTTTCTGCTTTTGCGAACTCTTCCCATGCCGTTGCAGGCTTTGCAGGGATCGTTTATTACTTTGCCTTTGCCTCCGCAGCGGGAACAGGCTTTAACGGTCTGTATTACGCCAAAGGGGCTGCGCTGCTGAACGCGTACCTGGCCGCTGCCGCCGCATTCGGGGCAGGTTTCCGGGGTGGTGCCGGCTTTTGCGCCGGTGCCGGAACATTCTCCGCAACGTTCCAGGCGCTGGATAGGAATTTCTTTTTTGCAGCCTTTAACAGCTTCCATAAAGTTAAGCTGAATGCGCACCTGAGTATCGTTTCCGCGGATAGGTCCGTTGGGGTTGCGGGTTTTTGTGGAACCGCCAAAGCCGAATCCGCTGAAAATATCGCCGAAGATATCGCCGAAGTCGCCGAAATCCCCGTGGCCGTATTGCTGATATCTTTCGTATCCGCTTTGGCCGCCGCCATAGGAAGGATCTACGCCGGCGTGACCGAACTGGTCATAGCGGGCGCGTTTTTGTTTATCGGAAAGGACTTCATAGGCTTCGCCTACTTCCTTAAATTTGGCTTCTGCCGTTTTATCATCCGGGTTAAGGTCCGGGTGATACTGCTTTGCCATTTTGCGGTATGCTTTTTTTATTTCGTCGTCGCTGGCACCTTTTTCAACGCCAAGCACTTCGTAATAATCGCGCTTATCCGCCATGTTTGCATCACCTTACTTTTCTTCTTGAATAGCACTTTCTGCGCAGAGGAAACCCCTGCGCAGAAACGGATTTTTTATGGGTCTTTCCTATAAAGGAAAGGTGTTTGCAGATTAAACTTCTTTATAATCGGCATCAACGTAACCGTCGTCGTTGCCGTGGTTCTGGCAGTCGCCGCAGTTACCGTCGCAGCCGGGCTGGCCTTCTGCGCCGTTGGGGTTTGCCTGCTGATATACTTTTGCGGAAACCTCATAGAATTTTTCTTCAAGAGCTTTCTGTTTTGCTTTGATATCCTCGATATCCTCGCCTTTAAGGGATTCTTTAAGGTCGTTTATTTTTGCTTCAAGGCCGGATTTATCGTCTGCGGAAAGTTTATCGCCAAGATCTTTGATGGTTTTTTCGGACTGATATACCATCTGGTCGGCGGCGTTGCGGGTATCGATTTCCTCGCGGTGTTTTTTATCCTGTTCGGCATACTGTTCTGCTTCTTTAACAGCTTTTTCAATATCCTCTTTGCTCATGTTGGTGGAAGAGGTGATGGTGATGTGCTGTTCCTTGCCGGTGCCAAGGTCTTTTGCGCTTACATGAACAATGCCGTTTGCGTCGATATCGAAGGTTACTTCGATCTGCGGAATGCCTCTGGGAGCGGGCATAATGCCGTCAAGATGGAACATTCCAAGGCTCTTGTTATCTCTTGCCATTTCGCGTTCGCCCTGAAGAACATGAACCTCAACGGAGGTCTGGCCGTCTGCGGCAGTGGAGAAAATCTGGGATTTTTTAGCGGGAATGGTGGTGTTTCTGTCGATGATTTTGGTGAATACGCCGCCAAGGGTTTCAAGACCGAGGGAAAGAGGAGTTACGTCAAGAAGAACAAGACCTTTAACTTCGCCGGAAAGAACGCCGCCCTGAATTGCCGCACCGATAGCTACGCATTCATCGGGGTTGATGCCTTTGAAAGGATCTTTGCCGGTAATGTTTTTAACTGCTTCCTGAACAGCGGGAATTCTGGAAGAACCGCCGACGAGAAGAATTTTATCAAGGTCAGAGGGTTTAAGGCCTGCGTCGGAAAGTGCCTGACGAACCGGTCCCATGGTTGCTTCAACAAGGTCTGCGGTAAGTTCGTTGAATTTTGCTCTGGAAACGTTTACGTCAAGGTGTTTCGGGCCGGTTGCATCTGCGGTGATAAAGGGAAGGTTTACGTTTGCCTGGGTCATGCCGGAAAGCTCGATTTTGCATTTTTCTGCGGCTTCTTTAAGTCTCTGCATTGCCATTTTGTCGCTGCGAAGGTCGATGCCGTTTTCCATTCTGAACTGATCTGCAAGATAGTTGATAAGTCTGTCGTCAAAGTCATCGCCGCCAAGGTGGTTGTTACCAGCGGTTGCAAGAACTTCCTGAATACCGTCGCCCATTTCGATGATAGAAACGTCGAAGGTACCGCCGCCAAGGTCATAAACCATGATTTTCTGGTCTTCTTCTTTATCTGCACCGTATGCAAGAGCTGCAGCGGTAGGTTCGTTGATGATACGTTTTACTTCAAGACCTGCGATTTTGCCTGCGTCTTTGGTTGCCTGGCGCTGTGCGTCGGTAAAGTATGCGGGAACGGTGATAACAGCTTCGGTTACAGGTTCGCCAAGGTAAGCTTCAGCGTCTGCTTTAAGTTTCTGAAGTACCATTGCGGAAATTTCCTGAGGAGTATAACCTTTGCCGTCGATGTTTACTTTGTAATCGCTTCCCATGTGACGTTTGATGGAAGTGACGGTTCTTTCGGGGTTGGTTACAGCCTGGCGTTTTGCTGCCTGGCCGATAACGCGTTCACCGGTTTTGGAAAAACCGACAACGGAAGGGGTGGTTCTTGCGCCTTCGGGGTTGGGAATAACGGTGGGTTCGCCGGCTTCCATAACAGCTACGCAAGAGTTAGTAGTACCAAGGTCAATACCAATGATTTTTGCCATAATATATTCCTCCAATAAAGATAAGATTTAACAAATTTTGATTATTTTTAAAAGGGCTTTGCCTGTTTTAACAAGTTTTAGTTTGCAACGATTACCATTGTGTGGCGAATAACCTTATCGCCAAGCATATAGCCTTTGCGGTAAACGTCCGTTACAACGTTTTCGCCGTAAGCCGGGTTATCAAGATGCATAACCGCTTCGTGCAGGTTGGGGTCAAACTGCTGATCCATGGCCGGTATCTCTTTTACTCCGATGTTTTCAAAAACTTCGGAAAGAGTGTTCTGAATAAGCGTGATGCCTTTTTTGAATTCTTCGTCCTTGCATTCATAACCAAGGGCTCTTTCAAAACTATCCAGAACGGGAAGAAGCTTTTTGACGGTTTCCACGGTGGCGTCGCCGTAAATGGCGTCTTTTTCGCGCTGGCTGCGTTTGCGGAAGTTATCGTATTCCGCAAGGGTACGCAGATATTTGTCATAAAGCTCGTCTTTTGCCTTCTGAAGAGTTTCCAGCTCTTCGCGAAGGGATTCAAGCTCCGTTTTTTCTGCGGGAGCTTCGGTCTGCTGTTCTTCTGTTGGGTTTACCTTTTCTTTATCCATTTTCATCACCTGTTTTTCTTTGATATGTTATAGAAAGCAGAGTGCCGAGTTTTTCAGCAAAATATTCAAGATGGGGAATAAGCTTTGCATAGTCCATTCGCACCGGACCGATAAGCCCTATTGTGCCGCAGTCGTTTTCTCCGATATTGAATCTTGCGACCACAAGCGAGCTTCCGGAAAGCTGCGAAAGGCTGTTTTCTTTTCCGATAAAAACCGTTACGCCGGAAGGGTTGTTTCCGATAACCGGTCCAAGCTTATCGCGTTTGGAAATAAGCTTCATAATTTCCAGTGCTCTGTCCGAATATTCGTTATAGGTCAAAAGTTTTTCGCGGCCGCCAAGATAATACTGGCCGTCATAAACGTCTTTGCAAAGTTCATATATGCCAACAATAAGCGGATTAAAAACGTTGGAATATTCTCCAAGCTGAACAGAAACGGCGGTTACAAATTCCGCACTGATTTCTTTAAGGGTGTGCCCGCAAAAGCGGTCATTTGCAAACTTTTTAAAGAAATCGGATATTCCGGTGTTCACCCGGAACCCAAGCCGGCAGACTTTGCTTTTTACAACGCCGTTGGAAGCAATCACCAGAAGCACCACCGTGCTTTCGTCCGCAGGAACGATATCTATATGTTCAACAGTAACATAGTGGGGTGTTGTGGTCATGGCAACCGCGGCGCAGCCGGTGTATTCCGCAAGGGTTTCGGCAGAATCCGCAAGAAGTTTATCCGGATCCGGATCGCTTATATTGAAAAGGGCGTCTATGCCGTCTTTTTCGTCATCCGTAAGGGGTTTTACCATCATAAGGTCATCTATATATGCCCTGTAACCAAGATGGGAAGGAATTCTTCCGGCAGAGGTGTGGGGCTGTTCCAAAAGACCCATTTCGAAAAGGGCGGCCATTTCGTTCCGTATGGTTGCCGGAGAAACGCAGATTCCAGGAAATTCCGAAAGTGTTTTGGAACCCACCGGTTCGCCGGTTTGAATATAGGTTTCTACTATTGCAGAAAGTATTCTTTTTTTTCTGTCGTCAAAACGCATTTTTGTGACCGCACCTCCTGTCTGTTTGATTTAGCACTCATATCTTACGAGTGCCAACAACTATATTATACATATATTTTTCCTGCTGTCAAGGGAATACACAAAATATTCACAAATTTTTTAGCACTTTATCTATTAGTGTGCTAATTTTAAGAAAAATATACCGTTTTTACAAAATTTTTTATATTTTAATAACAATATAATAAAAAAAGCGCACCCAAAAGGGTGCGCCAAATGCTTTGTGTTTTATTTATCCCTGAATAAAAAGTCCGCCGGAATGTACTTCCGGTTCCTCACGTTTGCCAATAATTCCATCAGAAATCTCGTACATCTCTTCTTCTGCAAGAGCGTCATCGCAAATAAATTCCGCAAAGATCTGATAATAATTTCCGTCTGCATCGTAATAATAGGTAGAAATGCGGTATGTGGAACCGTTTTCCAGTTTATCGGTATAAACAGAAATATCGTATTCAAAACGGCAGTCGGCACCGGCATCCGCAAAATAGCCGTATTTGGTGCTGAAGGAAGCATCTTCTGTGCTGCCTACAAGATACCATTCGCCGTCGCTCCCAAGTTCATGAAGCTGAAAAACCTCGTGAAAATTAATGGTTCTGTCAGTATCGTTATGCCAGGTACAAAAAACGTTTTTTTCATCGCTGAAGTAATATTTGTATTCGGTTTCAAGGCGAACGCCTTCGCCGGATTCGTTATAATAAGTTTCTGCCTTTTGTCTGCTGCAGCCGGAAAAAGCAAGAACAGCACAAACAAGCATCAAAATAATTTTCTTCAAAATAAAAGCGTCCCTTCATATAGTTATAAAAATATTAAAATATATTATAACACGCTTTTGCAATAAAATAAAGACTTTTTTATATGCAGGATCTTTATTTTCGTGTTTTATCGGCATTAAAACGCATTATTCAATGCGAATATCCGCGTTTTTAACGTTTATTGAAACAGTAATATCCTTATCGGAAGAATTATCCGCAAAAATGCCGATTTTGTACCACGTATCTTTTTCGGCAGAAAAATCGGCCGGTTTCTGCTGTTTTATGGTTTTGGGGCCATAGGTGGTATTTTCATCAGAAACGGTTTTCAGAATAACCTCGGCAGAAGAAATTCCTGCGCCGGCAGAAACCGTAATACTGCTTTTAACAGGGCAGATCTCTTCTTCTGCCCAGACAAAGCCTTCCTCGGTACCGGCCGGAATGATCACTTCGATGTTATAGCCTTCGTTTTCGGAACAGCCTGCAAACAAAAAAGCAAGAACAAATACCAAGGATAAAATCTTTTTCATAAAAATGCCTCCTTTAATATTTTATTACATTTTATAAATATAAGAACGCATAAAAAGAAAAGATATTCGCACAGAATCAATATCCAAGATGTTCGCCGACTATAATAACCTTTATACGGCCGGGAATACGCTGGTATCCCAAAAGGGTATAGCTGCAGCAAATTCTTGCGGGAGAAAGGCAGTTCATGCAGGTGCCTGTTTCTGCGCAGGGCGTTTTGCAGCCAAGGCGCTTTGCGTTTGCCGGAGCGGCAAGATTGCGCAGGCGGTCCTCCGCGGCGGCAATATCCGTAACGATTTTGTTGGTGCCTGCCACAAGAATAACGTTTTTTGGTCCATAGATTATGGGCGCAACACGGGTGCCGGCTCCGTCCACGTTATAAATTTCTCCGTCTTCGGTAATGGCGTTGGCGCTGGCAAGAAAATAATCTGCAAAAAAGGCTTCTCTTCTGGCGGTTTCAACTTCCTCGGCAGGAACGGTGTGGGAATCGCGGTAATCGTAATTTCCGTTTTCAAGCAAAGAGATTATTCCGGTTTCGTGCAGGGTTACAGAACCGCCCACACGGCATACGGAACCTTCCGGAATAAGGGATTTTACAAGTTCGGCAGCCTCTGCGGAAGTTTTTACAAAATAGGCTTCCATTCTGTTTTTGCGCAGATTTTCCATTGTGCGCTGTGCGCGTTTTTCTTCGGTAAAAGCAACGTTTTTATCCATGGTGCTCAATCCTTTCCAAGAACAATATCAACAAGGTCAAAAGGCTTTTCTATAAGATAATCGGCGCCGGATTCAAGCAGTTCTTCTCTTCCGCCATAGCCGTAAAGTGCGCCGACGGCGGCAACATTGTTTTCATGAGCACCGATCATATCCATATCTCTGTCACCAACCATATACACGTGCTCAAGCTCGTCGGCTTTAACGCCAAGGCGCTTTAATGCAACGCCGATGATTGCCGGTTTGGTATCCAAAGTTTTGTCTTCGGTGGCACCGCATACCTCGTCAAAGTATTCCATCATATTTTTTTCTTCAAGAATTATGCGGCAGGCTTTTTCCGGCTTGCAGGAAGCAAGAGAAATTTTGCAGCCGTGCTCGTGCAGGGTTTTAAGCATTTCTATGGTGCCTTCGTATGTAATGTTCTGGTGAATACCGGTAACCAAGAATTTTTCGCGGTATTTTTTCACCAGTTCCTCGCATTTTTCCGCATCAAATCCATAAAGAGCAAAAGTATTGCGCAGGGGCGGGCCTATATAGCTGCGGAGCTTTGCGGGGTCGTTTTCTTCAAGTCCAACAGAGGCCAAAGCGTATTTTATGCAGCTTGTAATGCCTTCGTATGGGTCGTTAAGGGTTCCGTCAAGGTCAAAAAGAACATATTTTGTCATAGTGTATCATTCTCCAAGTTTTTCTGCCGCCAAAAGGGCAAGTTCAAGGGCGGCATCGGCCGCCTGCTCACGAACAAAAATTCTGTCGCCTTCAAAATTATTTTTGAGCACGGCGGAATATTTTTCACTGGAAACACCGATATAAACAAGGCCTACAGGTTTGTTTTCCGCCGCTCCGGGGCCGGCGTTTCCGGTTACGGAAATGCCTATATCGGCATTCATAACCCGGCGGATACCTTCTGCCATTTCTTTTGCGGTTTCTGCGGAAATTGCTCCGTGCTCATCAAGCGTTTCGGTGCTCACGCCGAGCACCAGATGCTTTGCTTCGTTGCAATAGGTCACAGCGCCGTATTTAAACGCGCCGGAAGCGCCGGAAACGGAAGTAAGCC
>SVNB01000132.1 GCA_015067125.1 Oscillospiraceae bacterium
TCCCGTATTCCTTCCTAACGAGGAACACGATATTCTTGATACTTATATGCAGAAACGTGCTTCCGCTCTTTATTCCGAAGACCAGAGAAATGTTCTTCGCCAGAGCCACAAAAACACCCAGGTACAGAAACTTTACGAGGAATTCCTCGGCGAGCCGAACTCCCATAAGGCTCACGAGCTTCTCCATACTTCCTATAAAGGAAGAGAACCCTTCAGAGATTGATTTCTCCCAAGAAAATCTCATCAAATCAAAGGCCCGTGCTCATTTCGAGCACGGGCCTTTGACCTTTTGAGCACCGTTTGCGGTAAAACATAATTCGGGGACACCCTGCTGTAAATTGGTTGTTTTTTGCGAAACGGTCAAGGCCGTTCCCTACGGTGGGCAATTCGGCCCCATGCCTAAAGGGGGCTGGATTTTTTAACCGCCTGCGGTTAAAAAAGACTGGGGGATTCTTTTGCAAAATCCGGTGCATTTTATTGAAACGCCGTAGAGGCGGCCCTGTGTGGCCGCCCAGAAGAAACGGCGGGAGCGGGTGCCCGCCCTACGGTAAATTGGTTGCTTTTGCAGAACGGTCAAGACCGTCCCCCGACGGTCCGTTTTTTCGGAACGCTGAGGACAGCGTTCCCTACAACGTTTTCAATTTTCCTTTTGCGAAAGGGTGTAAAATGGAACGGTCAGGACCGTTCTCTACGGCAGCACGAAAAGCAGGCGGCCACACAGGGCCGCCTCTGCATTTTGTAACCACTTTCAACTTTCGATTTTCAATTAAAAAAGCAGACTGCCCTTGCGGCCGTCTGCTTTTTATTATGCACAAACAAAATTTATTTTACTTTTGTAACGCTTTCCGCAACTTTAATAATATCTTCTGCGCTGGCGTTGCCCCATACGTGCAAAGTTTTTTCGCCGATGGACCAGGTTACGGAAGTTACGTCCTCTTTAACTACAAACAGTGCTTTGTGATTTCCCACGTCAATGTTTTCCTTAACTTCCGCTCCGGTAACGTCAAGGCGCATAATTCCGTTGGTAAACTGATCGAAAACAATCATTTTGTCGCCGTTGCTGTATTCAACGGTAAGGTCATCGGCGCTTTCTCCATAAATATTGCCAAGCACAAATCCCTCTGCCATAAAGGTGGGAGCATAGGAGTTTTCGTAACGGTAAATCTCTTCGTCAACAAATTTTGTATGCCGTTCTTCGCCGGATCTTCTTACGCCCTTTGCGAATGCGATCATTTCGTTTTTATCAGCTCCGCCGATTACGGAAAGGAAAGTATCGTCTGTGCACCAGTCTATACTTGTGGTGCCGTTTTTAACCACCAGCAGCGCTTCGCTGCTGCCGATTACTATTCTTTCCACGTGGTCGGCGTTCTGGGTGTCAACGTGGGCAACGGTGGTAAGGCCGGATTCGTTAAGATAGATGCTGTCTTCTTCGCCTTTTTTATATTCGGTAATCTTCATGGAAGAAAATTCTTCCACACCTTCAAGAACGTATCCTTCCGGAACATAGGTGGCAACCCATTCTCCGCGGATTTTTATTTCTTCCTGTTCTTCGGGCGTTTCGGAAACCGGTTTTATTTCCGTAAAGGGGCCGGCTTCGTTATAAGCAAAGGAATAGATATAATCTGCCACAATTTCTCTTGCATCCGCAGAAGCCACAACCACTGTGGAAAGAGAAACTATTGCCACAAAGGTTATCATTGCCGCGGCGGAAATAACCTTTTTTACCACCATTCCAAAGGTGATGTTCTTTTTCGGTTTTTTGTTTTCTTCTGTTTTTGCAGAAACTGTACGGTTTAAAAGGGCTTCGAATTCTTTTTTCCTGCGCTCGATTTCCTCTTCGGAAAGAGCGGGCATTTCCATAAGTTCTTTTTCTATCTCGGCGCTTTCCTCTTCGCAGTTTATTGCCATTGCCTCTTTGAAAAAGAGGTCTTCATATGCTTCGGCAATCCTTGCTTCGGAAAGGCTGTATCTGTTATTTTCCGACATATTCACCCTCCTTTGTCATTATTGCATAGGCTTTTCTTCTTGCTCTTGTAAGATAGGATCTTACGCTTGTGGCAGAAACGCCGAACTGTTCGGCAATTTCCGCATCGCTCATTTCCAGAATATATTTATCTTCCAGAATTCTGCGGTCTTTTTCGGGAATTTTTTTAAGAGCTCTGGCAAGCTCGCTTGCGCGTTCCTTCTGCATATAAATGTCTTCCGGCAGCGGAGCTTCGTCCCGAACCCATTCTATGGCTTCTTCCTCTTCCACTTCCGTAAAATATTTTTTCTCTACGTTTCTTCTTCGATAGCGGTTCATCGCCGTGTTTTTTACCGCGGACATCAGGTACGAAGGCAGCTTTTTCTGATCCACCGACATAACCACTTCCGCTTTTTCTATCATTCTTGTAAAAACGTCCTGAACAAGCTCTTCTGCTTCAACCTCGCTGGAAAGCAGCGCGGCCGCTTTTTTCTTCATAAAGTCGCTGTACTTTATGTAAATATCCGTCATAAAGGCGCGTTCAACTTCGCTGGTTATGGCGGCAAGGGTCACAATCACGAAAAAATCACACCCTTTGTTCCTCTTTTCTTTCTTTGCAAACACCGCGGCGCTTCTTTTCAATACGGCGCAATGTTCCTTCTACTAATAAAGTAACACAAAAAGCAAATTTGCAACAGCTTTTTTTAAAAAATTTTTATTACTTTTCGGAATATTTTTTATTTTTTCCTTATTTTTATAAAAAATTGTACTCTGTATTGAATATTCCGGCTCTTTTTGATAAAATCAAAGTATAATATTGCGGAGGTGAGTTTTGTGAAAAAGAAAATTGCTCTTTTTATTCTGGCGGTTATAGTTGCCTTCGGAACTCCCGTAGTAGCCTTTGCGGATTTCGGCGATTTCGCCGGAGGTTCCGACTGGGGATATTCCGATTTTGGCGGAGGATTTGACAGCTGGGATTCCGGATACGACAGTTATGACAGCTGGGGAAGTTCCGATTGGGACAGCGGATACAGCGGCGGAAGTTATTACTATTATGACGACGGCGATTATTCTTCCGGCGACGGAGAGTTCGGATTTTTGGAAATCCTCATCACCGTAATTGTAATAGCTGCCGTTATCATAGCCGTGTTCGGCAGAAGCGCCGCAAAACGTCCTTCTCAAAAACAGGTCAATATTCCCGCGCAGCGTCCGGCAGCGC
>SVNB01000008.1 GCA_015067125.1 Oscillospiraceae bacterium
CAGGTTTTTTAAAAATAAAGTTTTTTCAAAAGTCTTTGTGCTGCTCTGGGTTGTTGTTATAATGCGGCTTCTGCTTCCGTTCGAAATTTCTTCCGGCATAAGCATATACGGTTTTTCCAAAGAACCTGAACCCGTTTATACCAGGCAGGAAACCAATGTCCAAATTCCGGCGGAACAGATCCCCGTAATTTATAACGAATACCCGGCAGAAAACTCTCTGCCAAAATCTTCCGCAGATGAAACGGTCAGAATCTCCTCCAAAGATATATTTTTTGCGGTATGGATTTTCGGCGCTATATTATCCGCAGGGTATTATTCTTTAAAACATATCCTTTCCGTAAATAAAATTATGGCAGACGCGGTGCCTTTTGATGATTTTCCGGCAGAATTTGACCCAAAAAACACCCGTTTTTATCAAAGCAAAAGTCTTTGCTCACCCCTCAGCTTTGGGCTTTTGCGGCCAAAAGCGGTTATTCCGGAAGGGATATCCAAAGAGCAGCTTCCTTTTGTTCTTCTTCACGAACAGACACACATACGGAATAAAGACGCGCTTTTAAAGCTTGCTGCGCTTTGCGCCCTTTGCTTAAACTGGTTCAACCCCTTTGCGTATGCTGCCGTAAAATATCTTGAAAGGGATATGGAACGCTGCTGTGACGAAAGGGTGCTTGCGGCTCTGGAAAAAGAAAAGGCATCTTTTTACGCAAACACCATTCTGGATTTTGCGGAAAAAGAAAGCCTTTCCATAAGCTATTTCAGCGCGGCTTCCCTTACCGAAAGAATTGTTTCCATTATGAATAACAAAAACAAAAAAGCCCGTCCTTTTGCGGTTCTCTGCCTTTTCGCGGCGGTCATTATAACCATGAGCGCCTGCGGCACCGTTCCGCGGGAACCAGAAGAAAAAACCGGTTATGAGGAGCTTGCCGAAATTCTTGAAAAAGCGGACTGGCAGTTTTCTATGGAAAACCAGTACGTCATCGAACTTGAAAACGGAAACCTTGATACCCGTATTTTTAAAATCACCGATGATGAAGAAAAAGAATTTTATTCCTATTCCTGCAATTTCACCGAACTTCCGGTGGAAAGGATAGTCATAAAAGACCTGGGACTTTCCGAAAACGCGACCGCGCAGGTGCAGTGTTTTAAAACATACAACGAAACCATAAGTGCAAGCAATTATAAAGAACTTCTGGAATGCGGTTTCGGCGTGGAATATAACGATGGCGAGATAGTTGTTTCCACAGAAAAGCCCATCGGCGATAAAGTTCCGGAGTTTTCTCTTTCTATTCACGTCAATCTGGAAGAAACGGAAATTATCAGCGAAAACACAGAAGTTTTCTATTTCGGAATGCCGAACAAAAACGAGGAATATTCCCGGGAAAAACACGCAAAGAAAATTCGATTTATCGACGAACCGCGGGAAGAAGAAAACAATTTTACAACTCAACGCTTTCTGCCCGATGCCGGAGAAGCAGTCCAAAAAGTCATAATAAAAAATTTTGGTTTTTCCGACCCTTATTATGAGGATATAAACTTTATTAACAGCGATTATTTTCAGATCAACGCCACCTATGGCGACGAAATGCGCAAAGCCGGTTTTAACGTCAATATAACCGATGACGGAATTGCGATTATTTCCACCGCAAAAAAGGCAGACTCCGTTTCTGAAAATTTTGTGCTCAACATCTTTGCGGATTTTGATTCCGTCGAACTTGAATACGAAAACGTTCACGTTACAAAAATCCTTTCCGGCGCTTCTGCCATAGCTGCGACCACAAATACCGAAGCCGAATTGGGCATTGATTTTATCCGCCCTGTTGAAGGCGGCTACGTCTGCTGCCAGCTTTGGGGTTACAAAGGCCACGTTGGCACGGACTATATGCCGGAAAACGGCGAAGGCAGCAATATTTTTGCCGTTGCGGACGGCACTGTTGTAAAGGCCAAATACGGCACAACCGGTTACGGAAGATATATAATCCTTGACCACGGCGACAGTATTCATACTGTTTACGCCCATTGCGCCGACCTTTTTGTAAAAGAAGGGGACGAGGTAAAAGCCGGCGATATCATAGCTTCCGTAGGTTCTTCCGGCAATTCCACCGGAACGCATCTTCATTTTGAACTGCGGCACAACGGAATGTACCTTGATCCGGAAAAATATATTCCGGAAGCATAAAAGAATCCTTCCGTCTGCTTCTCAGACACCTCCCTTTAGGCAAGGGAGGCTAAATAGAATCCCGTGCTCAAAATTTGAGCACGGGATTTTTGTCTGTCTTTATATTGAGCACGGGCGAACAGGGCGAATCCTCCTTCCGGGGTCCTGGTTTGCCCTCATCCGTCAAAACCTTCGGTTTTGACGCCTTCCCCCAAGGGAAGGTTTTTAAAATACGAAGTTGCCGTTTTCAAAGATAACTACTTCTTTTCCGTCGCGGGTTTTGCCGGTGATGGAAAGGTCGGCGGTGCCGACCATAAAGTCAACGTGAACACCGGCAGTGGCGTTGATTCCGCGTTCAAAAAGTTCTTCTTCGGTCATATCGTCGCCGCCTTCGATGCTGGAAGGATAGGCTTCGCCGAAGGCAAAGTGGCAGGAAGCGTTTTCATCGAAAAGGGTGTTGAAGAAGGTGATGCCGCTGTTGGAAATGGGAGAATCATAGGGAACAAGGGCGATTTCACCGAGGTAGCGGCTGTTTTCATCGGTATCGAGAGCCTTGTTAAGAACTTCCTCGCTTTTTTCGGCGGTGGCTTTTACGATTTTTCCGTTTTCAAACTCAAAACGGATTTTATCAACGATGTTTCCGTTAAGAACAAGGGGTCTTGCGGAATAAAGAACGCCGTTTACTCCGTCGCGCTTCGGTGCGGAAAAAACTTCTTCCGTAGGCATATTTGCAACGAATTTGAAACCGGCTTTTGAGGTATCTCCGCCTGCAAGCCAACGGCAGTTTTCCGGAAGCTCAACGGTAAGGTCGGTTCCGAGAGAGTTTTTGTAATGAACGGATTCAAGGTTCATTTCGTTGAGGATATTTGCTCTGCGTTCAAGGTTTCCGCAATGTTCCTTCCAGGCTTCAACGGCGTCGCCGTCTTCGGTGATGCGTACCATTTTGAAAATGGTTTCCCAGAGTTTTTCGATGGCTTCGTCGCCTTTGAGTTTGGGGAAAACTTTTTCTGCCCAGGCTTTTATCGGAACAGAAGCCACGCACCAGGGAAAACCGTTTGTCATTTCAAGGTTATAGAAATCCGCAAGGTCACGGTTGGAAGCAATGCTGTAACGGCGCTGGCGTTCCTGATCAACGCCTTTAAGGTTTTCCGGGTCTGCGGCAGCTATGGAAATATAGCCCGCTCCCTCTTTTGCAAGGGTGTTAAGGCGGTCGGCGTCCCAGCTGTAAACGCCGTCAAAAAGGCTGTCATCGGCGCGGAGCCAATGTTCGCGGGTGCAGTAATCGTCGCGCCAAAGCATAATAACGTCCTTTGCGCCAAGGTCATAAGCCGCGGTGGTTAAAAGGCGGCCAAAATCCGCACGGTCAACCGGGCAGTTTATTACAAGGGTCTGGCCTTTTTGCAGGTTTATGCCAACCCCGACAATTAGTCTTGCGTATTGCCAAAGCATTTTCTGGTTCATATCAATTTCCTTTCTTAAAAAAGCGGCGGGAGCATTGCTCCCGCCCTGCTTTTTTATGTTTTATTTTGCAACAAAGTTTACAAGCTTGCCGGGAACGCAGATTTCTTTGAGGATAGTTTTTCCTTCAAGGTCTTTTGCGGCGGCTTCTTTTGCTGCGGCAATGCAGGTATCTTTATCTGCATCGGCGGCAACGTTCATTCTTGCTCTGATTTTTCCGCAGATCTGAACAACCATTTCAACGGTGGCTTCGGTGCATTTTGCTTCGTCATACTGGGGCCAATTCTGTTTGCAAAGAAGTTCTTCGTGGCCAAGAATCTGCCAGAGTTCTTCCGTAATATGAGGAGCAAAGGGGTTCAGCATGGTAAGGAAGAGTTCATATTCGTCCTTGGTGATGCTTCCGGTGGAAGTGATATCGTTGATAAGGCTCATCATTGCGGCAATAGCGGTGTTCGCTTTAAGGTTATCAATATCTTCGCCGACTTTTTTAAGGCATTTGTGGAAGTTGCTTTCCAGCTCGGGGCGGATTCCTTCGCCCTGCATAATATCCTGAAGAGCCCATACTCTGTCAAGGAATCGTTTGCAGCCTTTGATGGAGTTGGTGTTCCAGGGTGCGGCTTTTTCAAAGTCACCGATAAACATTTCGTAAAGGCGAAGGGTATCTGCGCCGTAATCACGAATAACGTCATCGGGGTTTACCACGTTTCCGCGGGATTTGGACATTTTTTCGTTGTTTTCGCCAAGGATCATGCCGTGGCTGGTACGTTTTGCATAGGGTTCCTTGGTGGAAACCGCGCCGATATCATAAAGGAACTTGTGCCAGAAGCGGCTGTAAAGCAGATGAAGGGTTGTATGTTCCATACCGCCGTTATACCAGTCAACAGGCATCCAGTAATCAAGAGCTTCTTTGGAAGCAAGCGCGGTATCGCAGGTCGGGTCGCAATAGCGAAGGAAATACCAGGAAGAACCTGCCCACTGGGGCATGGTATCGGTTTCGCGGTAGGCGTGACCGCCGCAGCAGGGACAGGTGGTTTCCACCCAGTCGGTCATAGTGGAAAGGGGGCTTTCGCCGTTATCGGTGGGTTCATAGGATTCCACTTCGGGAAGGAGCAGCGGAAGCTGGTCTTCCGGAACAGGCTGCCAGCCGCATTTTTCGCAGTAGATCATCGGAATGGGTTCGCCCCAATATCTCTGGCGGCTGAACACCCAGTCACGGAGCTTGAAGTTTACCTTTGCTTTGCCGATGCCCTCTTTTTCAAGGTATTCGATCATGGCTTTTTTAGCTTCTTCAACGGTCATACCGTCTTCAAAACCGGAGTTTACCATAATGCCTTCGCTGCAATCGGTATATGCTTCTTCCTCCACGTTGCCGCCTTTAACAACTTCAACTATCGGAAGACCGAATTTTTTTGCAAATTCCCAGTCGCGGCTGTCGTGTGCGGGAACAGCCATAATAGCGCCGGTACCATAGGTGGTAAGAACGTAGTCAGAAATAAAAATAGGAATTTCTTTTCCGGTTACGGGGTTGATGCCCATTACGCCTTTAAGCATAACGCCGGTTTTATCCTTTGCCATTTCGGTACGCTCAAAATCGGATTTTTTTGCGGCTTCTGCCTGGTATGCGCGGATTTCTTCGATATTTTCAAGTTTATCCGCCCATTTTTCGATAAGCTCGTGTTCCGGGCTCATAACCATATAGGTGGCGCCGAAAAGGGTATCGCAGCGGGTGGTATAAACTTTGAGTTTGTCGCCGAGGGTGGTGTTAAAATCAACTTCTGCGCCGGTGGAACGGCCGATCCAGTTTTTCTGGGAAGTTTTTACGCGTTCGATGTAATCGACTTCGTCAAGGTCATCAATAAGGCGCTGTGCGTATTCGGTGATTTTAAGCATCCACTGGGATTTTACTTTGTGAACAACTTCGCTGCCGCAGCGTTCGCAAACGCCGTTAACAACCTCTTCGTTTGCAAGAACAACCTTGCAGCCGGTGCACCAGTTTACGTTTGCCTCTTTTTTATAGGCAAGGCCGCGTTTGAAAAGCTGGATGAAGATCCACTGGGTCCATTTATAATAGTTGGGGTCGGTGGTATTGATCTCGCGGTCCCAGTCAAAGGAAAGTCCAAGGGATTTGAGCTGTGCCTTGAAGTGGTCAACGTTGTTTTTTGTTACGATTTCCGGATGGATATGGTTTTTGATTGCGAAGTTTTCGGTAGGAAGGCCGAAAGCGTCCCAGCCCATGGGGTAAAGAACGTTGTAACCCTGCATTCTTTTCTTTCTGGAAACGATGTCGAGGGCGGTATAGGAACGGGGATGTCCTACGTGAAGTCCCTGACCGGAAGGATAGGGAAATTCAACAAGCGCATAATATTTGGGTTTGGTGTAATCTGTGGTTGCGGCATAGGGCTTTTTTTCATCCCAGATGTCCTGCCACTTTTTTTCGATGGCGGCAAAATCATAGCCTTTCATTTTTTGGTTCCTCCAGTTTATGTTGAAATAATTTTTCTGACGGTTTTTTGCGAAAATAAAAAATCCCGTCCTTCGCAAAAACGAAAGACGGGAATAAATTTACCCGCGGTACCACTTTCTTTGGCGCAAAAGCGCCCGGCTCTGTTCCGTATAACGGCGGCGCCGTCCGGTTTTACTTTTGCTTAAAAAAAAGCAATTTCCTCCGGCTGCTCGAAAGTGAGTTCGCCCATTTTTCCACTGCCGCATTTCACCGGACTGCGGCTCTCTTTAAATATCCAAACGGGTTACTTGTTCTTTGTCAAAGCATTTAAAATATAAAAACACATTAAATGTATAATATCAATTATAATGCGGCTTTGTCAAGGGATTTTTAAAATTTTGCGCAGTGACCCCTCGGGTTACCTGTTAATCCCTCTTCCGTCATTTCCTTCGTAAATGCCACCTTCCCCTTTGGGAAGGCTTATTTTATTCTTCCTCAAAATTGATTTCTTCGATTTTTGCATCGCTCCAAAGGCGTTCAAGGGAATAGAATTCGCGAACTTCCTCGTTAAAAATATGCACGATTACGCTGGCATAGTCCATAAGTATCCAGCTTGCGGAAGCATAGCCTTCTACCCTTTGGGGCGCAATGCCGTCTTCGTGGCCAAGGGCAAAATCCACCTCGTCAGAAAGGGCCTGTACGTGGCTTTTGTTGTTTGCGGAACAGATTACAAAGTAATCGCCGATGCTGCTGATTTCGCCGATTTTAAGCACGCGAAGACCGGTAGCTTTTTTGTTATCAAGAATTTTTGCAATGCGAAGTGCAAGTTCTCTGGATTCCATTGATCATTTTTCCTTTCATTCTGTAATTTTTACGTTTTTATACTCTTCCAGAAGTGCTTCGGTATCTTTTCCTTTGGGAAGGCCCCTGCGTTCAAGGTCGCCGGCAATCCAGCGCACCCCATAAGCAATGCCTTCATCAAGGGATTTATCCGTAAGGTTTCTGGTATATTCCGCATCGGGATAGTTTCTTTCCGCGCTGGTAAGATCCGCCATATAAACAACTTTTTCAAGTATGCTCATATTCCCTCTGCCGGAAGTATGATATCTTACCGCGTTGAGCACGTCTTTATCGGTCACGCAAAGCTCGTGCTCACAATATATTGCTCCGGCAATGGAATGCCACATCGCCGGGGATTTTTTTGTATCCTCGTCAAGAGCACTTCCCTCTTTTTCGATTATCGCAAGCTGTTCTTCCTGCGGTATTCCCTTGCAGATATCGTGGATAAGCCCGGCAAAACGGGCTTTTTCCGCATCCGCGCCGTATTTTTCCGCCAAAAAGGCGGCTCTTTTTGCAACGTTTAAAGAATGTTCGTACCGGTGCTCGTTCATTCTGTTTTTGAGCACGGCTTTGATTTCATCTTCCGTAAAACGGCAGTATTTTTTTGTATCCATCATTCTGTTTCTTCTTCCGGATAGGTTGCAATGGATTCCACCGCCGCGGGAAGGTAAAAACCTCTGCCGCAGTCTATAACTTCGGAAGAATCCTCCGTTACCGCAAAGGTGATGTAGAAGCAGTCTTCGTAAGCGCCATAGAAGTTAAGGTTTAAAATTCCGTTTTCGCGCAGCATAATGCTGTGGAAGTAACCCGCTTCCTCCGCTATAAATTCAAGTTCTTCTTCCGTTGCGTCCGGATAATATTTTTCAAGCAGTTCATCGGTAAGTCCCTGTTCATAGATAATATCTATAACGTCGGAACCTGCCTTGTATTTTCTTAAATCTGCGCGGCGAAGGGAATCATCCGCGCCGTATTCATAAAATTCGCCGTTTTCAAGATAGAACCAGTATTTTTTTGTGGTGGGTTCTTCTGCTTTGGATTCTTCTTCCGTTTCGTAATAATCGTAAGAAGTAAATTCCGCGGTAAAATCTTTTCCGCCAACGTATTCAAGGTTGGAAAACATTCCGGAAACCGCTGTTTCGTAAACCTTGCTGTTTTCTATGCCAAAAACATAGGTAAGCCCGTCATCGTGATTTTCCGCAAACATAAAGGTTGCGCCTTCCATTGTCACCATTTCCGGGTTGGTCCATTTTCCGCTTTCTTTAAGTTCTGCGGCATAGTTTTCGTTAACAAACCAAAGTACGCCTTCAAGGTATTCCGCTCCGGCTTTTCCGCAGAACGCAAAAGCTTCCAGCATACCGTCGCCGTCAAAGTCATCGGACTGGAACCAGATGGTCTGGCCTTCGCTGTATTCCTCAAGTTTATCGCGCAGGGCGTCTTCCGTATTTACCGTGCGGATTTCCTGCTCCACGTCAACTTTTCCCACAAGGTCATCAAGAAAAGTTTCATAGCTTTCTTTCCATCCGCCGGAACAGGCCGAAAGCGCCATTGCCATAATAACGGTTACGGCAGCGACCAGAATTATCGTCTTTTTAAGCATTTTTTGCCTCCTTCGGGTCAATTATAATAAAGATAATGATTCCAGATATATTCATCAACGCCATCCGGCACCATAGAGGAAATATCGTCCGCCCGGCGGACGGCTTCCCTTACTTCGGTAGAGGATATTTCTTTAACGTCGATGGGCACAATGCGCACTTCTGCCCCGTAACTGCGCAAAACGGCCGCTTCTGCTTCAAGGGCGGCATCGTCTTCCCAGTTTCTTGCGGCCACCGCAAGAACGGCTTCGTCCGTTATTTTGTGCCATGCGTACCAGCGCTGAAAAGAAAGAAGCATATCTCCGCCGATCAGCAGAAAAAGCTCGTCATCGGGATAAATTTCTCTTAACTGTTCAACTGTATCCGCCATATATCCCTCGTCCTCGCGCTTTATTTCGATATCCGAAACCTCGAAGCCTTCAAGGCCTTCAAAAGCAAGGCGGCACATATTCATTCTGTGTTCCGAAGGGGTAAGGGCAAGGCCCTTTTTGTGCGGCGGCTGATACGCCGGAATTACGATTATCTTATCAAGAGAAAGCTCTTCCTTAAAAGTAAGCGCCGCGTTGACGTGGCCTTTATGCACAGGGTCAAAGCTTCCTCCGTAAATGCCTATCTTCATTTTTTCTCCTTATGGAAGAATTATTTTGGGTTCTTTAAGGTTGCGTTTATAAACAACAAATTTTCTGCCGATTACCTGAACCGCCTCGCAGCCTTTGATGCCGTTCATAACTTCCTCGATAGCTTCTTTGGAAGAGAGGGGTGCGGTTTCAAGCACGGTTACTTTTACGATTTCTCTTGCGTTAAGAGCTTCGTCTATGTTTTTGATAAGTGCCTCGGTAACACCTTCTTTGCCCACCTGAAGAATAGAGGGGATTCCGTTTGCAAGGCTTCTGAGGTATGCGCGCTGTTTTGTAGTGATCATGTTTTTCTCCTTATGTTATATTAACTTTTTGTAATTTTCGTGAATTATTCAAAAATGGCTTTTGCAAAGGCTTCCGGATCAAAGGGCTGAAGATCCTCTGCTTTTTCGCCCACGCCGATAAATTTTATCGGAATATCCAGTTCTTTGCGGATTCCTATAACAACGCCGCCTCTGGCGGTGCCGTCAAGCTTGGTAAGCACAATGCCGGTTATGGGGCAGGCGGAACCAAATTCCTTTGCCTGGTTAAGCGCGTTCTGGCCGGTGGTGCCGTCAAGAACAAGCAGGGTTTCCACAGAAGAATCCGCGGCTTCTCTTTCTATAACCCTTCCGATTTTGGCAAGCTCGTCCATAAGTCCTTTTTTGTTTTGCAAACGGCCTGCGGTATCGCAGATAATAACGTCTGCTTTTCTGGCCTTGCCTGCGGCAATGGCATCAAAAACAACCGCTGCCGGGTCGGAACCTTCGGAATGTTTTATAAGTTCCGCACCGCATCTGTCGGTCCAGACCTGCAGCTGGTCGATGGCCGCCGCGCGGAAGGTATCTGCCGCCGCGACCACAACTTTTTTGCCTTCATCTATAAAGTTTTTTGCCATTTTGCCGATGGTGGTGGTTTTTCCGGCGCCGTTAACGCCGATCATCATTATAATTGCGGGTTTGTTTTCCAAATCCAGTTCCTGGCCGCCCCTAAGGATTTCCGCAACCACTTCGTACATCATTTCGCGGACTTTTTCCGGATCGGAAACTCCCTCTTTTTTTACTTTTTTGCGCAGTTCTTCGCAAATTGCCGCGGCGGTCACGGCACCGGTATCTGCCAGAACAAGAGCTTCTTCAAGCTCGTCAAAAAGGTCCTCGTCCACGCTTGCGCCGGAAAAAACGTCGTCAAAGCGCTCTTTAAGAGAATCCCTTGTTTTTTTAAGTCCTTCGCTTATTCTGCTGAAAAATCCCAAAATGTTTTCCTCCTTTTTTAGCCTCCCTTGCCTAAAGGGAGGTGTCAGCCAAAGGCTGACGGAGGGATTCTTTTACAGATTCATCAATAAATCTGCAAACACCCTCAAAATTATCTTTTACCTCACCGTCAGGCCTTCTTATAACGGTAAGATTGAGCTTTTTGTAAGCTTTGCATTGCGCCGGTTATAAAACAACCGAAAATCCATCTCCATTTAGGCAACGGAGGCTTTATTCATCGCTGGAAAGCTGCTTTTCAAGCCACTGTTCTTTGCTGATAAGCACCTGACGGGGTTTGCTGCCTTCAAAGGGACCGACTATGCCCCGTTCTTCCATCTGGTCGATGATTCTTGCGGCGCGGGCATATCCAAGTTTAAGCTTGCGCTGAAGAAGCGAAGTGGAAGCCTGTCCCATTTCTATAACGCATTCGATGGCGTCATCAAGCATTTCGTCGCCGTCATCAAATCCGCCGCCTTCGGAAGCCGCATCGGCCGAAGATTTTTTGCCTTTTTCTTTAACGGCAAGTTTTTCTATGTTGTCTATAATTTCTTCATCATAGGCGGCCTGTCCGCCGTTTTTAACAAAGCGAACAACCTCTTCAACTTCTCTGTCGCTTACAAAGCAGCCCTGAACACGGCGCATATCCGTCTGGGGATAGAAAAGCATATCGCCCTTGCCCAAAAGTTTTTCGGCGCTGCCGTCGCTGATAATGGTGCGGCTGTCCACCTGAGAAGAGGTTTTGAATGCGATTCTGCTGCCTATGTTGGATTTGATAACGCCGGTGATAACATCAACGGAAGGACGCTGCGTTGCAACCACAAGGTGCATACCTGCCGCACGGGCCAAAGCCGCAAGGCGGTTGATGGAATCCTCCACCTCGCTGGAAGCGACAAGCATAAGGTCCGCAAGCTCGTCTATGATGATAACAACCTTCGGCATTTTCTGCATATCGTCGCGGTCTTCGGCAAGTTTATTGTAACCTGCAATATCGCGCACGCCGTTTTCCGCAAACATCTGGTAACGTTTAAGCATTTCCGAAACCGCCCAGTTAAGCGCGCCGGCGGCTTTTCTCGGATCGGTAACCACCGGAATAAGCAGATGCGGAATTCCGTTATAAACAGAAAGCTCCACAACCTTCGGGTCAATAAGAAGAAGCTTTACCTCGTCCGGGCTGGCCTTATACATAAGCGAAATTATCATGGAGTTTATGCATACGGATTTACCGGAACCGGTGGAACCTGCCACCAGCAGGTGGGGCATTTCTTTAAGGTCCGCAAGCACCACGTTGCCCACTATATCACGGCCCAAAGCCACTGTAAGTTTGGATTTGGCGTTCTGGAATTCGGCTGATTCGATAAGCTCGCGGATATTTACTATATCTCTGTTTTTATTGGGAACTTCTATACCAACGGCGGCTTTGCCGGGAATGGGAGCTTCGATTCGCACGCCCTTTGCCGCAAGGTTAAGGGCAAGGTCATCCGCAAGGCCGGCAATTTTGCTTACTTTTACGCCCGCTCCGGGCTGAAGCTCGTATCTTGTTACCGCAGGGCCGCGGTTGATATCTATCACCCTTGCCATAACACCGAAGCTTTGCAGGGTATTTGTAAGAATATCCGCGTTTTTACGCAGCTCTTCGGTAATATCCTCCTGGTTGGAATTATCGGTAAGTTTAAGAATATCCGTAGGAGGGAAGGTGTATGGCAGGGTTTCAAGGTCGTTCATTATTTCTGTGATTTTCTTTGCCTGCTCATCCGCAAGAACCTTCATTTCCGCCTTTTCTATCTTTTTGGAATTTGCCTGTTCCACCATGGCCTTGCTGATAAGTTCTTCCAGCGCAGGATCTTTTGCGGCTTCTTCCATCTGTTCCTTTGCGGATTTAAAGCCTTCTATTTCCTCCTCTTTGGGAACTTCCACTGCCATATGCGCGGTAAAACCGTGAACAGGTTCTTCTTTTTCCGCAATGGCTTTGGGCCTTTCGGAAGTTACGGTCGTTACAGAAGCTGCCGGTGCGGCCGGTTTTTCCATTACCGGCGGTTCATCGTCAAGCGGAATATCTATAACCCTTTCGGCAGGTTTCGGCGCGGGTTTTGCCTCTTCTGCCGCGGTGCCAAGAAGTTTTTCTTTGGAACGCTTTACGCTTTCTTTGGTTTCTTTGGAAGCATAGTTTATGGGTTCATCAAGGGGAATATCTATCTGCACGTTTCTGCGGCTTTCTTCCATCTGTTTATGGTGTTCCACCTGTTCGGTATATACGGTTTTTACCTTTTCGCCGACTTTTTTGGTGCTTTTTGCAAGACCGGCAAGGGTTGTGCCGGTTATAAGCATAAGCACCGCAACTATAAGCACCAGACCGACAATAATTGCCGCAAGCCTTCCCATAAGCGCCATGGAGGTAAGCCCGTATATTACAGAAAGCACGCCGCCACCCACAAGTTCTTTTCCGTATGTATAAAGCTGGCCGATCTTCTGGAATACGCTGCCTTCAAGCAGCATTCCTTCGCTGAAGACCGTGGTGATGCCGGAAAGAAGAATCACCAGCGCAAGACATTCGTAACCCTGCGCGGCAGTGGAAAAGGTGGGTTTTTCAAGGGTATTCATAACCGCAAGATATATAAAAACAGGGCCTATAAGATAGGCGCACCAGCCGAAAAGTCCAAAAAGGGCATAGTGCATTCCCTGCCAAAGACTTTCTCCCTTAATAAAAGTCATTGCGGTAAAAATAATTCCAAGGGCAAAAAAGCCGATGGCATAAAGCTGGCGGCGGGAAGAAATTTCTGCCTCCGCTGCTTTTTTGCTTGTATTCTTTTTTGTTCCTTTTTTTTCGGAACTCTTTTTTGCTGCAGCCATTATTCAGTGCCTTCCTTAAAATGTTATTGTTGTTCCGGTAACGTGCTCGAAAATGCCGACAGCAACCATAAGCACGCCAAGAGGAACAAGATACCACGCAAATTTTGTAAATTTATCGTTTTTTACCAAAAGTTTTACTGTTTTTATTGCGGCAATTCCCACTATAAGAGAAACCGCCATGCCCGCAAGGGCCGCGCCCCAGTTGATTTCCACTTCTCCGGAAACAGCGGCCGGAACTTCGAGTATATTTGCCGCAAGCACCGCCGGAACGCCCATAATGAACGAAAAAGCCACCGCCTGATCCCGCGAAACCCCAAGAATAAGCCCTGCGGAAATGGTGGAACCGGAACGGGAAAGCCCCGGAAGCGGCGCAATGCCCTGCATTATTCCCATGCCAAGGGCCTGCTTCCAGCTCATATTTTCGGCAGTCGTTCCGCCGGTTTTTACGCATCTGCCGGAAATGATAAGCAGCGCCGCGGTAAGCAAAAAGCAAAGGCCTTCCACAATAATATCGTTATCTGTGGAAAGAGAATTGTAAAAATCGGAAATAAAATAGAAAAATACCAGCGGCACAAGGCTGATTATCAAAAGAAAGATCATCCTTCTTGCGCCGGTCATATTGTTTTTATCAAATTTACCGGTAAAAATTTCTTTTACCATGGCAAAAAATTCTTTTATCATATCCCATATATCGCGGTAAAATGCAATGCACACCGCCAAAAGCGTGCCAAGATGAAGCAGAATGGAATATATTCCGGCGGCTTCGCCGCTGTTACCTGTAAAATGCTGGTAAAGAGAAAGATGGCCGCTTGAAGAAACCGGAAGAAATTCCGTAAGGCCCTGTATGATTCCCTGTATTACTGCGTCAAAAAGATTCATGTTTTCTCCTTATTTATGTAAGCCGCAAAGCGGCGGTTTTTATTTTTTTAAACAAAGGACAGAAACAAATTTATATTTTTCTGATATATCCGGGCGAATATTCCGTTTTAAGATATTTTTTCAAATCTGTGGAAACAAGGCGCGAAACGGTAAAACCGCAGGGCGTTATTCTTCCTTCCAGAAAACCGCCGCCGATATCCATTGTAACCGTTTCCGGAATATCCGTCGGGAATATCCGGTCGAAAGGCTCCACCGTCCAAAGCATCACTTTGCCTTCCTCCCTTCAATTCGGGAATAAAGGCATTTTATCGCGTCAGAAAGTCCGCCCAGGTTATCTATAAGTCCTTCCGCAACGGCGGCTTCTCCATCAAGAACCGTTCCCACATCGGTAATAAGTTCGCCGGTGGTAAACATAAGCTCTCTAAAGCGTTCCGCTTTGATGTTCGAATTTTCCGTCACAAATTTTGTGATGCGTTCCTGCATTTTGTCAAAATAGGATAAAGTCTGGGGCACGCCCAGCACAAGGCCGTTCATTCGCACCGGGTGAATGGTCATGGTGGCAGACGGAACGATAAAAGAATCCCTTGCGGAACAGGCCAGCGGCACGCCGATGGAATGTCCGCCGCCAAGCACAAGAGAAACCGTGGGCTTGCTCATGCCGGAAATAAGCTCCGCAATGGCAAGGCCGGCTTCCACATCGCCGCCGACCGTGTTTAGCATAACGATAAGGCCTTCTATTTCCGGGTCTTCCTCGATAGCCACAAGCTGGGGAATAACGTGTTCGTATTTTGTGCTTTTATTCTGCGGCGGAAGAATATAGTGCCCTTCTATCTGCCCCACAATGGTAAGGCAATGTATGCAGTGTTTGCCTTTTGTTTTTATTACCGAACCGGTTTCTATAATCTGGTCGGTCTGGGTTTCTATTTCTTCGTTTTCTTCATCGGAACAGTTTTTAACTTCTTCTGACATATTATAAAACCTCCGGAGTTTTTTTAATATTATGCTCCAAAAAAGGTTTTATATACTTTTGCGCATATTTTCGTAAATTACATTATACCAAAATCATATTAAATATACAAGTAAAAATTATTAAAGATAAAATCATTATAAATGCAAAACAAAAAATCAACTTTCCGCTTTCCACTTTCAATTTTCAACTGTCAATTTATACTGCCCTCCGGGTTATCGGTTGTCCCTCATCCGTCTTTTTCGCCTTCGGCGAAAAATCCACCTTCCCCTCTGGGAA
Organism: Oscillospiraceae bacterium; assembly: GCA_015067125.1. Taxonomy (GTDB): domain Bacteria; phylum Bacillota; class Clostridia; order Oscillospirales; family Ruminococcaceae; genus UMGS1668. Next base: position 15,328 of record SVNB01000008.1, read on the forward strand.
GGCTAAACGGAACGGTCAAGACCGTTCCCTACGGTGGACGATTCGGCCTTCTTTACACAAGGCAGGCTTTCTGTAGGGACCGTCGTCCCCGACGGTCCGTTTTTTTGGAACGCTGAGGGCAGCGTTCCCTACAACGTTTTCAATTTTCCATTTGCTAAAGGAAGGCTGCCCTTCGGGTTGCTTTTTACGGTGGTTTATACTTTCCGGCAAAAAGGCAAAACAAAAAGGCGGAAGCAACGCTTCCGCCTTTACCGGATCTGAATTTTATCAGAAAGTGTTTTCAAGTTTGATTTCGATAAGATCGCCGGCAGCAACGGGCTGTTCCCAAAGGCCAACCTGGCCGTATTCGCCGTTTACATATACGGACCACCAAACAGTCCAGTTTACGGAATCCTGTTCAAGGTCGCCGATGCGCTGAATCATAGTGGTATCCACCTGTTCGTAATCAATGCCGTTTGCTGCAAGGCCTTTTTCAAGAAGAACGCCTGCGGTGGCGTTTTCTTCAAGTTCCACTTCAAACTCATAGGCAACGTTGCCTTCAAGGTCGCTTACGGCGAATTTTACGGTTTCTGCTTTTCCGCAGGCGGCAAAGGCAAAAACCATCATAAGTGCAAGAACAAGTGCAAGGATTTTTTTCATATTTCTTTCCTCCTTAATTTTGTGTCCGCTTTTTGCGGTTTTTTCCACAACTGCATTATACTCTTATTCCCCAAAAGCCGCAAGACTTTTGGCTGTTCCAAACTTGCTTTGTTAAATCAAAGAATTTTAGCAAGGGCGGCAAAATCTTCCAGCAAAAGTTCTTCCGCTCTGGCATTGGGGCCAAGGCCGCACTGTTCCAACGCGGCAAGCACCTCGTCTTTTCCGATTCCAAGGCCGGAGGAAAGGGAATTGGTAAGGGTTTTTCTCCTTTGGCTGAAAGATGCCTTTACTATGCGGAAAAAGTGCTTTTCATCATCAACTTTTACCGCAGGCTGTTTGCGCAGGGTAAGGCGCAGCACCGCAGAAGTTACGTTTGGCGGCGGCACAAAATTGCCTTTGGAAACGTCAAAAAGTTTTTCCGGTTCGCTGTAATAATTTATCGCGGCAGAAATGGCTCCGCAATCCCTTGTGCCCGGTTTTGCGGCAATGCGCACGGCGGCTTCCTTCTGGACCATAACGGTAAGATTTTTTGCGCCGATATCCTCTTCCAGCAGTTTCATAATTATCGGGGAAGTGATGTAATAGGGCAGGTTTGCGCATACCACAAAGGGTTTATCGCCAAAATATTCTTTTATAACGCTCTTTAAATCCAGTTCGAGCACGTCCGCATTGAGTATGCTCACGTTATCAAATTCCGCAAGGGTTTCTTTGAGCACGGGCAGCAAAGCTTTGTCAATTTCGATGCTCAAAACCTTTTCCGCACGCAAGGCAAGCTCTTTTGTGAGCACGCCTATGCCGGGGCCTATTTCCAGTGCGCATATTCCGGGGCCTACGCCGCTTTCTTCCGCAATGCGCGGGCAAAGTTCCGGATTTACTATAAAGTTTTGTCCCAGGCTTTTGGAAAATTTAAATCCGTGGCGGCCAAGAATTTCTTTTACCACGTTTATGTTGGAAAGTTCAGGCATTTTTATCCTCCTAAACAAATAATTATTTTATAATTTACCGGTTGAATTGGGTTTTTATCCCTCCGTCACCTGCGGTGGCACCTTCATCATCAGAGGGAGGCTGCCCTCCGGGTTCTTGGTTATCCCTCTTCCGTCTTTTTCGCCTTTGGCGAAAAATCCACCTTCCCCTCCGGGAAGGCTAAATTTGGCCCCCTTGCCTAAAGTGATACTTTCTGTAGGGACCGTCGTCCCCGACGGTCCGTTTTTTCGGAACGCTGAGGACAGCGTTCCCTACGGTGTTATGACAAATGGGTGGATAATATCCGCCCCTATGGTCGTCATTGCGAGGGCGCAAGCCCGTGGCAATCCGTAAAAATATTACGGATTCTTCACTGCGTTCAGAATGAGGGGGAATCTTCCTTACACAAGGGAGATTGCCCTTTGTGAAGGCCGGGCTTTGGGTCGTATTTATTGGTTTTATTATATCTTTTTATTACGAATATGTAAAGTTTTTATGCTGTTTACATCTTTCGCCTTGACGGATTTTGTGTTTTACTATAAAATAAAATAGTTAAATTATGTTTATCCGGAGGTGAAAACATTGATAAAACTTGTCAATGTAAATAAATATTTCGGCAGCCTCCATGTACTTAAAGACGTTAACCTTGAAGTAAAAGAAGGCGAAAAGCTGGTTATAATCGGGCCTTCCGGCAGCGGAAAATCCACCACAGTGCGCTGTATGAACTTTTTGGAAGAACCATCTTCCGGCGAAGTTTATATAGACGGCGAACTTCTTACTCACAAAAACAAAACGGAACTTGTAAAAAGAACCTCTGCAATGGTTTTTCAGCAGTTCAATCTTTATCCGCACATGGACGTTCTTCATAACCTTACTCTTGCTCCGATAAAGCTTCAGAAAAAATCAAAAGCAGAAGCCGAAGAACTTGCCATGAAGTATTTAAAGCTTGTTGGTTTGGAAGATAAGGCTCATGTTTATCCCGCAACTCTTTCCGGCGGACAGCAGCAAAGGGTTGCCATTGCAAGGGCGCTTACCACCCAGCAAAAAATCATAATTTTTGATGAACCCACTTCCGCACTGGATCCGGAAACCGTTCAGGAAGTTCTGGACGTTATGATCCGCCTTTCGGAAGAAAACATCACCATGGTGGTCGTAACGCACGAAATGGGCTTTGCCCGCGAAGTTGCCGACCGCATTGTCTTTATGGACGAAGGCCGGATAATCGAAGAAGGCACGCCGGAACATTTCTTTACCAATCCGGAAAACGAAAGAACAAAAGCCTTCCTCGGCAAAATTTTAAGGCAATAAAATACGCTTGTTTTAAAAGGAGAACCTATGAAAAAATTTATTTCTTTAATACTTGTTTTTGTAATGCTTTTTGCTTTTTCTGCCTGCGGCGGAAACAGCGAAGTTACAGTAGAGGATATTCAGAGCCGCGGCGTTCTTAAAGTCGGCGTAAAAGATTCCCTTGTGGGAATGGGATATCTCGATCCGGCCACCGGCGAATATTCCGGTCTGGAAATTGATATTGCGAGAAAAATCGCCGAAGAAATGGGCGTGGAAGTTCAGTTTCTTGTGGTAACGCCCACCACCCGTCTTCAGATGATAGATTCCGGCGATATTGATATCAGCCTTTCCAACTTCACCATTACCGAAGAACGCAAAATGAGCTATCATTTTTCCGCACCCTATTATACCGATGCGGTGGGCGTTATGGTGCTTAAAGATTCCGGAATATCCTCTTTGGAAGACCTTGACGGCAAAACCGTAGGCGTAACCATGAGCTCCACTTCCGCCCAGAGTCTTAAAGATTATCTTGGCGAAGGATACGAACTTTCTTTTGATGAATTTGACGACCATGCCGCAATAAAGCTTGCCCTTTCTGCCGGCGCCGTTGATGCTCACTGCGTTGATACGGTCGTTCTTTCCACCTATATGGACGATACCACCGTTATTCTTGAAGACCGCTTTGCGGCACAGCCCTTTGGCGTTGTTTCCAAACTTTCCAACACCCAGCTTAACAGCTATGTTGACGGACTTATAGAAGAATGGCTTTCCGACGGCACTATTGATGCCCTGCGCGAAGCCAACGGACTTCTTCCCAGCTTTGAGGGATAAAAATTTGCCTTTCCTTTGAGGGGAAGCTTTTAAATTGACAGAAAGGAAGTGAAAAGAATGAACAGCGGAGTTTTTGCTCTGTGGCGCTGGGAAGCGCTTTGGAACGCAAGAGCGGAATTTATCGAAGCGTTTTTTGTAACGGTAAAAGTTTCTGTTTTTGCGCTTGTTCTTGCACTTTTTCTTGGCGTGGTGTTCGGTCTTTTCTCTTCCGGAAGCAATAAATTTTTAAAAGGCCTTGCAAGGGTGTATGTGGAATTTTTTCAGAATACGCCGCTTGTTTTGCAGGTGCTTTTTATGTATTACGGCCTGCTTTATGCGGGTATCGATCTTTCCAAAGAGCAGATAGGCATAATCGGGCTTGGAGTATATACCGGCGCATATATTTCCGAAGTTGTGCGCACGGGCATAACCTCCATTCCGTTTGGCCAGACAGAAGCCGCTCTTTCCCAGGGATTTACCCACCTGCAGGCAATGCGCTATATCATTCTGCCCCAATCCGTAAAAATTGCCCTGCCGCCCCTTGTTAATCAGATGGTTGCGCTTATAAAGAACACTTCTGTTCTTGCCATGATAGCCGGCGGCGACCTTATGTACCGTTCCAACGCCTGGGCATCCAACGGAACTTTAAGTTACGGCCCGGCGTATCTTACCTGCGGAATTCTGTTTTTTGCCATTTGTTTTCCGCTTACATATTTTGCAAAACGGTACGAGCAAAAGCTTAAAACCCGGGCCGGCTCTTCCGGAAAGGAGGCGGCTGAAAAATGATTGAAGAAATTGCTCTGCTTTTTACAAATTATAATATTTCTTATATTCTTGCGGGCCTTGGCATGACCCTTGTTATTGCGGCCGTTACCCTTTTGGGCGGAACCATTTTGGGTACTGTGCTTGCCCTTTGGAACACATACGGCGGCCGCTTTGGAAAAATTGCCGCCGTTATTGTGGAAATTTTTCGCAATACGCCCCTGCTTTTGTGGGTTTTTGTTGCCATTGCGGCGGTACCACTGCCTTCGCTGCTTTCCCGCGCTTTGGTGGCAACGGTTATATTCAACGCGGCAATAATTTCAGAAATTATCCGCGGCGGACTGAACTCCATTCCAAAAGGCCAGACAGAAGCAGGCCGCAGCCAGGGATTCGGCTTTGTGCAGATAATGATATACATCATTCTGCCCCAGACCTTCCGCAGAATAATCCCCACCCTTACCAGCCAGTGCATCACCATTATAAAGGATACTTCGTACCTTGCCCAGATAGGCGTTGCGGAACTGATGTTTGTAATCAAAAAGCTTATGTCCACGGCAAACACCTTTACCGGACATTCCATCACCGCCCAGGACGTATTCATACTTTTCGGTACGGCGGCAATCATATATTTTGTGATAAACTTCGGGCTTTCCGTAGCGGTTCGCAAAATGCAGAAAAAAATAGATATTACGGTAAAATAAAAGCTTCCTTGAATAGAGGAAGCTTTTTTGCTTATTAAAATTTTTCGGTCTTCCGCTCCGCGAAAGGCTTTTTTATTTTTGCCGCGGTACACAAATCAGTCTTTTTTCTTTTTGTAAATCATTTCGTAAAGATTTAACGGACTTTGTACAGCCGGTTTATATCTTTTTTCAAAATTATCTCCGGAAAGTATCATACATATTCTTTTCAACACATAATCTTCCACTGCAACGGAACAATTTTCCTGAATCATAAAAATAAGGTTCATGGCGGTAAATTCTTCTTCCGGTATCTGGGATAATATAATTTCATCATAAAAATCCGGATTTACGTTTTTTATCGTTCCTTCGGCAAACGTTCTTAAACAACCCTTCTCCTTACAGATATCCTTCCATTTTTTTAAAGCCTTTTTTCTTAAATCATCTTTAAGCAAAATTTCATCGTAAAAATATTTTTCAAATTCTCCATCCTGTGCGGATGCAAGACTGCTTGTAAAATGCACATATGATACTTCGCAGTTTTCATCTATTTCGGAAAGCAAATACAAAAACGAACAAATATCGTTTGCATTTTCGCCTATCCAGAATTTTATTTTATTTTCTTTCTTTGAAATGGACTTTATTTTTTTCACCATTTCTTCGGCTTTTTCCCAGTCTTTTTCTGTAAATAAAGCTTCGTTGCCAAGCAGTTCGTCTGTTTTTACTTCTGAAACAAATTTTTTTCTTTCTTCGGAAAACACTCCTTTCAAAAGACTTCCCATATTAAGGTGCATATCAAGACAATACACTTCGTTCTTTCTGTTTGTTTCGGTTTCTTTTTTCCATTTTATTTTTTCTGCAAGTTCTTCATAAACATCTTTGAACTGCTTCTTGCCTTTTTTGAAAAGCTGCCATTCTTTTTCGATATACATATATTCAATTTTTGTTTTTATGTTTTCGGAAAAGCATAAATCCGTCATATTTCTCTCCTATGCAAAAAGCGGGAAAATTTCCCGCTTTTTTTAATAATCATTCAGATCTATTGTATTGATAAGGTCGATAAGTTCTTCTATTCCGCGGCCGGTAAGGGAACTTGTGATTACAATGTGGCGCGCGCCGGCATTGTGGAGAAAAAGCTCCGCCTGTTCGGTGGAAACGTCGTCGGAATCCGCTTTTGTAACAATGCCGATTACCGGTTTCGCAAAGCTCATGGAAAACATCTGCGGCAGGCGGCAGATATCGTTTCCGCAGTCGTGGCAAAAACAGACTATATCTGCATCATAAGCCGGGGTTATTGCCGCTCCGCGGCTGAAAAACGGAGTATCCGTATATTCACCGGGCGTATCAATAGCATCGGACCAGGCCTCGATAGACTGGGTTTTGTGATAGGTCATATCCAGATTGTGAAGGCGGCGGATAAGGGTGGTTTTTCCGCAGCGGGAACGCCCCACAAGAATTATCTTGCGGGATTCGATTTTCTTGGTGAGTCCGAGGGAGCGGTGATATTCCTCTCTGTCTTCCGGGTTTACAAGAGCGACGTTTACAGAATCTTTTTCCGACACAAAAACACCTCCGAACGGGGTTTGATATGGCTTTATTTTATCCGTTTTTGCTCTGTTTTTCAATAGATTTTGCCAAAAAGGGTTTATATAAAAAGATATTTGTGATATAAATAAATCACAAAATCTTATCATTTGCAAAAGCAAATATTATCTGCCGTAAAACGCAGAAGTTTTTTTCAGGAGAAATTTATGAAAGTTCTTTTCGAGGATAAATTTATAATAGTTGCGGAAAAGCCTGCGGACGTTCTTTCGGAACCTTCCGCGGAGGGAAAAGATATTGTAACAATGGCAGAGGAACATGTTCACAAACCCTGCTACCTTGTTCACCGGCTGGACCGCAACACCGGCGGCGCGATGGTGCTTTCCAAATGCAAAAGGCCACCGGTAAGCTTTCCGAGGCTATTCAAAAACGCGAATTTGAAAAAGAATATATCGCCGTAATAAAGGGCGTTCCGGAAGAACCCGAAGGCGTTTACAAAGACCTGCTTTTCAAGGATTCGCAGAAAAACAAAACCTTTGTGGTAAAACGCGAACGCAGGGGAGTTAAAGAAGCCAGCCTTGAATATAAAGTTCTTTCCACAGCCGAACACCCGGAACACGGAACAGTTTCGCTTGTGCGGATAAAACTTCATACAGGGCGTACCCATCAGATAAGGGTGCAGTTTGCCAGCAGAAAAATGCCCCTTTTGGGCGACGGAAAATACGGCAGCCGCGATAACCATTGCGAAACCGCCCTTTGGAGTTTTCGCCTTGCTTTTGTGCACCCCATAACCGGCGAAGCCGTGGAGGTAAAATCTTTGCCGCCAAAAGAATACCCGTGGAATCTTTTTGATCTTGATGCTCTTTTATAACCGTCCGGAGGTCAGCTTTCACGAAAGGGAAGGTGGCACGGCGGAGCCGTGACGGATGAGGGATAACAGGTAACCCGGAGGGAATTAAATAATTGCCAGCCATTCCGAACGCAGTGAAGAATCCGTATTCTTTTTACGGATTGCCGCGGGTTTACGCCCTCGCAATGACAAGCGTAGGGAACGGTCTTGACCGTTCCGCAAAACAAAGCAACCGAAGGGTTAGCCTTCCCAGAGGGGAAGGGGGACCGCCGCTTGCGGCGGTGGAAGAGGGATAATCAAGAACCCGGAGGGATTGTAATCCTATCCCATTAAAATAAAGCCGGTATTTTATAAAAGAATCCCCCAGTCACGCCTTTGTTCTGACAGGCGTGCCAGCCCACTTTAGACAAGGTGGCCAAATTTTAAATTCCCAATTAAAAAGCACCCCGTGGGGTGCTTTTGTTTTATTCAAAATAATCTCCGGAAAGATAGCGGTTGCCCGTATCCGGAAAGATGGTTACTATGTTTTTGCCTTCGTTTTCCGGACGTTTTGCCAGTTCCACAGCAGCGCAAAGTGCCGCGCCGGAAGAAATTCCGGCAAGATATCCCTCTTTTGCGGCAATCATACGGCCGAATTTATATGCGTCCTCATCGGTGACGGAAATCACTTCGTCAATAACCTCAAAATCCACGTTATCCGGAATATAGTTGGGCCCAATGCCCTGAATTTTGTGCTTTGCGGCAGGGCCTTTGCCGCTTAAAAGGGGAGAAGAAGCCGGCTCCGCCGCAACGATTTTCACTCCCGGAATGTGGTCTTTAAGATATTTTCCGCAGCCGCTTACCGTGCCGCCTGTGCCGCTTCCGGCAACAAAAATATCAATTTTGCCGTCGGTCTGCTCGAACATTTCCGGTCCGGTGGTAAGAATATGTGCAAGAGGATTTGCCGGGTTTTTAAACTGCGCCGGCATAAACGAACCCGGGTTTTCTTCCAGAAGTTCCTTTGCTTTTGCAATGCAG
>SVNB01000009.1 GCA_015067125.1 Oscillospiraceae bacterium
TAGCAGATTTTTTTGCGGTGCAAGACCAAAAACGTACCAACACGAAAGGTGGACAAAGACAGCAGAGGGTGATAAAATGGATTTATTAAGGGGTGATAAAATGTTTGGCGCAAAAAACCTGATGATAGATATAGGCGGAGGGAAAATTCCGGCAATAAAATTCGGCAAAGGCACAAAAAACCTGATTATTCTTCCGGGATTGGGCGACGGTCTTACCACCGTTAGGGGAAAGGCAATTCCCATGGCGCTTATGTATCGGGAATTTATGAAAGACTTTACTGTTTATATGATGAGCCGAAGAGAACCGCTTCCGGAGGATTTTTCAACGAAGGATATGGCGGAGGATATCGCTATTTTTATGAAGCACATGGGAATAGAAAAAGCGAGCATTATCGGGGTTTCTATGGGCGGAATGATTGCCCAGCATTTTGCGGCGGAATTTCCCGAAAAAACGGAAAAGCTTGTTCTTGTGGTAACGGCGCCGAAAACCAACGATATCATCACGGAAAACGTAAAAATCTGGGCAGAAATGGCGCGGCAGGGCAAGGGCGCAGAGCTTATGGAAAGCAACGTTAAAAATATGTATTCCGATGAATATTACAGAAAAAACCGCTGGCTTACGCCCGTTATGGGCAAAATTGCGGTGCCGAAAAACCCAAAAAGGTTTTTGAGCATGGCAAAAGCCTGTGCTGAGCACGATGCCGAAGCGGTGCTCGAAAAAATAAAAGCGCTGGTGCTCGTAATCGGCGGAACAAAAGACAGAACGGTTGGCGCGGCGGCTTCTTACGAACTGGCAGAAAAAATACCCGGGGCAAGGCTTTTTATGTACGAAGGGTACCGCCATGCCCTTTACGAGGAAGCACCGGATTTTAACCAAAGGGTGCTGGATTTTTTAAACGAATAAAAAACACCTGCGGCAAAACCGCAGGCGTTTTTTGTGATTACAAACAGATTATTCCGCAGGCAAAGCCAAAAAGCTTTGGGTTTTCGGCCGCAAGGGCTTGCAAAAAGGTTTTGCAAAGGCGTTTTGAAGGTCTTTTGCAGGCCTTTTTAAAAAGATATTCAAAAGCCTGTTCGTTATCCTGCACCCGGCCGATAATTTTAAAGTTTTTGGCAAATGCTTTGATTTTTGAGTTTTCCGGAAGGCGGTTTACCATATCCGGAAAAAGCAGCCAGCTGTAACAGATAAACGCTTTGAATTTTTCGTTTGGAAAAAGCTTTTGAAAAAGAACAGAAGCATCATCAAAAGAGGATTTTACCGCTTTGGCGCTTAAATCCGCACCGCAAGGTATATGGCAGTTTATTACAGAAGCGCCGGCAGGAAGCTTTGTCTTTTGTTCAGAAGAAAAAGTCATATATGGCTCGCCTAAAAATTCATCGTCCAGATACAGCATATTAAACGCCTGGAACTGGATAGCACCGATTTTGAATATTTTTAAATTCATAATGTGCCTAAACCATATAACGTCATCTTTGCTTATGCCGGTTTTTCCGGTTTTTTCTTTATAAAGATTTGCACGCAAAGTAACGTCCCGAAAAGTTTCGGCTATTACTTTTTCCGGAACGCCCATGGCGGCATATTCGTCATACTTTTCGCATAAAAGAAGTATTACAGCGGAAAGGCGGGTAACAGGCATTTTTTTGCAGAGAGGAAAATCCGGTGCTTCGCCGCAATAGGCGGTTTTGGTGGCGGATTTTACGCTGTTTTTTAAAATCGCGGATCTGACCGCGGATTCGGTATCTTCCGGAAGAGAGAGGATATCGAATATTTTGTTCTGGTTCATTTAATCATCCTTTTCATTTGATTTTGCGCGGGCGCAAAATCTTCCGAAAAGGTTACGGAAGACAGCGCCCTTCGTTGGTTTTAATCTTTTTGATGTTTTTCATAGAAAAGCCCCCTTCGCATTATATTTTTTATATTATATAGCGGCCATATCCAAAAGTCAACGAATAAACACCGGCCTGCGTTTTTTATACTTTTAAAGTAATTTTCTCCGCCGCTTTACACAAAGGCGGTTTTGTGATAAAATAACTTTATTAAAGAGCCTTGCGGCTCTGTTTTTTTGCAAAAAGGAAGATACTATGGTTAACACAAAAACAGAAATTTTCGAAAGTATGCCAATACCAAAGGCGGTGCTTAAGCTTTCGCTTCCGGCAATGCTTTCTTCGCTTGTAATGATAGTTTATAACCTGGCGGATACTTTTTTTGTAGGAATGCTGGGCGATCCGGTGCAGAATTCCGCGGTTACTCTTGCGGCGCCCCTTTTGCTGGCTTTTAACGCGGTAAACAACCTTTTCGGCGTGGGAAGTTCCAGCATGATGAGCCGTGCTTTGGGAAAACAGGATTATGATACGGTAAAGAAAAGTTCCGCTTTCGGTTTTTGGTGCGCGGTTTTTTGCGGCGTGCTTTTTTCGGTTTTAACAGGGATTTTCAATACTCCGCTGCTCAATCTTCTTGGAGCGGACGAAGTGACCTTTGCCGCCACAAAGGAATATGTTTTCTATACTTCCGTATGCGGCGCGGTGCCGGCAATCACTTCTATGGTTACGGCTTATCTTTTTCGCGCGGAAGGCTCGGCTGTTCATGCCAGCGTGGGGCTTACCGGCGGCTGTGTGCTGAACATAATTCTGGATCCGTTTTTTATACTTTCTAAAGAAACCATTCCTTTTGGCCTTGGAATGGGCGCCGCCGGCGCCGGTTTTGCAACTCTTTTGGCAAACTGCGCCGCCTGCATATATTTTTTGGCGGTGCTTTTTATAAAACGAAAAAAGACCTTTGTTTCTGTGGATATCCGCAGTCTGCGGTTTGAAAAATCCGTTGTTTCCGGCGTTTGCGGAGTAGGCGTTCCGGCCTGCATACAAAACCTGCTTAACGTTGCAAGCATAACGCTTTTTAATAACTTTACTGCCGCTTCCGGAGAAATTGCGGTTGCGGCCATGGGCATTGCCCAAAAAGTAAACCAGATTCCTTTTTACGTCGCCCTTGGAATTTCTCAGGGAATAATGCCGCTTATCGGCTATAACTATGCCTGCGGAAATATAAAACGAATGAAAAAGGCTTTGCTTTTTACCATGAACACCACGGTGGCTTTTCTTGCAGTGGTTACGGTTGGATATTTTATATTTGCGGAAAACATAGTATCGCTTTTTATGAAGAATACAGAGATCGCCGTGCTTGGCGGCGTGTTTCTGCGCGGGTTTTCTCTTGCAATGGTGTTTCTTGCGGTGGATTTTATCGGCGTGGGCGTATATCAGTCCTGCGGAATGGGAAAACTTTCGCTTTTCTTTGCGCTGGCAAGAAAAATCATTCTGGAAATTCCGTTTATCGTAATTCTTTACAATGCTTTTGGCGTAAATGGTCTTCCGTATTCCCAGTTCTGTGCGGAGCTTATTCTTTCCGCGGCAGCGGTTATTGTGCTTGTGCGGCTTTTTAAAAAGCTGGAACGAAAAAACGCGGATATTATGGGAATATAAAACAGAAAAAGAGTCCTTTTCGGGAGTACTTCTTAAAGAAGTGCTCCTTTTTCTTTTTTTTGGATAATGCAAATTTAACCGGGACGAAAAGGTAAAATAAAAACCTTTGCGAATCCAAAGCGGCGACGGTCGTATTAAAAACGGCAGGGGAATTCTTTTATAAAAGCACGATGCCTTTGGCAGAAAGGTTGTAGGGGCGGCCCTGCGTGGCCGCCCGAAATCAAAAAAACAATCCCTCCGTCATCGCCGCTATGCGGCGAACCCACCTCCCTTTACACAAGGAAGGCTGCCCTTCGGGTTGCCTGTTATCTCTCCTCCGTCTGCTTCGCAGACACCTCCTCCTCCGAGGAGGTGGAAACATTGGCGGAGCGGGCGGATGATATATGTCCCTGTATTTTAATTCGCGGATTTCGGGACAAAAAAGCAGAGGCACTTCCTTACGAAATGCCTCTGTTAGATGACGTTTTTTTATTTAATATGGAATTTTTTAATCTTCGCTTAACTTATATGCGTTGTTATCCACATAGATGCACATTTTATTATAAAAATAAATATAAAGTCCAAAGCCAAAAAGAAAATCAAAAAGGATAACCGCGTTGCCCAAAAGGATTCCGTCGAAAATAACAAAGCCGAAAAGGTTATAGCAAATTGTGGACCATAAAAAGCCAAAGACAAAAACTGCGGCAAAAACAATACCCCAGAATATAAACCAGCCTGCGTTTTCTTTCTTCCAGTTACGGCGCCAGAATTCCGCGCGTTCTTTTGGGGTAAAGGGGTCCGGCCGGGCGGCAGGCTTTTGGGCGTTTTTTGCTTCTCCGTCCAGCAGTTCTTCTATAGAAACAGAAAATTCCTTTGCCAAAAGGCGCAAAGTTTCTATATCCGGCATATAGTTGCCGTTTTCCCAGCGGGAAACGGTTTTGTTGGAAACTCCAACAAGCTTTCCAAGCTCTTCCTGGGTATAGCCTTTTGATTTGCGAAGTTCGGATATGTATCTTCCGGTTTTTATCTGGTCCATAAATTCACCGCCTTATTTAAATTGATAGCTGAAAATTGAAAGTTGAAAGCTAATTTTAAATTCCACCGTAGGGGCGGCCCTATGTGGCCGCCCGCTCGGCCTTCCCAGAGGGGAAGGGGGACCGCCGCTTGCGGCGGTTGATGAGGGATAACCAAGAACACGGAGGGCAGCCTCCGTTTCGGCAAGGAATCCGAATTGCCCACCGTAGGGAACGACGGTTCCTGCAGAAAGCCATTTCGGGCGGCCACGCAGGGCCGCCCCTACAAACACATCAGGATTTTACAAAAGAATCCCCGGCCTTTTACAGCACTATTTTATCACAACCTGCAAAGAATGTCTTCCCCACAAAAAGCGAATCTGCGCAAAAGACTTTATTTTTTCATAATTTGCGGATATAATGAGGTCAAAGATACTTTTTAAACCGAAAGGAGCTATTTTATGCAGCACGAAATTTTAAAAAAGCAGAAACTTCTTGATAAAAACGGAAACATTGCCGAACCGGGCTTTGCAAAAAAGCTTCTTTGGGAATATAACCGGGCGGATATAAAAGCACCAAAGTGGCGTATTAAAGAATGGGATTATTATTACATCGGCAACCAAAATTACGGCCTTTGCCTTACCATTGCGGATGCGGGATTTGTGGCAAGCCATTCCGTTTCTCTGCTTGGATTCGGCGAAAAGCCTTTTCAGTATAACGGTTCCGAAATGGGCGCACTGCCCCTTGGCAAGGTTGGTATGCCAAAAACTTCGGAATTTGGGGACATTTCCGTAAACCAGGGCAATCTTTTTATGGAATTTAAAAACGATGGCGTTATCCGTGTTCTGCGCGGAAAATATAAAAACTATTGCAAAACCGGCAAGGATCTTGTTTTTGACGTAAAGCTTACGCAGTTCCCGGAAGAGAGCATGGTTATCGCAACACCTTTTGATAAGGATAAACATTTTTATTATAACCAAAAAATAAATTGCATGGAAGCCGAAGGATATTGCGAATTTGACGGCGTGCGCTATGATTTTAACCGCGAAAACGGTTCTATGGCAACGCTGGATTGGGGACGCGGCGTTTGGACCTATGATAACACTTGGCTTTGGGGCAGCGGCCAGATGTACCTTGAAAACGGCGACCGCTTTGGCTTTAATATAGGCTATGGGTTCGGAAATACCTCCGCCGCCTCCGAAAATATGCTTTTTTATAACGGCACCAGCCACAAGCTGGAAGACGTTATCTTCCATATTCCCCAAAACGAAAAAGGCGAATACCTTTATATGCAGCCATGGAATTTTACCAGCAGCGACGGCAGATTCGAAATGACCTTTAAACCGGTCATCGACCGCGATCCGCCGGCCGATTTTGGCATAATCGCAATGCTTCCGCATCAGGTATTCGGAAAAATAAGCGGCAGGGCCGTTCTTGATGACGGCACCGTTATCGAAATCACTGATAAAATGGTCTTTGCAGAGCGCGTTCATAACAAGTGGTAAAACAAACACCCCGGAGTGCAGCCTTCCTTCAGGCAAGAGGACCAAATCGTTCACCGTAGGGAACGCTGTCCTCAGCGTTCCGAAAAACAAGGCAACCCGAAGGGCAACTTCCATTTCGACAAGGAAGCCGAATTGCCCACCGTAGGGAACGCTGTCCTCAGCGTTCCGAAAAAACGGACCGTCGGGGACGACGGTCCCTACAGAAAGCCTACCTTGTGTAAAAAAGGCAAAATCGCTCACCGCAGGGAACGCTGTCCTCAGCGTTCCGAAAAACAAGGCAACCCGGCGGGAAGCCTTCCCAGAGGGGAAGGGGGACCGCCGCTTGCGGCGGTGAAAGAGGGATAACCAAGAACCCGGAGGGTGAGAAATCTCGTTACATTAAGTTCAACAGGCGTTTTTTAAAAACACGGCGCAAAACTGCTGCATTTTTTACCGCAAAAGTTACTTTATAGTTAAAGAGCACGAAAGGAGAACTTGCTATGCACGGAATAGGCGTACTTATTTTGTTCGGCATTATCGGAGTGATTTTTGTCGGGCTGGGCTTTTTAATACAGGTTTCGGTAAATAAAATTCAAAAGAACAAATGGGCAAAATTTGTGCCGGCGGTCTGCCTTTTGGCTTTGCTTGTTTTTATAACGATAAGGCCGGTTTTGTTTTTTTATAATATGTTTGCGGGTTTTACCCTTATAGGAACGATAATCGGACTTGTTCTTTATTACAGAAACAGCAGAAAGGAGAACTGAAATATGCCTGCAGAAGGTGTGCGTGGATTTATAATATTGTTTTTGATGTTTCCGGCAGTGGGTGGTTTTATTGCGGAATTTTTGCTTTGCCTTACCAAAAACGCCAAAATAAAGCTTGTTATTCCGGTGCTGGGTCTTGCGGTTTATCTGATACGGGGAATCATCACCAAAGATTTTATCGGAGGATTTTTTGGCCCCATAACCCTTGGCGCCTTTATAATGCTTATAATAGATTACCTTTGGAGCAACAGAAAGGAGAAGTAATATGCCGGCGGAAGGAATAATTATTTTTATAGTGATAATCGGAACTTTGGCCGCGGCAGTAGGTTTTTTAGCGGAATTTTTTATGTGCCGTATAGAAAATCCTGCGGCAAAATTTGTTCTGCCCGTGGCAGGAACGGTGCTTTGGCTGCTTTGCGGCATTTTAACGCAAAATTTTACCGGTGACGGAGCGGCACTTTTTGGAATAATAACCATTGGCGCGGTTATAATGCTTGCAGCTAAACTTATTTTTGGCAGGAGTAAATAAAAATGTATTACATAATAGTGGGTCTGCCGCTGGCGGCGGTTTTTGCGGCGGCGCAGTTCTTTCTTTGCAAAAAAGCAAAAAGCAATATGGTAAAGCTTTTGCCTGTTTTTTGCGGAGCGGGCGTATTTTTGCTGGCAGAGCTTATCCGCGGCCGGAACCTTTTGGCAGACGCCGTTTACGGAATTTTTGGGCAGGCGATATTTGCCGTTGTAGTAATTTTGTGGCTTTTGGGCGGCGCCGTTGCCGCAGGAGCGCTAATTGGTTTTGCGGCTTATTTTATTTTTGGAAAAAGAAACTGAAAATACAGAACAAATGCGGCAGCCGGGCGGATAGTATCCGCCCTTTTTTTATGCCAACCGCAGGGAACAGTCTTGACCGTTCCGCAAAGCAACCAATTTACAGTAGGGCGGGGGCTTTGCTCCCGCCGCAAACAGGTATCCCGGAGGGCAGCCTTCATTTCGGCAAGGAAGCCGAATTGCCCACCGTAGGGAACGCTGTCCTCAGCGTTCCGAAAAAACGGACCGTCGGGGACGACGGTCCCTACAGAAAGTATCACTTTGGGCAAGGGGGCCGAATTTCAGCCTTCCCAGAGGGGAAGGGGGACCGCCGCTTGCGACGGTGGAAGAGGGATTGTAATCCTATCCCATTAAAATAAAGCCAGTATTTTATAAAAGAATCCCCCAGTCACGCCTTTATTCTGATGGGCGTGCCAACCCCCTTTAGGCAAGGGGGCCTTTTTAGGGCGGCCACACAGGGCCGCCCCTACGGTGTTCCTCAAAAAAACACACCGGTAACTCATAAAAAATCTTTGGCCGCGCCGTTTTTGCGCCCGTTGCGGCTTTGCGCAAAATTCCGCTTGACAAAGCCGTTTTTCGGGACTATACTAAAATCAGATTATAAGGAAAAGAGGCGCTTTTTCCAATGTATGAAGAAATCAAAAAAATAGCGGAAACCATTGGTTTTGAAGAATGCAAAGAAATTCCTGCAAGACTTATTCCCTGCGATGCTTCTCTTCGCCGTTTTTGCGAACAGAACCTTTGCGGAATGTACCACGCAAGCTATATGTGCCCGCCCGCCATGGGCAACGCAAACGCCCTTATCGCGCAGCTTCATAACTTTAAAGATGCGCTGATTTTTACCAAAGAATACGCCGTTGCGGATCTTACCTGCCAGGAAGGATATCTTGCCCAGCAGATCGCACACGAACGCAGAAGCCAGATGCTTTGGAAGGCTATGCAGAAAATCGGCTATAACAAAGAAAATTCCCGCGTTCTTGCGGCAGGCGGCTGCCACCTTTGCGAAGAATGCGGAATCAAAACCGGCGAACCCTGCCGCCACCCGGATACCGCCATTCATTCCGTAAGCGGATATTGCATCGAAGTTGCAAAACTTTCCAAAATGGTCGGAATTGACTGCGTAGGCAAAAACGGCGGCGTGGTTTTCTATTGCTTTGTGCTTGTAAAATAAAAATATTACATAAAAACAAAAAGCGGTGCTCAAAAAAACGTGCGCCGCTTTTTTTCTTTGCCCAAAAAATCAAAAAGCGGTTTCTGCTATTGGGCAATGGGTTTTGATTTTTTAAAAATTCCGATTATTCCGCTGATTATGGGCACCGCAAAGGAATACCCGAGCACCGCAAGCATGGATTTTAAATCCAGCGGAACCGTTTTAAAAACGGGATTTAAAATCGGAACATAAATGGTGCTCAAAACAGCCGCGGCAGAAAAAACCACCGCCCAGCAAAGGCCGGGGTTGTTAAAAATATTGATTTTAAAAAGGCTTCGGTTTTCGCTTTTGCATTCAAAAACATGGATAAGCTGGGTAAAAACAAGGGCGGCAAAGGCCGCTGTGCGGGCGGCGGCAACGTCACCGCAAAAGCCGAGCACCGTGCCGAAGGCCCCGAGCACCGAAAGACCAAGAAGTATTCCCCTTGTGATGATTTTTGCCGCAAGTCCGCCGGAAAAAACAGATTCGCTGCGCTTTCGCGGTTTTTCTGCCATAACGTCGTCCTGGGGCGGATCGAAAGAAAGGGCAATGGCCGGTATTCCGTCAGTAACAAGGTTAACGGTAAGGATCTGTATTGGCAGAAGCACCACCGGCATTCCCATAAGCATACCAAAAAACATGGTTACAACCTCACCGATATTGCATGAAAGCAGATAGCGGATAAATTTGCGTATGTTGCCATAAATAATGCGGCCTTCCTCCGCGGCAGAAACAAGCGTGGAAAAATCATCGTCCAAAAGAACAAGGCCGCTGGCTTCGCGGGTAACGTCCGTGCCGTTTTTGCCCATAGAAACGCCAATATCCGCTTCTTTAACTGCCGGGGCATCGTTTACTCCGTCACCGGTCATGGCCACAATGTGGCCGCTTTTCTTTAAGCAGCGAACAATTTTAAGTTTGTGAGCAGGCGTAACCCTGGCAAAAACACGGCGGTGCTCGCAAACGGAAGAAAATTCTTTTTCGGAAAGCAGATCAAGCTCTTTTCCGGTAATAACTTCTGTTTTTGCTTTTGCAATATGCAGATTTTTTGCGATGGCAAAGGCGGTTTCAGGGTGGTCGCCGGTTATCATTACGGTGCGTATGCCGGCCTTTGAGCATTTGAGCACGGATTCCGCGGCGCCTTTGCGCGGTGGATCCATCATTCCGCAAAGTCCAAGAAAAACAAAATTATCCTCCGTGATTTTGCCGCCGGAATGTTCCTTATAGCCAAGGGCAAGCACACGCAAAGCGCCGGCAGCCATTCTGGAAAGTTGGGATTTTACCGCCGCAATATCCGCTTTTGTAAGTTCGCTTTCTTTTTCTCCGCAAAGCTTTTTGCTGCAAAGGGAAATGAGCACGTCCGGAGCACCCTTTGCAAAGACGTATTCTTTTCCGCTGCCGCTTTTTGCGGAAACGGACATAAGCTTTCTTGAAGAATCGAAGGGGATCTCTCCGGTGCGGGTGAAATTTTTGTATTCTGCACCGCAATCGAGCACCATTTGCAAAAGCGCCGCTTCGGTGGGTTCGCCGGATGCTTTTTGAGCATTTGTTACCTCTGCATTGTTGCAAAGGGCGGCAGAAAGCAAAAGAAAACGCATATCTTCGCGCTTGTTTTTAAAATCCGCCGGCAAAACAGGTTTGCCTTCGGGCAAAAAAACCTCTGTAACGGTCATGCGGTTTTCCGTAAGGGTACCGGTTTTGTCCGAACAGATAAAATCCGCACAGCCAAGGGTTTCTACGGAATGAAGCTTGCGGATAAGGGCGTTCTTTTTGAGCATACGAGAAACCGCAAGGCCAAGCGATATGGTGATAACCGCCGTAAGTCCTTCCGGAATAGCCGCAACGGAAAGAGAAAGTCCGGTTAAAAACATATCAAAAACCGGTTCGCCACGCAAAATTCCGGTAAGGGTGACTATAACGCAGATAAATATGCAGCCTATGGCAATATATTTGCTTAGCACCGCAAGCTTTTGCTGCAAAGGGGTAAGCTTTGTTTTGCTTTCTTTAAGCATACCGGCAATTTTGCCCATCTGGGTTTTCATTCCGGTGGCGGTAACGGTAAATTCCCCGTGACCGGAAGTTATCGTTGTACCCATATAAACGCAGTCTTCCCGAAGAGAAGAAAGGCTTCCGCCTTTATAGACCTTCTTTTCCGCCGGAAGAGATTCGCCCGTGAGCATGGATTCATCTGCCGCAAGCCCCATGGCAGAAAGCAAGGTGCCGTCCGCAGGCACTCTGCACCCCGGCGTGAGCACCGCAACGTCCCCGGGTACGATTTGTGAAGCGGGAACTTCGGTTTTTGCTCCGTCGCGCCACACAGTGGCCTTTGGGGCGGCAATGGCACGCAGGTTTTCAAGGGTGCGTTCTGTTTTATATTCCTGAGAAAACCCTATAACGGCGTTTATAAAAACGATTGCCATTATGGTAAAAGCGTCGATAAATTCACCCATAAACACAGAAACCGCCGCTGCCGCAAGCAAAATAAGCGTAAGCAGATCTTTGAACTGGGATATGAATATTTTTGCGGCGCTTTCTCTTTTTTCTGCCGCAAGGGCGTTTTCTCCGTTTTCTTTTAAAAGAGCCGCGGCCTTCTGGCTCGAAAGTCCCTTTTGCATAAAAAAGCCCTCCGATAAAATATTTTTATTCCGGATATTATATGTCTTTGTCGGTGCGGTTATGTCACCCGTGCCGTTTGACAGAAAGGCTTTATTATTATAAAATAGAAAGCGGAATATTATTTTGGAGGTGCCCCATGCCCGAAAATTCTTTAACCGTATTTATTATTGCCATTGCCGCTGCGCTGGCAGTGGGATTTTTGCTTGCATATCTTGTTCAGAACGGAAAAATCGCTTCTTTAAAAATCGCGGAATCCAAAGCCAGAGAAGAACTTTTTCTGCAGATTTCCGAAAAAGAAAAGGCCCTTGCCATAAAAGAAACGGAATATTTTAACGTTAAAACCGCTTTGGAAGCCGCAAATCTGCAAAATTCGGAGCTTGCGGAAAAGAACCAGCAGCTTGTGGCAGAACTGCAGAAAACCGCCGCCCATGCTGCTTCGGTAGAAGCAAGCAACAAACATATAGAAGAATGGATAGCAAAGGCAGATACCAGCCTTAAGGATTCTTTTGCAAGCATTTCCAAAAACATTGCGGAAAATAACAACCGCGTGTTCCTCGAAACCGCGAACGATAAAGTCGGCGGCATAGTTATGCCGGTAAGCAAGGAACTTAAAGAACTGCGCGACAAAGTGGAAGAGCTGGAATCCAAGCGTGCCCGTGCCTATGGCGAACTTAACGAAAGGGTAGATGACCTTAAAAAACAGAACAGCGAACTTAAAAACGCCACGGATCTTCTTAACAACACCCTTAAAAACAATGCCCAGCGCGGAAAATGGGGCGAAGAACAACTGCGCCGCATAGCGGAGCTTGCAGGCATGGTGGAGCATATTGATTTTGAGGAACAGTCCGTAAATGCGGAAGGCAGCCGCCCGGATATGGTTATTCACCTTACCGGCGGAAGAACCGTTCCGGTGGACAGCAAAGCGCCAATGGCTTCTTATCTGCATTATCTTGATGATACAAGCGAAGAAGCCAGAGCAAAACACCTTGCGGAACACGTGAAAAATCTGCGCACCCATATAGATGCTCTTTACAAAAAAGCGTATTGGAAAAGCGAGGACAGAAGCGTTGAAATGGTGGCAATGGTCGTGCCTTACGAAAGCGGGCTTTCTGCTGCGTTTGCCACAGATAAAGAGATTTTTGGCTATGCCATGGAAAAAAACGTGCTTTTGCTTTCTCCGATGACCTTCTACGCTTTCCTCAAATCCGTTTCCATTGGCTGGCAGGAAAACGCCATGAGCCAGAACGCAAAAGAAATCGCCAAACAAAGCAAGGAGCTTATCAACCGCTTTGGCGTTTTCTTTAAATATTTTGAAAACATAGATAAAGCCCTTACCACCGCAAGAGATAATTACGATAAAGCGGTAAGTTCCTATAACCGCCGGCTTTTGCCCGCGTTTAACCGTTTCGAGGTGCTTTCTAACGGAACCGAAGCGGAAGCCGAAACTCTTTCACTTCCGGACGAAAACCTTTAAAATAAACGAAAAAAGCGACCCAAAACAGAGGCACTCCATAAGGAAGTGCCTCTGTTTTTTATCCACAGGTTTTGCGGATACCGGATTTTGCACCCAAAATCCACAAAATAAAATGCAGGAGCGGATATTATCCGCCCGTTTTTATGCCCACCGTAGGGAACGGTCCTGACCGTTCCGCAAGGCAACCGAATTACTGTAGGGCGGTGGCTTTGCTCCCACCGTAAACAAGTAACCCGAAGGGCGGCCTCCTTCAGTCAAGGAAGACGAATTGCCCACCGTAGGGAACGGTTCCGCAAAGCAACCAATTTACAGTAGGGCGGGGGCTTGCTCCCGCCGCAACCAAGAACCCGAAGGGCAGCCTTCCCAGAGGGGAAGGTGGATTTTCGCCTTTGGCGAAAAAGACGGAAGAGGGATAACCAAGAACCCGAAGGGCAGCCTTCCCCTTGAGTGGAAGGTGTCTGCAGAGCAGACGGATGAGGTGTTTTTGCAAAAACCGGTAATAAAAAAAGAATCCCCCAGTCTTTTTTAACCGCAGGCGGTTAAAAATCCAGCCCCCTTTAGGCAAGGGGGCCAAATTGCCCACCGTAGGGAACGCTGTCCTCAGCGTTCCGAAAAACAAAGCAACCCGGAGAGCAGCCTTCCCCCGGGGGAAGGTGGCATTTGCGAAGCAAATGACGGATGAGGGCAAACCCTGTTATATTTTTGTTTGTTCGCTGTTTTTTCGGGCGGCCACGCAGGGCCGCCCCTACGACGTTTCAATAAAATGCACCGGATTTTGTAAAAGAATCCCTCGGTTATGCTTTTTGCGGGCGGCCACGCAGGGCCGCCCTGCGGCGCTTTAATAAAACGCACAGAATTTTTGCAAAAAAAGGGAACGGCTTTTGCCGTTCCCTTTTAAAAATCATTATTTTTTCGAATCCTCATAGACCATTTTTATTCCTTCCAGCGGCAGGCGCTGGTCAACCTGGTCAAAAAGGTTTTCTTCCGCAAAAAGACGGGCAAAGCCGCCGGTGGCAACAACTTTTGCGTTTGCGCCAACACAGGCTTTAAGATTCTGCACCATTTTTTCTATGGCACCAAGATATCCGTAATATGCACCGCTTTGCATGGAAGAAACGGTGTTTTTGCCAAGGGCAAAATCCGGTTTAAGAATTTCCACCTTCGGCAGTTTTGCGGCCTTTTCATAAAGGGCATCCATGCTGGTTTTGATGCCGGGATAGATTATGCCGCCCAGATATTCGCCGTTTACAGAAACCGCCTCGCAGGTGGTGGCGGTGCCAAAATCCACAATAATAAGCGGGCCGCCGTATTTTTTATACGCGGCGTAAGAATCCACAAGCCGGTCCGCGCCAACCTCTTTTGGGTTTTCATAAAGATTTGGCATATTGCAAAAAATGTTTTCGCCGATGACAAGGGGTTCACGGTCAAAATATTTTTTTACCGCGCTGCAAACGGAATAGTTTACCTGGGGCACAACGGAACTTATAACAACGTCTTCGACTTTTTCCACGGGGATTTTTTTATATTCAAAATATTGGGTTACAAAAAGTCCCACTTCGTCCGAAGTGATATCTCTTTTGGAACCAAGACGAAAAACCCCTTCAAGCTTTTCGCCCTCATAAATTCCAAATTCCATGGTGGTGTTCCCGATGTCGATAACAAGGATCATTTTATGTTCTCCTTTTGTTTAACAAGATTATCTGTCAGCGAATAATATTCCTTTGCAAAATTTTTAAAAGAAATTTTTTCCGCAAAGGATTTGTTGGATTCTCCAAGAATATCTCTGTCTGCGCAAGGCATTTCTAAAAGAGCTTTTATTCCAAGGCGGATACTTTCTTTATTGCGCGGCTTTGTGATTATCGTGCCGCCGCTTTTGCGAAAAAAATCCGCCCAGTGCTCCGCTGCGGCTATAACCGGCCTGCCGGAAAGAAAAACCTGCGAAAAAACGTCCTGTTCCGGAGCAAAACCTTTTAAAAAACCGTTTTCAGAAAGATAAACTCCGTCCGCGGCAGAAAGAATATAAGAAAGTTCTTCGGCCGGAATATCCTCCGCAAAAAACACGTTGGTCAGGCTTTTTTCTGCGGCAAGGTGCCGGTAATATTTTTTCTTTGTGCCTTCAAGCAAAAATACCAAAGAAAATTTTTTATCAAATCCGGAACAAACGGCCATAAGTTCATCTATGGAAAAACCAAATTCCAGCGGAACGGCGCAGCAGAGCAAAAAAGCGCCGCCTTCTTTAAACGCGCAAAGTTTTTCAAAAGCCATAACCGCTTTGGAGGAAGGCTCTTTGCAGTATTCTATGGGCGGAAGCTCCGCCGGAAAAATTCCGGAAGAGTGAGAAAAACAGCTTTGCGCTTTTGGGAAAAAACCAATCACCGCGTCGCTTTTTTCAAAAGCGGTGCGGCATTCTTTTTTAAGCACGGCAAACAGGGGATTTAAAGAAGAAACCGCTTTGGAAGATAAAAGAAATTCCTTTGGCGAGCACGCAAGTTCCGTTATAAGCACACAGTTTCTGTCCTCCGCAATTTTTGCCGCGGCAGAACAGGCGGTGGGCAGGGTACCTGCGCAGATAACCGCATCCGGGGTAAAAATTCCGCCAAAGCAGGCGGAGTTTTTATAAACCGAAGAAGAAAACAAAATTTCTTCTTTAATGCAGGCAGTTTTTTCGGATTTTTTGCCGAAAACCCGAACAGAAGCCATGCTTATGCCGTCCCTTTGGTAAAATTCTATGGGAGCTTTTTTATCAAAGGAAAGTTCCGGCCGAATAAGCAGAACGTTTGCTCCAAAAGAAGAAAATTCCTTCGCAAGCAAAAAATGCCGTTGGCGGTTTTCTTTTATTATCCGCAAAAATTCCGCTTTTTCAAAAGTACCATAGCTGCCCTTATCCGGAAGAATATCCGGATCTATAATAAGTATGTTCAAGGAAAAATCAGACCGCCCTTCACAGTCCCAACCGGGATATAAAAGTCTTTATTCTGATTTTTCCCCGAAAATTTTTAAATTATACTTATTTTTCTATTTTTTCAACTTCCGCAAGGGTAAGTTCCAGAAGTTTGGAAACGCCCTCTTCCTGCATGGTAACGCCGTAAAGACGGTCGGCGTGTTCCATGGTTCCGCGGCGGTGGGTAATGGCGATGAACTGGGTGTTTTCCGTAAGGCGGAGCAGATAATCCGCGTAGCGGTCAACGTTCGCTTCGTCAAGGGCGGCCTCGATCTCGTCCAGAATGCAGAACGGAGCGGGGCGCACTTTAAGAATGGCAAAATAGATGGCAATGGCAACAAAGGTCTGCTCGCCGCCGGAAAGAGAAGCAAGGTTGTTGATTATCTTGCCCGGAGGCTGAACGGTTATCTCTATGCCGGATTCCAGCACGTTATCCGGATCGGTAAGAGTAAGCTTTGCTTCGCCGCCGCCAAAAAGTTCTTTAAAGACCACCGCAAAGTTTCCGGCAATCTGGGTAAAGCGGTCGAGGAAGATGGTGCGCATCTGTCCCATAAGGCTGCGGATAAGGCCGCGCAGTTCGTCACGGGATTTTTCCGCATCTTCTATCTGGGCTTTCATAAATTCGTAGCGTTCGCTTACTTCTTTATATTCTTCTATTGCAGAAACGTTTACGGAACCCAAAGCCTTTATTTTGCTGCGCAGTTCGTTAAGACGGCGCTGGGCTTTTTGCGGTTCCGCAATTTCTTCCGCAATTTCTTCCGCCATGCTGTATGTAATGCTGTATTCGTCCCAAAGCTGGCTTATGATTCTGTCATAATCCTTCTGCATTTCGTCCATACGGGCGCGGGCCCTTGCAAGCTTAACAGAAGCTTCTTCTCTGCGGCCAACGGTATCTTTCTGGGCGGTGCGTTCTTCGGTGGTGCGGCGTTCAAAATCCTGACGCTGTGCGAAAAGCGCAGAAATTTCTTCTCTTGCTTTTTCAGAAAGTTCCGTAAGGCGCAGTTTTTCGTCTTCGATTTCTTTGATTTCCGCTTCCAAAGCGGCGTTTTTATCAAAAACGGTGGCTTTGCGGCTTTCAAGCTCCGCAATTTTTTCTTCGCGGCGTTCGCGGTTTTCCAAAAGCTGTTCTATGGCGTTTTCGATGGCCTCGATATCTTTTTGCACAATGGCAGCAGAAAGCGCAAGTGCAGAAAGCTCTGCGGCGTTTTTGCTTTCTTTTTCGCCGATGGCAGAAAGCTTTGCTTCTATGGCAGAAGCTTCTTCTGCGGCGGCGTTTTTCTTTTCAAGGCGCTGTGCGGAAAGCTTGTTATATTCTTCTATGCGGCTTTCTGCTTCCGCAATGGCTTTGCCAAGAATTTCTTTTTGGGTTTCCGCTTCCGTTCCGGCGGCTTCCGCATCAGAAATCTGCATAATAAGGCGTTTTTTCTCGCCTTCCGCACGGATTTTATCTTCGGAAAGGGTGCGAAGTTCGCTTTCGGTAGCAAGAGAATCCGCCTCCATGGCAGAAATTTCTTCTTTAAGGCGGCTGTAATCCCCTTCGCCGGAAGCAAGAAGTTTTTCCGCCGCGGCGGCTTTTTCAAGCAGGCTTTCGATTTCCTGTTTTCTGGAAAGAATGCCCGCGGATTTTACGTTGGAACCGCCGGTTAAAGAACCGCCGGCGTTTACAAGCTGTCCATCAAGGGTTACAATGCGGAATTTATATCCGAATTTTTTTGCAATGGCAACGGCACAGTCCAGATCTTCTGCCACAACAATGCGTCCTAAAACGGATTTTACAACGCCGTCGTATTTGGAATCGTTTTTAACAAGGTCACAGCCGATGCCGATAAATCCGTCGCAATCCGCAAGGCCCCGTTCTTCAAGGCGGCTGCCCTTAACAGAAGTAAGCGGAAGAAAAGTAACGCGGCCGCGGCCCTGTTCTTTAAGCATTTTAATGGCTTTTTTTGCGGCGTCCTCATCGGTTACAACAATGTTCTGCAAAGCGGCGCCCACGGCGGTTTCTATAGCAAGGGAATATTTTGCATCTACGGAAAGAATTTTGGAAACCGGCTCAAGAATTCCGCGCAAAGCGCCGGCGGCGCCCTTATCCAGAACGTATTTTACGCTTTGGCCAAAGCCTTCCATATTTCGTTCCAGATCCTGCAAAAGCTTTGCCTTCTGGGCAAAGTTATCCGCATCGCGGCGGATTTTGTTGCGCTTTTCTTCCAGTTCCGCAAGCTGTTTTTTGCGCAGGTCGCGCTTCATCAGCATACCGGCCTTGGAGTTATTTATGCTTTCGGTTTTATCTTCGATCTCATCAAGAAGGTCGTTTACTTCAATAAGTTCGGCCTTGTAACCGTCAACAAGCGCAAGCTTTTGCCCCGCAGAAAGAGAAAGCTGTTCAAGGCGTTCTTCGTACTGCGCCTTATCGCTTTTTGCGGTGGCAAGCACAACGCTTATATGGCCAAGTTCGGTATCCGCTTCAGCAATTTTTGCTTCGGAAGCAAGTTTTTCTTCCAAAGCGGCGGCTTTTTCCGCAAAAATGCTTCCGCCAAGGGTGTTAAGGCGCTGTTTTTCATCGTCAAGTTTTTTTGCCTCTGCCTCTTTTGCCTCAAGCTCGGCTTTGCGCAAAGTCATGGCGGTTTCGCCCTGGCTTGTGGAGGAAGAAAGATTTTCTATTTCTTCATCTATGCGCGCGATTTCTGTTCCGTTGTGCTCAATATCGTTGTGACAAACGGCGGCTTTTGCGGTAAGTTCGCCAAGGGCGCTTTCGTTTTCGGTTATTTTTTCTCGTTTTTCCTCAACGGCGGAATCTATATCCTTAACCTGCTCGTAAAGGGCGTTTATGCGCTCTTCCGCAGTGTTGTAATCGGAATCCAGAGTATCGTATTCGCTTTGAAAAACGCCGATGGTGCTGTTCTGTTCCGCAAGCTGGCTTTTAAGGCGGCGCAAAGAACGCATCCAGACGGAAATTTCAAGGGATTTTTTCTCTTCGGAATATTCAAGAAATTTTTTAGCTTTTTCGGATTGTTCCAGCAGAGGACCGACCCTTTCTTCCAAAGCAGAAAGGTTATCGCGCAGGCGCAAAAGGTTATCATCCGCTTTTGCAAGGCTTTTTTCTGCTTCTTCCTTGCGGTAACGGAATTTGGAAATTCCGGCGGCTTCTTCAAAAATCTCTCTGCGCTGGCCCGGTTTGGCGCTTACTATTTCGGCAATTTTGCCCTGGCCGATAATGGAATATCCGTCCCTGCCAAGGCCGGTATCCATAAAAAGTTCGTTTATATCTTTAAGGCGGCAGGTTTTATCGCCTATGCGGTAATCGGAATCTCCGTTGCGGTAATACTTGCGCGAAACAATAACCTCGTCCGTATCAAGGGGCAGGCTTCTGTCTGTATTATCAAAACAAATGCGAACTTCGGCAAAGCCGTGGGCATGACGAAGATGAGTGCCGTTAAAAATAACGTCCTCCATTTTTCCGCCGCGCAGCGCTTTTGTGGATTGTTCGCCCAGAACCCAGCGCACGGCATCGCTTATGTTACTTTTTCCGCTTCCGTTGGGGCCAACAACGGCGGTCATGCCGCGGCCATAGTTAAGGCGGGTTTTATCCGGAAAAGACTTGAATCCGGAAAGTTCAAGATATTTTAAAAACAAGTTTTCACTTCCTTGCTTCAGGAATCATTAAAAGATTATAAAGCCTTCCCAGAGGGGAAGGTGGATTTCCCGCAGCTTGCTGCGGGAAAGACGGATGAGGGATTAACAGGTAACGCGGAGCGCTTACGACAGTTTGTTAAAAGGTTATTGCATTCCTGCCATCATAACTTCAAAATCGCCGGAATTCAGTTTTTTATCCGGAACGATTTTTATATCATAGCCAAGGCTTTGCCAGTGTTCTATGTTGCTTTTGTGCTGGCCGGTGCATTTGGAAACATCTGCCGGCGCAACAGAAAGAATATAGCTTCCTTTTGGCAGCCGTGTGAGCATGGGCGCTATTTTTTTGCGGAAGCGCAGGCTTTCGCAAATTTCGCGGAAGGCCGGATGATAGGGTCCGGCCACAAGGTTGTCTTCAAGAGAAACCTCCGCATGAAGGCCAAGACGGATAACTTTTATGCCATAAAGTTCAAAAATATCCAAAAGCTCGGCACATTCCGCCGCGGCTTCTTCCACGGTCTGGGGTATGTATGCGCCGTTTTCGTACCATTTTGCCATAAGAGTGTTTTTGAGCACCAGCGTGGGATAGATGCGCATGGTTTCCGGTTTAAGGGAAGCAAACTTTGCCGCGGTGAGCACGTCATCTTCTTTGGAAGAACCCGGCATACCGGTCATCATTTGCAAACCAAGAGAAAAACCGGCGTTTTTAATAAGATCGCAGGCTTTTTGGGTATCCGCAAAGCTGTGGCCGCGGCGGTTTCTGGCAAGAACCTCATCGCTGCAGCTTTGGGCGCCAAGCTCTATGGAAGTTACTCCGTATTCCTTGAGCACGCCGAGCACCTCTTCATCAATGGCATCCGGCCGGGTGCTTATGCGTATGCCGGAAAAAGCTTTTCTGTCTATCCATTTTTTTGCCGGAGCCAGAAGGCTTATCATAAGTTCCCGTGGAATCATAGTAAAACTGCCGCCGAAAAACGCGATTTCGCTT
Organism: Oscillospiraceae bacterium; assembly: GCA_015067125.1. Lineage (GTDB taxonomy): Bacteria > Bacillota > Clostridia > Oscillospirales > Ruminococcaceae > UMGS1668. Next base: position 20,372 of record SVNB01000009.1, read on the forward strand.
TTTTCCGCAAAGCCATGAAGCTCCCTTGCGGCTTTTTTAAGGGTTTTATCAATTTCTTCCGGGGTGGGCACGCCGTTTTCTCCGGTGATGGAGTTCTGATCGCAGAATGAGCACCGGTGCGGGCACCCGACCATGGGAACAAAAAATGCTACGTTTGCGTGCTTCATTCGCCCATCAGCTCCAGTGCTTCTTTTGCGGCAATCTGTTCGGCAGATTTTTTGCTTTTGCCGATGCCGTGACCGATGACGTTGCTGTTGAGCATAACGTCCACTTCAAAGCGTTTGTCGTGGTCCGGGCCGCTTTCTCCCACAAGAACGTAAGAAAGCCTTTCTTCAGGGTTTTTCTGGATAATTTCCTGCAAAAGGGTTTTATAATCACGGAAGGGCACGTTTTCTACGTGTTCCAAAGCCTTTTTAACAAAGCGGAGCACCACTTCGGTTGCAGGTTCTATGCCGCCGTCAAGATAAATTGCGGCGAGCACGGCTTCAAAAGCATCCGCAAGAATAGAAGGTCTTTCGCGGCCGCCCATAAGCTCTTCGCCGTGTCCAAGGCGAAGGAAAGAACCCATTTCAAGTTCCTGAGAAAATCCGCAAAGAGATTTTTCGCATACAAGAGAAGCCCTGAGTTTGGTAAGCTCCCCTTCGGGAAGTTTTGTATAGTTTTCAAAAATGTAATCGGAAACAATGATGCTCAAAACCGCGTCGCCAAGAAATTCCTGGCGTTCGTTATAGGGAACATGGTTCTTTGTTTCGTTGGCAAAGGAAGAATGTGTAACGCCGGTTTCAAGGAATTTTATGTTTTTAAACTTGTATCCAAGCTTTTCTTCCAGCAAAGAAAGATTTTTGGTGCTCATTCGGCCGCCTCCTCTTTCATCTTTGCCAAAGCGGCGGAAATGGTTCCGTTAACGTCGGTTTCCACAAAGATTTTTGCCTGTTTTACGGCGTTTTTAAAAGCAACAGGATTGCTGTTTCCATGGGCTTTTATAACCGGTTTTGCAATACCCAGAAGGGGAGCACCGCCGCGGGTGGAAGAATCCACCTTGTTTTTAAAGCCTTTTATGCCGTCTTTAAGAAAAAGCGCGGAAAGTTTGGTAAATATATTCTTCATAAGCATAGCTTTAAGCATTTTGCCAAAGGATTTGCCAAGGCCCTCTATAACCTTGAGCACGATGTTGCCCGTCCAGCCGTCCGCTACGGCAACGTCGCAGGCGCCTGCAGGTACGTCGCGAACTTCCACGTTGCCGATGAAGTTGTAATCGGCCTTTTTCATAAGTTCAAAAGCGTCTTTTTGCAGCTGGGTGCCTTTGCTTTCTTCCACGCCGATGTTTATAAGGCCAACGGTGGGGTTCTCTATTCCCTGTACGCTTTGCATATAAACAGAACCCATCATGCCAAACTGGTTGAGCATTTCCGGGCGGCATTCCACGTTTGCGCCAAGATCCAGCAGCATATAATCCTTTTCCATTCCGGGAAGAACAGAAGCAAGGGCCGCTCTTTTAATGCCCTTTATGCGTTTTACAATAAGGGTTGCGGCTACAACAATGGCACCGGTGGAACCTGCGCCGACGTATGCGTCGCCTTCGCCGGCGGCAAGAAGTTCCAGACCTTTTACAAGGCTGCTTTCTTTATATTCTTTAAGGGCAGAGGTAGGTTCCGCGCAGACCGGCATAACAAGGGGTGCATCCACAAAGGTAAAACCGGTGGTATCTATGTTTTCTTTTGCGCAGATTTCCTTCATTTCTGCTTCGTTGCCTACGGCGATAATTTCTGTGCCAAGTTCTTTAACGGCCATTTCCGCGCCTTTAAGAGGAGCAAGGGGCGCGTTGTCTCCGCCATACATATCCATTATAATTTTCATAAAATCGCCTCCAATGCGGCAACCGCCCTTTCGGCGACTGCCTGATAGCGTTCGTCCTTGTGACGGATCTTTTTTTCAAGAGGAGGAAGCAGACCCATATTTGCTCCCATGGGCTGAAAATCTTCCACGCTCTCATCAGTTATATAGTTTATCAGCGCGCCAAGCATGGTAAGCTGCGGAAGAACAAGGGGTTCTTCGCCTTTTGCAAAGCGTGCAGCGTTTATGCCTGCCATAATTCCGGTAGCGGCAGATTCGGTGTATCCTTCCACGCCGGTAAACTGACCGGCAAAGAAAAGCCTGGGTTCTTTTTTAAGAGAAAGATTTTTATCAAGAAGCCTCGGAGAATTCATAAAGGTATCTCTGTGCATAACGCCATAGCGCAAAAATTCCGCGTTTTCAAGGCCGGGAATCATAGAAAAAACCCTTTTTTGCTCGCCAAATTTAAGATTGGTCTGGAATCCGACCAGATTATACATGGTGCCTTCGGCGTTTTCTCTTCTAAGCTGCACGTTTGCCCAGGGGCGGCGGCCGGTGTTCGGATCGGTTAAACCAACCGGACGCAAAGGGCCGTAGCGCAGGGTATCGTGCCCGCGTGAAGCCATTATTTCCACAGGCATACAGCCTTCGTAAACTTTGGGG
>SVNB01000010.1 GCA_015067125.1 Oscillospiraceae bacterium
GAACGGTTCCTAATGAGCTTAAAGTGGTTATCACCGCGTCATCGGTTCCATTGTGTTTGTAATAAATTGTTCCGCAGATTTCACCCAATTTTGTGGCATCCACTCTTACGGCGTGCGGGCCATAGGTAAAAGAATCGTTTACCCAAACATCAGATAAAGGAACAAGGGTTTCTTCGCCGGTTTCCTCGTTGATAAAAACTATATCTTCATCGGCGTTTTCGGTTAAAATGCTTTCTTCGGAAGTTTCGGCAAGTCCCACCGCTTCTTCAGCGGAAAAAGCCGTAAGGCTCATAGAAAAGCAAAGTACGACGGACAATATGATAAATATAATTTTTTTCATACAATTTTCTCCATAATAAAATTTTATGTTTTTATAAAAAATTTTTATGCCCATCGGAATCACCTCAATTCTGATTACACTGCTGTTATTCCAGTTTCCATTCAAAAAAGAAACAATTTATGTAAAGAAGATTTTTTGGATTTTTGACGTCTTCTTTGTGGGATTCTGTAAAGGTTATTTCAAAATTTATGGAACCGTCCATATTAAACCTGTATTTTGTGATTTTTCCGTTATACATGGTATCGCCAAGTAAAATCCGGGTGGGTTCGGAATCATACGGAACGTATTTATCGGGATTATAGTTGAGCACCAAATCAAAAGTACGGTGAATATCCGGTTCCCAGGCAGCCAATTTAAATATGGGAAGAAGTATTTTGCCGGAAGTTTTTTCCTGATACAATGCTTTGGTTTTTCCTTTAAGATAAATGGTTCTGCCGTCCTCGGACATAAAGAACTTGTTTATTTTTACGTTTTTATAAAGCTTGTCTTTGGATTCTTCTATAACGGAAAAAACGTTTCCGTTCACCTCGAACTTCCATACGTCCGGAAAAACGTTGCCGGAACCATGAAAATCGTATTTATCGGAATTTTTGGAAACATAATAAAATCCCTGGTTTTTTGTCATATTTTCCGTACTTCCAAGAAAAGATAACCCCAAAAACACCAAAACGATTGTTATAATTACAAAAGCTTTTTTCTTTTTATGGTTATATGCTTTTTTGGGAAGGCCGTTAATTATTTCAAACGCGTATTCTTCTATGCTTCCGCTGTGAATCTGAGAAACGTCCGTGTTTTCATTTTGGCAGTCAATATAAAAATCATATAAATCTTCGATTGCGCGAACGCGTTCCTCACAGTCACAGACTTCTCTGTTTATATATTTTTTTATGATGTTAAATTCTTTTCTGTAAATTCCGCAAAGTTCATTTTTCATTATCAACATCTCCCAACATAATATGATTTACAAAAGAGCACAAGGCCGACCATTCTTTTTCAAAACTGATAAGTTCTTCGTTTCCTTTTTCTGTTGTTATATAATATTTTCTGTTTGGGCCGTTTGGTATGGGACGCTTTTCTGATGCTATCCAGCCTTCGTTTTCCATTCGCATAAGAAGAGGCAGAACGGTTCCTCTGCTCATACCGCCGGGACCGAGTTCTTCAAATTTTTCGCAGATTTCCTGTGAATATAATTTTTCTTTTGAAAGAATTTTTAATACGCACCCTTCAAGAATGCCTTTGAACATTTGGGTTTTGTTTGCCATTAAAGATAATCCCCTTTTGCGTTAATTGTAATGCATTTAACCTATGTATATTGTATTACAATCAATGGGAAATGTCAATACTAAAAAACTCCCGTACATAAATTTGTACGGGAGTTTTTTGCTTTAATAGCTTGCCAGCGGTGCGGTGTCGTCGTCCTCCATCTTTTCTATGGATTTTATAACCACTTCGTAACTGTAATCATCGTTTACCGCAACGGTGCAGGTATCGCCGAGTTTTTTGCCAAGCACGGCTTTGCCAAAAGGGGATTCTTTGCTTACAAAACCGGCAGAAACGTCATAGCGTACCTCTGTTACAATCTGGTAGGATTCTTCCATATCGTCCTCCGGAATATATACGGTAACTTTATCATAAAGTCCCACAACGCCTTCTTCGGCATGGCCGTCTATAATAACGGCAGTTTTAATCATGGCTTCCAGATAGCGTATGCGGCTGTCGTTGCGGCCTTTGGCGCGCTTTGCCTCTTTATATTCAAAGTTTTCAGAAAGATCGCCGAAGCCGCGGGCGGTTTTAACGTCATCAAGTATCTGCGGGCGCAGAACAAGCTTGCGGTATTCCAGCTCCTCCTGCATTTTCTTTATATCGTTTGCTGTAAGTTCGTCGTGCATAAAAAATCCGCCTTTCGGTTTGATAAATACATTATATCCTTTATTTGCGGTGGTTTTCAAGGATAATTGAAGAAAAATTAAGAATTGGGTACTGTTCATATTGATAAAAATATTGTATAATACTAAATTGTGCGAATGTTTTTATACGATTGGAGGTAAAATTTAAATGATAAGACCTATAAAAATCATTTCCGACAGCACCGCGGATCTTCCGAAAGAGCTTATTGAAAAATATGATATAGAAGTTCTTCCCCTTTTGGTTACCCTTGGCGAAAACAGCTATAAAGACGGCATAGAAATCTGCGCGCAGGATATTTTTAAATATTATGAAGATAACAAAATTCTTCCCAAAACTTCGGCAGTTTCTGTTGCGGAATATACCGATGCTTTTTCCCACTGGGTGGAAAAAGGCTATGACGTTATTCACTTCTGCATAAGCTCTTCCATGTCCGCCTGCTATCAGAATGCCTGCATTGCGGCAGTGGAACTTGGCCATGTATGGTCCATAGATTCCGCTAACCTTTCTTCCGGCATTGGTTTACAGGTGCTTTTGGCTGCGGAACTTGCCGCAAAAGGCGAAAGCGCCGAAGTTATTGCAAGAGAAGTAAACGAAGCAAAATCCAGAGTGGACGCAAGCTTTATTCTTAACCAGCTGGAATTTCTTCATAAAGGCGGAAGATGCAGCGGAGTTGCGGCCCTTGGCGCAAACCTTTTAAAGCTTAAACCCTGCATAGAGGTTGTTGAAGGCAAAATGAAAGTAGGAAAAAAATACCGCGGCGCTTATGAAAAATGCGCGCTGGAATATGTTCGCGACCGTCTTGAAGGCAACGATAATATTGATACAAGACGCATTTTCCTCACCTGGACCGGCCTTGATGAAAAGCTTATTAAAGAGATACACAAAGAAATTAAAAAATACCACAAATTCGAAGAGATAATCGTCAACGAAGCCGGAAGCACCATCACCGGCCACTGCGGTCCCGGAACCTTCGGTGTTCTTTATTACAGAAAAGAAAACAAATAATCCAGTAATTTAAAAAAGAAGGGTTACGATGAAAAGTTTAACCAATCTTTACAGAATCGGCAGGGGACCTTCCAGTTCGCACACCATCGGACCGGAAAGAGCCGCAAAGTTCTTTAAAGAAAAGCATCCGGAAGCGGACGGCTTTACCGTTACGCTTTACGGTTCTTTGGCAAAAACGGGCAAAGGCCACATGACCGATGCCGTTATTCGCCAGACCTTTGCGCCGGTTCCTTCAGAAATTCTGTTCGATACCGAAGCGGACGAAACCGGATTTTATCACCCCAACGCCATGGATATGCACGCATATAAAGGTGGCGAGGAAATTGAAAAAATCCGCGTATATTCCATTGGCGGCGGAGAAATCATTGTTGACGGTACGGAATATGTTGCCCCGCCGGAGGTTTATTACGAAAACAGCTTTGAAGAAATTGCGGCCTATTGCGAAGAACACGATATCCGTATCTGGGAATATGTTGAACGCATGGAAGGCCCGCACATCTGGGATTACCTTGAAGAAGTATGGACCCAGATGAAGCGCACCATAAAGGAAGGCCTTAAGGCAGAGGGCGTCCTCGCCGGAGGACTTGGCGTTCAGCGCAAGGCGGCTTTTCTTTATAACCAGTACCACATGGACGAAAGTTCCGAAACAAAAGAAAACCGCATAGTCTGTTCCTATGCCTTTGCGGTGGGCGAACAGAACGCCAGTAACGGAACTGTTGTAACAGCTCCTACCTGCGGTGCTGCAGGGGTTGTTCCCGCTGTTCTTTATTACTGGCAGAAAAAGCGCGGAGTTCCCGAAAGGGATATTCTGCACGCTCTTGCCACCGGCGGAATAATCGGAAACATTATAAAAACAAATGCTTCCATTTCCGGCGCGGAATGCGGCTGCCAGGCAGAAATCGGTACCGCCTGCTGCATGGCTTCTGCCGGACTTGCGGAAATTTGCGGCATGAGCCTTGACCAGATAGAATACGCCGCGGAAGTTTCTATGGAACATATGCTTGGTCTTACCTGCGATCCCATCGACGGCCTTGTGCAGATTCCGTGCATAGAGCGCAACGCCGTTGCGGCAATGCGTTCCATAAACGCTATTTCTTTGGCAAACTTTTTGACCCACACAAGAAAAATTTCTTTCGATATGGTTGTAAAAACCATGTACGAAACCGGAAAAGATATAAAAAGCCACTACCGCGAAACATCGGAAGGCGGCCTTGCAAAACATTACTGCGAATAAAAAAGGGAGGCAAAAGCCTCCCTTATTTTTATTCTGTTTTTTCTTCGTTTTCCGTATGAAGCGCGGCAAGGTATTTATCAAGATAAACCTTATAAGCCACGGCGATTATAGTATTGCGCAGCATGGTTTTGGTATCGTTGTTATCGTGACCGACGGTTTCGAGCTTTTCTTTAACGCCGAAAACGTAATCGAGCACGTTTTCAAATTCGCTGCAAAAATAATCGTATGCCTTTTGCGGAGTATATGTTTTGTGCTGCATTTCGAACAAAAGGCGGATATCCTCCATAGAAAGCACGTTTTTTGCAACCGCAATAAAGAAAATATAGGCGATTTGTTCACGGTTATATTGTTTTTTTACAGGGTTTTCCACAAGGCCTTTTTTTACATAGTTGCTTACCATGGAACCGGTTATGGAAAAACTTTCAAGCGGTTCAAGATATTCCGAAACGTATTTTACCACCTGTTCAAGATAAAGCCCCACGTTTGGAATATCGTTATAGTGAGGAAGAGAAAAATCTTTTATGGAACTTCTGATTTCTTCTTTTACCGTATCAGTCATAAAAAACACCCCTTTCCGGATATAAAAGTATTTTATATCATAAAACCTTTGATGTCAAGTAAACAATAGTTAACAGGTTTTTAAAAAACTCTTGACAGGGTTTTGAATATGGTTTAAAATATGGTTATCACAATTTTTCAAGGAGTTTTTTATGAATTATATAATAGTTTCGGATTCTTCTTCCAATCTTTACAGCCTGCCGGGTGCGGAATATAAAACCGTTCCGCTTAAAATTATAACAGCTGCGTCGGAATACATTGATGACGAAAAGCTTGACGTTGAACAGATGGTAAACGAAATAAAAGTTACCAAAGGAAGATCCGGCACTTCCTGCCCGAACGTTAACGAATGGCTGGAAGCTTTTGGCGCTGCGGATATGGTTTTTGCGGTTACTATAACAAGCCGCCTTTCCGGCAGCTATGCCGCCGCGGAGGAAGCCGCAAAAATCTATATGGAAAATAATTCCGGCAAAAAAGTTTTTGTTGTGGATAGCCTTTCCACCGGCCCGGAAATGCAGCTTATTATTGAGCACATAAAAGAAGGCTTTGAAAGCGGAAAAAGTTTTGAAGAAATAAAAAATTCCGTTGAAGAATATATGGATAATACCCATTTGCTGTTTTCGCTTCAGTCCCTTACAAACCTTGCAAGAAACGGAAGGGTTAACCCGACTGTGGCAAAAATTGCCGGTGTTCTGGGAATAAGAATTCTTGGCGCCGCAAAAGACGGCGTTCTTGATCCTTTGCATAAAATCCGCGGGGAAGCAAAAACGCTGGAAGCGATGTTTGACGAAATGAAAAAACGCGGTTTTTCCGGAGGAAAAGTAAGAATAGACCATTGCTTCAATCCGGAATCCGCGGAGATACTTAAAGAAAAAATACTTTCCGAATTTCCAAAAAGCAATCTGACCATCGGCACAAACGGCGGGCTTTGCAGCTTTTATGCAGAGCGCGGCGGAGTGCTTGTGGGATTTGAAGGATAACAGAAATTTTTGCGATAAAAACGGCAAAGCCGCCCTGCTTTTGTGCAGGACGGCTTTTTGTTTTGCAATTAAAATACAAGCTGAACAAGCAGCATATAGCATAAGGTTCCGCCGGCAATGGAAAGAAGGATTTTTCTTTTCCAAAGGTGCAGGCCGATTACAAGCGCAATGGATATCGCCTCCGGAATGCCGCGGCTGCCTTCCAGAAGGCTTACGTCTTTAAGGCAGTAAACCACAAGCAGGGCAAATATTGCCGCCGGAAGCGCCTTGCCAAGATATTGAATAAACTGCGGCGTTTCTTTTTTGCCGGAAAAAACAATAAACGGAAGAAAACGCGTGATAAGCGTTGCCAGAATGCACATTCCTATGGTGATTACTTCCTGCGAAAAGGTCATTCCAGACCACCTGCCTTTTCTATGGGATTTTTAAAGAATGTCAGCAGGCAGAAAATGCAGGCCATGTTGGGTATGATGAAAGAATCCGCGCCAAAAAGCAAAAGGCAGCAAATGGAGGAAAAAGTTCCGATAAGGGCGGTATGGTGCTTTTTTTCTTTAAGCCACTGTTCAAGAAAAATAACAACAAACATGGCTGTCATAACAAATTCTATGCCCTGCGTATTAAAATTTATAAGCGAACCCAAAAGCCCGCCCATGGTGGCACCGAACACCCAATAGCTTTGGTCAAGAGCGGAAACCGCAAGATAAAATTTGCCGCGGTCTATGCCTTTTGGAACAGAAACGGAACAGTTGACGGAAAAAGTTTCGTCCGTAAGGGCAAAGATAAGATAGAGTTTTTTAAGGCCCATACCCCTGTATTTTTCCAGCATGGCAAGGCCGTAAAAAAGGTGCCTTGCCTGTATCATCAGCGCCATAAAAAAGGTCTGAACAGGAGCAAACGCGGAAAGAAGCATGCTTACCGCCACAAATTCCAGACTGCCGCCAAAAATCACAATGGACATTATCATCGGGTAAACAAAGCTGAAGCCGGAAACGTTCATATATATTCCGTATGGAATTCCAAGAAAAACATATCCGGTCATAACCGGTATGGTATGCGGAAAAGCCGCTTTTACCGCGGCGCAGAAACTGCTTTTTTTATCTTCCAAAGTTCCGCCCCCTTTTTATATGTGAATATTATACAGTCGAAAAGCGGGACTTTCAACAGAATGTTGAATTATGGGAGTATTTTATTTTGCGTATAAAAAAGCTCCGGAAGAATTCTTCCGGAGCGGGTTTTATAGCGGTTAATATTTTTTTGCCGCAATATAGCTGTATATGGTGCCGGCTATTGTGCAGATTATTATTATTCCAAGGGCAACGCACATGGCGGTATAGCCTTCCATAAAAATTCCGGCGATAATCATAAGCGCACCGCCGATGATGAAGGAAATTCCGCCAAAAATCTGGGATTTTTTCCAGGTGATATCATTTTTTGTGCTCCAGGAAGTTCGCAGGCCGATTATGGAGTTGTTGCGAAGCTTTGGCATAAAATTTCCCATAATGACAAGGCTTATTCCAAGCAGTATGCATATAAGCTGGTTTACATCCCCGGTGCCGGAAAAACTCATACTTTTTGCCGCCGCAAAATCCTTATAGAGAAAATAACAGTGTTCAACGGTGAAAAAAGCAGAAAGACCCATTCCGGTATAAAAAACAATTTTTTCGTTGTTTTTGCCGTTTTCTTCCTGTTTTGCGGAAACTTTTGCCATCCACAGCATAAAAAAGCCAATACCTATGATAAATACGGGAAAAATCAGGGATTCGTATTTGCTGCCCCAGCGGTCGATTTCTCCGGCTAAATTATAATGAGCGGGAATTGATTCCGGCAAAAAGGGAAGAGTAATAAGGGTCACAAGCAGGGGAAGAAACATCAGAATAAAATACAGAGTTTTTTTATTTTTCATCGTTTTTCTCTCCTTTCAAAGTACTGATCCAGACTATGGCCTCATCAAGAACGGTTAAATCCAGTTCGTAATAAATAAAATTTTTTTCTTTCGTTTCGTAAATAAGTCCGGCTTTTTTAAGCTTTGCAAGATGATACGAAAGCGCCTGCGGAGAAAGTCCAACCGCATCGGCAAGATCGCCGGAACTTATTTTTCCTTCGCGCAGTTTTTGCAAAACGGCGCGCCGCGTTTCATCTGCAAGGGCAGAAAGAACCTCGTGCAGTGCCAAGCGCCTTCCTCCAATCTATTTAAAAATTTCTTTAAATAGATTAAACCATATTATGCATATATTTGTCAATATGAAGGAAGAAAATCTTTATTTTTAAATAAAAAATATTGCAGAGCGCGGTTTATGCGAGTATAATAATTTTATTAATTTAACTCTGTTATATGGGAGGAATTTTTAATGTCCAGCAGTATCCGTCCGGAAAATATGGAACGCATCACCACACCGGAACTTGCAGAAGCTTTTATCGAAGAGCAGGTTAAAGAAATCCGTGCTCAGGTAGGCGATAAAAAGGTTCTTCTTGCACTTTCCGGCGGAGTGGATTCTTCTGTTGTTGCCGCGCTTCTTATCAAAGCCATTGGCAAACAGCTTGTTTGCGTTCACGTAAACCATGGCCTTATGCGCAAAAACGAATCTGAAAACGTAATCGAGGTTTTCAAAAATCAGCTTGACGCAAACCTTGTTTACATCGATGCGACCGACCGTTTTCTTGATCTTCTTGCAGGAGTTTCCGATCCCGAAAGCAAAAGAAAAATCATCGGCAAAGAATTTATCGAAGTGTTTGCAGAAGAAGCACGCAAACTTGCGGGTGTGGAATTTCTTGCGCAGGGAACCATCTATCCCGATATTCTTGAAAGTATAAAAGCGGCAGAAGGCAAAAAAGCAGTAAAAAGCCACCACAACGTGGGCGGCCTTCCCGAAGACCTTAAATTTGAACTTGTTGAACCCATCAAACTTCTCTTTAAAGACGAAGTTCGCGTAGTGGGCGAAGCTCTTGGACTTCCTCATGGCATGGTTTACCGTCAGCCGTTCCCGGGCCCGGGCCTTGGCGTTCGCTGCCTTGGCGCCATCACACGCGACCGTCTTGCGGCCCTTCGCGAAGCAGATGCAATTCTTCGTGAAGAATTTGCAAACTGCGGCCTTGCAGAAAAAGTATGGCAGTATTTTGTAATTATTCCCGATATCAAAAGCGTTGGCGTAAAGGACGAAAGCCGTTACGAAGGCTGGCCTGCAATTATCCGTGCGGTCAACACCAAAGACGCTATGTCCGCCACCATCGAAGAAATCCCTTACGAGGTTCTTCACAAAGTTACAAACCGCATTGTAACCGAAGTGGAAGGCATCAACCGCGTGCTTTACGACCTTACACCCAAGCCCACCGGAACCATTGAGTGGGAATAAAATGAAAAATCCCCGGAAGCCTTGTAAAATCAAGGTTTCCGGGGTTATTTTTTTGCCTTTGAGTGCATTTTGAGTACAACACCCCGTTATTTGGGGTGTTTTTTGTTTTTTATAAATTGTAGTTAGGATTGATTTTGATTTTCAGACCGTCGGTCGTATCGAGAAGAATATTGGAGTTTTGTATTTTCATTTCGATGAGTTCAAATCCTTGTCTTATTTCATCATTTACGGCTTTAATGGCAGGTTCATTTTCGCGGTCTTTATATTTCTCAACGGTTTCCATGCAGTCGAAATAAATGCTCGCCCAATGTACAAGATCTTCCCATTCGCTTGCATATTCAAGCTTAAAGGTAAGCTCTTTGGCTTCAATTTTTTCGTCTTTCATAAATGCAGAAAAATGTCCGCTGATTATTGGATTTATTCTAATTCTTGCAGTTTCGGGATTAAATCTGTTTCTTTCGTCCTTTTCACCGATGAATTCAATAATACCGCTTTTACAAAGCATAATTATAAAACCTACAAGGTCACCGTTCGTTTCGAGCGTTCCAAGGCTTTCTGTTCCGGCTATGGCGTAATAACTTACAGCCAGAGCGTCAGCAATTCTTCTGATTTGTTCGGGCTGCGGAACCATCTTATTTGTTTCATATTTTCTTACAGAAACCGGATGCACACCCGAAAGTTTTGCAAGTTGTGATTGTGTTATTCCTCTCGATTTTCTGAAAAACTTAATCCTTTCCCCTATGGTCATAACAACAAATCCTTCCTTTTGTAGTCACTTCGCTACTATTTTACCACACCGTATATCAAAAATCCATACTTTTGAAAAAATTAAATATTTGTAAACATTAAAAAATATAATTGACAAAATGTTGCGATGTCGCTACAATATAATTGTGTAGCGAGGTCGCAACACTAAAATAAACACCGAAAGGAGGTGAATCGAATGAGTACTTCTGAAAAACTTTATTACGATGTAAACGAAGTTGCGGAGATGCTTGGACTTTCCGTCAGCACAACCTATAAGATCATGCGGGAAATGAACAAGGAACTCAAAAAGAAAGGCTACATCATCGTTGCCGGCAAAGTTCCGAAAGCATACTTCCACGAAAAGTACTACGGCTGCAACAATTCATAAGGAGGTGATTCTATGGCAGCAAAAAGGGATCCCACCACCGGAAAATGGTATATTCAGTACCGTTATACCGACTGGCAGGGAAACAGAAAGAAATCCACAAAACGCGGATTCAACACCAAGCACGAAGCGGAAGAATGGCTCCGACGGTTCCTTTTAACCCAACAGGCAGATTTGACAATGCCTTTCGAGGAATTCCTGAATCTCTACCGTGACGATGCTAAAAACCGTATCAGGGAAAGTACTATGGAAAACAAAGGTCATATCATAGAAACAAAAATCCTTCCCTATTTCGGCAAAAAGAAAATGAATGAAATAACCCCCGCAGATGTGCGAAAATGGCAGAACGAGCTGATTTCCCAGGGTTATAAACCCACCTATCTGCGGTCAATTCACAACCAGCTTTCCACAATTTTCAACTTTGCCGTAAACTTCTATGACCTTAAAAGCAACCCGGCAAGAAAAGCCGGAATCATAGGAAAAAACTATGCCGAAGAAATGAACTTCTGGACTAAAGACGAGTTTGAAAAATTCTCCGATGCCCTTATGGATAACCAGCGTGCACACACCGCATTCATGGTTCTATTCTGGACAGGCATGAGGATCGGCGAACTTCTTGCCCTTACTCCCGGGGATATTGATTTTGAAAACCAGACAATCAGTATCACAAAATCCTTTCATGTAATCAAAGGAAAAGAGGTTATAACCCCACCGAAAACTCCAAAAAGCAACCGGGTGATTTCCGCTCCGGATTTTCTGCTTGCGGATATAAAAGATTATATAAACGGATTTTTGGGAATGGAAAAGGACGACAGACTTTTCTTTATGTCAAAGAACCATCTTGAAAGAGAAATGGCAAAAGGCGCCAAAAAGGCTGGAATCAAAAAAATCAGAATCCATGATTTACGGCATTCACACTGTGCCCTGCTTATGGAAATGGGCGTAACACCTCTTGAGGCGGCGGAAAGGCTTGGACACGAAAAAGTCGAAACAACCCTCAACATATACGCTCACCTTTATCCCAACAAGCAGAAAGCTATTTCCGATAAGCTGGAAAAAGTTTATAAGGAGGATTTTGCATGGCAGAGAAAAACAGAAGCAGAACCCGAAGCCGATGTATAAATTTCCACGTTACCCAGGACGAATACGACCGGATTCAAGCAAGGATAACCGTTTGCGGAATGCCAAAAGGCGAATACTTCATAAAATCACTTCTGCACCAAAAAATTTTAATTTCCGCCGGAAAGTTCCAGAGCGACCGGCTGAGCGTTGAAATCAAAAAACTTCGGCTGCGGCTTGATGAAACAGACCGGACGGAGACTGTAAACGAATGTATAAACCTGCTTGAACAGCTTTTGGAAATAACCGAAAGCAACCGAAATTTATCAGAACCCGGCTTCGAAGGAAAATGCATCTGTAATGATGAATTTCCAAAAGAAGGTGAGGTAAATTGGACAAAAAAATAATGACTGTTCCAAATGTATCTGTTGGCGCAGATACGGAACAGCCATCGCAAGATTGCAATTACAGTATAAACGATTTTAATGATTTTGGCAAGACCGTGGAACTTTTGGAAGAGGAACCTTTGAACGAGGACCTCTTCCAGCCCTTAAGCACCGTTACCATGAGCGAGCTTTATGAGAACGTTTATTTGAGCAGACCGCCGATTATCGACGGTCTGCTTTATCCCGGAACCTATATAATCGCCGGAGCATCAAAGCTCGGCAAGAGTTTTCTGATGCTACAACTTGGTTATCACGTGAGCACGGGAAAAAGCCTTTGGAATATGAATGTGACAAAAGGTTCGGTTCTCTATCTTGCTCTTGAGGATACCTATCCAAGGCTTCAGCAAAGGCTTTACAGAATGTTCGGCGAAGAAAGTTCTGACGATTTTTATCTTTCGGTTTCCGCAGGAGTTTTCGGGAAGGAACTTGAGGATCAGCTGAAAGGGTTCATCAAAAAACATCCGGATGTGACCCTTATAATCATCGATACTTTGCAGAAAGTCCGTGAAGCGGAAATCCAGGTCAGCTACGCGAAAGATTATGAACTTATAGCCAACGCAAAGAAAATATCCGATGAATTCGGAGTTTGCATTGTTACAGTTCACCATGTGAGGAAACTTCCGTCGGAAGATAAGTTCGATATGATTTCCGGAACCAACGGTCTGCTCGGAGCGGCAGACGGTGCATTTGTTTTCAGCAAGGAAAAACGCACCGACAACAGAGCAACCCTTGATGTTACCGGAAGAGATCAGCCGGAACAGACAATCTATCTTGAACGTAACGAAAAAACGCTTTTGTGGGAATTTGACCGGGCTGAAACGGAACTCTGGAAAGAATCTCCGGAACCTTTGCTGGAACAGATTTCTCAGTTTATAACAACCGAAAATCCAACCTGGACAGGAACTTCTACGGAACTTGCAAACGCCCTGGGCGTTCAGATGCTTCCAAACCATTTGTCACGGAAACTGAATGTGAACGCAGGAAGATTATTAAAAGATTACGGAATTTATTATGAAAGCAAACGCAGTCATGACGGAAGAACCATAAAACTGGTCCTTCAGGAACCGACTGCGTGACGGTCCGTGACGGTGGTGACGATGATTTACCGCCCGAGAAAAGACCGTCACCATCGTCACTCATCGACACGGCTGATTCTTTTCAGCCGGTGGCTCAAAGTTTAGGCGGGGTGCAGGGTGTCCTTTTCAAAAGGCAGCTCTGCCGGGTGGCTTACCGCAGTAAGCAGGGCAGCGCCCTGTATCCCCCTCGGAGAGCCCACTGACATCTTTCGGATAACCGAAAGTGTCATAGTGGGTTACGCACTTTGAAAAAGCTGCGTAACGAAAAACGATGATTCGACGAAGGGAGTGCTTGCCATGAGCGTAAACTTCAGTGTGGTCCGAGTTGAAAAGAGAACACGACAGAACGTTGAAAAATTCGAACGCCACATTGAAAGAAAAAATGAAAATTATTCAAACATGAACGTGGATCTTTCGCAGACAGAAAACAACATACATTTCAAATCCTGCGATATGACCTACACCGAAAAGCTTAATGAAATGATAAAAGAAGGTAAAGCCTCATTATGGAATATCAAAAAAGATTCCCCGATTTTTAATGAGCTTATCTTCGATGTAAATACACAGTATTTTTACCAGAACGGCGGTTACGAATTTGCAAAGAAATTCTATGAAGAAGCTTTCCACTTTGCGGAAGAGCTTTACGGAAGCGAATATATCCTTTCTGCGGTTATGCACGCCGACGAGGTGAACCTCGGCCTTTCCGATGAGATAAACACTTATTATCACTATCACATGCATGTTATGGCTCTACCGGTTGTGGAAAAGGAAGTGCGCTGGACAAAACGCTGCAAAGATAAATCCCTGGTAGGCAAGGTCAAGAGAATAGAAATGCAGGTAAGCCATTCAAAGAAATGGTATTCCGAAAAAGTTACTGATGAAAACGGGAATATGTATTACAACTATTCCTATTCCATCTTGCAGGATAAGTTCTGGGAATATATGCAGAACGCAGGATTCCGCAACTTTGAACGCGGCGAAAAAGGAAGCACTGCGGAACATCTTTCATCTCTGCAACATCAAATCGAAAAGGATAAGCGCAGACTTCTTGAAGCAGAATACGAAGCGCAGAAAGCAGAAAAAGCTCTTGCCGAAATCAAACCTATACAAATAGAAACGGAGCAAATTGATGAAATCGTAAAGAAAAAAATCCTCGGCAAAATCCAAATGTCCGCCGAGGATTATGAAAAGCTTACCACTCTTGCAAAAGAAGGTATTGCGAATCGATATGAAATCGCGAAGCAAAAAACTGTTATTGAACAGAAAAACGATAAGATTTCATTCCTGGAGGACGAACTTAACGAGCTGAAAAAGAAATGCAAACCGTTCCTTGAAGCTTTGAAAATCGCACCAAAGAAAATAATGGAATTTATCGAAGAAATCATAAAACCGCCGGAAAAGGCTGTTCAAAAAGCTGAGGAGGATAAACCTTCTCAGTGGGAAATAACCATCGGACCGAAGAAACCGTCTCAACCGGAAATTAAACATGAACAGCCTAAACGAAACAAAAAGAAAGGAGATTATGAAAGATGAAAGAGTATTATACAAACGAGAAAACCGGGATAAGCTATACGCTGCGGGGAGATTATTATCTCCCCGACCTTTTACCCGCTGAAGAAGAATTTGAAATCGGAATCTGGGGTCAGCGTTATCTGCATTTCATCAAAAAGCACCGCAAAGTTTTCTATACAAATCTTCTCACAACTGGCGTGCTCAACAAGCACCTCGCAGAGGTTGACACCCGTGCTCAAACCATGCTCAATGATTTAATAAAGAAATTCGCAGACCAGGAAGGCGTAAATGAGATGCTCAAAAAGCAAAATCAAATGGAATGGGTTGGAAGAATGAATAATATCAGGAACCGGGCGGAAAAAATTGTTTATAATGAGGTGCTTTTCAAGTGAAAAATGCACGCATGAAAATGCGTGCATTTTTGAAATTTTGTTTAACCGCTGTTTATAATGAATATGTTGCAGACAATTTGTTTTTAATAGATTCCCTTAAGTTGTGAGTAATAATAATCACTCCAAGTTTTTTATCCTCAAGTAATGCGGATTCAATATCCAAAGCGTTGGCTTCGTCAAGTGCGGACGTTCCTTCATCCATAATGACATACTCAACTTCCCTGATAAGACTTCTTGCCAGGGCGATTCTCTGACGCTGGCCTCCGGAAAGATTTTTACCGTTTTCCATAATTATGGTATCAAGTCCGTTTGGAAGAGAAGCAACAAATTCATCGAGTTTGCATTTTTTAAGCACTGCGGCAATTTTATCATCATTGTAATCTTTGCCAAGGGTAATATTGAAACGCAGAGTATCCTGGAAAAGATATACCTGTTGGTCAACATAAGCAACTTTATTATAAAGGCTTTCAAGGTTTACATCGCGCTGTTCAATATCTCCGTAAAGAATATTACCGCTGTATTCCGGAAGCAGCCCGAGAATTGTTTTCACAAGAGTAGTTTTTCCGGAGCCGCTTTCGCCGAGAAGAGCATATTTTTTTCCTGCAGAAAAAGTATAGTTTATATCTTTAAAAATATTGCGTTCACCATAACTAAAAGAAAGATTTTTAATACTGATTGAGGGAATTTCTTTGATGTTGACTTTTTCTTTGGCTGATTTTGTATCGCTTTTTTTAAATTTTTCCCAAAGCGGTTTTGAAGCTCGAATGGTCATAAATGCCTGGACCATATCTCCTGCTCCATTAAAGAAACTTCCGGAAAGGTTCCCGACGGAAAGCACTGCACCGGTTGCTGTGGAACCTGCTACAACAGCAAGAAGAGTTACAAAAAGCAGCACTATCTGTCCAATCATACTGACTGACATAACAAAAGATCTGACGGTTGCGTTGGTTATATTGTAACGAAAGCAGACCTTTTCTGATTTTTCTGATGCATACAGAATTCTTTCAACAATTCTTTCTTTTAAATTTGAAAGAAAGAAAACCGAACTGCCCATGATGACATCTTTATAGCTTTCTGTTCCAGTTTCAAGTGCCTTTGAGCGAGCTTCGTTTACCTTTTGCAGTTTTTTGTTTGCAAGCTGCGGCAAAACGGAAATCAAAACAAGAAGAATAATAGCGGCTACACCTATTTCCCAGCTGAGTAAAAATAATGCACCCAATGAAAAAACTGCCGCAGACAAATTTTCCACTGCTGAAAAAAGAGACGAGAAAGACTGACTATAAATCTGCTCTGCATCATTGGTAAGCCATGAAACGTAGTTTCCGCTATCTTTTTCGACAAACTCTCTGTAATCCAAAGTGGAGATTTTTTCTCCGATGATTCTGCGAAGGTCATTTTTGATTTTTTGCTGAAGCTTTGCTTGAGAAATACACGTGATATAGTATATTCCCATTGCAGTTATCCAGATTATCAGCTCAATTAAAAAAGTAATGGTAAGAGCCTTTATTTTGTCACCTTCATATTCATAGGCGGTGACAAGAAAAGAAAGGGAATAGCCTGCAAAAACCATTGCGAGAGAAGCAATTATATTTAGAATCAAAACTCCCGAAATACTCAAAAAATTCTTTTTAATGACAGATTTATAATTGCTCATTCGGGAACACCTCCTTAAACTCTTCGCGCCAGATTTCAAGCATATACGGAATATCTTCATCATCTTCCTCAAGCCTTTCGCCATAGCTTATTCTTCGTTTAAGGCAATCAAGTGCTGTTTCACCGTAAATATCATAAGTCGGCTGAAAATCAAGGCGCATTCTGTCATAAAGCTCCACTCCCTTGATTTCGTTTATATGTTTATCGTATTTTTTTGCTTTTTCAAGCGCCATTCGAAGATACTTTCTTGCGTTTTCCAGCTGAATCTTAAAGCAATAAACTTCCGCCATCGTTTCAAGAAGAACACAGTCGTATTTATCAAAATAGCATAGTTTTTCCTCCGGCTGGATTCCACGAAAAGCGTTTCTCAACCAGCGGATACAATCCAAAGTTGTATCATAATCTTTGTTTTTAAAAAACACATTTGCATAACCTATCATTGCATAATCAAGATCAGAAAGGCAGGAGCTAACCGCTTTACCAAGGTACTTTTCTGACTCTGTATTATCGTGCAGGAAATCCGCAAGGATCATACCTATAAAGGCATTGTTTATTCCGCAGACGTTATATTTTTTCAGAAGTTCAAGAGCTTTTTCATGATTTCCAAGCCAAAGGTAAGTTTTTGCAATTTGAGTGCGAATGGAAGTTTCACTGATACTTGCATCGGTATTTTGAGAAATCAATTCACACGCATGTTCAAAAAGTTCAATCGCCCGTGAATATGCCTTTTCGTCATGGTTGCTTTCGCCTTTTGAAAGGTACATAAGTGCGCTTTGATAGACGATGTCAAAATTATTCGGATATTTTTTAATGGCTTTTTCAGCTTTTGAAGATGCTTCGGAATAATCTCGTTTTTCAGAGAGCCTTTTTATTTCATCAAGAGCAGCTCCGGCGTCACTGTTTTTCCATTCGTAACCAAGAAGAACGTCGACAGAAACTCCAAATAAATCTGCAAGCTCCATGATAAGAACAATATCCGGAGTGGAGAAATCTCGTTCCCATTTATACACCGCACCAGCGGTTACTCCAAGGGCTTCTGCTAATTGTTCTTGAGTCATTTTTCTTTCTTTACGGAATGTTTTTATGTTTTCGGACAGTTTTATTATCATTTTCAGCACCTCGCTTTGTTTACAACACTATTTTAGCACGGTGCAAAACAAAAATGAACATACTAACCATAAGAATAGTAAAATTATTTTTATACTAATAGTATGGGTTATATGATTTAAAAACTGTTTTTAATTAAAAATGATACTTACCTTGATTACTTGGGCAATATAATATTATTGACATTATAACGGTACACCGTTATAATATGATTAAGGCAGGTGATTTAATTGACTATTAACGAAATTATGAAAAAGAAAAACATAACCAAATATCGTCTGTCCAAAAACAGCGGAATACCCTATTCTACCCTTACGGATATTATAAACGGCAAGACTCAGCTTGAAAAATGCAGCGCTGAAACGGTTTATCGTCTTTCAAAGGAACTTGAAATTTCAATGGAAGATTTGCTTGCGCCATGCTTTGTTAAGCGCAGCAGTTTTGAGCTTTTCAAAAGCAATGTTTGCCACAGACTTAAAGAACTTGGCGACATTGATTTCATTATAGAAACTCTTGAAAGCAATGACATAAGAGAATATTATGACCGTAAATGGTATCCGGAAAGCTTTTATCTTCTTGCAATGCTTGATTATATCAGCCGTATAAATAACATTCCGCTTTGTGATGAATTCACCGACCTCCGCAAGCAGTCTTTGAGCGAAACCATTTATCCATCAAGTGTTATAGCTATTTCCGCCGCTTCGGACAGCGATTATGCAAAAGAAAAATCCAAAAAAGAAGCAATACCCGAATTTATGAGATTCAACATCATAGAAAGCGAGGTACGAAATGTCATCTGAAAATTCAAATTATTTTACAAAAGAAAACCTCAACACCTATCTCAAAGAGCTTGGTAAAGAATACAAAAAGATAAACGGCAAAAGTATGCCGGCAGAAATCATTCTCATCGGCGGCGCTGCAATCCTTGCAAGCTACGGTTTCAGGGAAATGACTACCGACGTTGATGCCGTTATCCATGCGGTTTCTTCCATGAAAGAAGCTGTAAACCATGTGGGTGATAAGTATAATCTTCCCAACGGCTGGCTCAATGCCGATTTCATGAAAACGGATTCTTATTCTTCAAAACTCGACCAGTATTCCGTTTATTACAGGGAATTTTCCAATGTGCTCACGGTCCGTACAGTTTCTGCGGAATACCTTATAGCTATGAAACTTTGCTCCGGAAGAAAATATAAAAAAGACCTTTCGGACGTAATCGGAATTCTTGCGGAACACGAAAAACGTGGCGAACCTATCGCGATGGGTAGAATAGATAAGGCTGTAACTGATTTGTATGGAAGCTGGGAGAAGATTTCCGAGGATTCCAAAAACTTTATTCAGGAAGCGATGGAAAAAGGAAATTTTGAAAAGGCTTATGATGAAATCAGCGCCGAAGAATCCAAGGCAAAAGGGCTGCTCATAAACTTTGAACAAGATTATCCTGGAGTTACCAACACCGCAAATGTGAATGATATTCTTAAAAATCTTAAGAAGAAAAAAGAAACAGAAAGATAAAAGAACAACCGCCTCGTGAAAACGGGGCGGTTATTTTTTTGCCTTTTTATCGCAAATTATTGACTTTTTTATACAAAATGATATCATTATATCAAGATATAATGATATCATTTTAGAGGTGATATTTTTGGTCAAAGAAAACAAAGCAAATAGAACCAAACAAGTCCAATTCCGAATGGATCCCGAGTTATTCAATAAACTAAAAGCGACTATTGTGTATGATAAAAACATGCATAGTATGGCTGATTTGTTTAATGAAGCTGCTGAAAAGTATTTAAAAGAAAGAGAAATCGGGGGTAACATCAAATGACAAGACATGATATGATTGAGCGTATCGGTAATGCATATATAACATCTAACATCGAAGGCGGAGAATATAGTTACATTCAAGAAGCTGGTTCCAGAGCAAATCTTGAGAGCGCTTTAGGACATGGTTTTTCACATTATAAACTCGACATTCGTTTTGAAAAAGACGATGTTGTCGTTCTTGTTGAAACCAAGCAGATTTTTAGACAGTCCGATGAAGCACAGCTTGATGAATATTTACAGGAAGAAAAAGCTCTGCATCCCGGAAAGAAAATAATTGCAATTCTCGCAAACACAAATAACAATGATATCAAAGTTTGGAAGTCCGTTGTCGATGATGAGCACGTTTTACAAAGCGAAACTGTACTTGACAGTATGGAACATTATGTCAAGTTGTTTGAAACCAACAAGCAAAACGATAGAGAAAAGGTATTAAAAAATACTTATGATTTAAATGAGTTGCTCCATAAAATGGATATAGATGAAAGACTCCGCAGCCAGTTTGTTGGAACTACCCTCCTCTACCTCAAAATGTTGGTGGAAAGATTTGGTGCAAAAAAGATTGACGAAGAGCTAAAGAAAGCGTTAGACGCCTATTGGTCTGTAATGATAGATGGCAAGCAGCTTCGCGCTGCCATTGAGGCCACATTAGAAAGTTTGCTTGATGGGTCTGATAACAAGGCAAAGAAAATAGAGCTCCTTCAGAAAAATGTTCTTAATGACCAAAAGGTTAAGAAGCTTTCAATTGAAAACTGGATTAAAATTTTGGATACTATCCTTATGGATATTTACAAATATATTGATATAAACAGTTCTGAAGGTCAGGATATCCTCAACCTGTTTTTCATTGCATTTAATAAATATACCGGAAAAGCTGATAAAAACCAGGCATTCACTCCGGACCATATAACCGAATTTATGTGCAGACTGACTGAGGTTGACAGAACAAAACGTGTACTTGATATAACATGCGGCAGCGGTTCGTTCCTTGTTCAGGCCATGGTTAAAGAACTCGCCGATTGCAGCAGAGATAAAACCGAGGAAGAAGCAAAAGCTTTACAAGAAATTGTTAAAAAAGAACATATTTATGGTATTGAAGTCGAAGAAAAAGCTTATGGTCTTTCTACAACCAATATGCTGATCCATGGTGACGGAAATTCAAACATTAAATTCGGTAGCTGTTTTGATTGCAAGGCATTTATTAAAATTGCTGATCCGGATATAGTTTTAATGAACCCTCCTTATAATGCAAAACCAATCGGAATTCCTGCAAAATATAAAAAAGATTGGGGAAAAGCAAAAGACGGTAAGGAAGACCCAACCAAGGGTTTTGTATTTATTCATTATCTTTCTGATGTTATAGCAGAGATGAATAAAGAACGCGAAAGTAGCGGCCAACCAAGAAAAACCGTTAAGCTTGCTGTATTGCTTCCTGTATCTGCCGCGATAGGAACAAGCACAATTATCGAAAATGAAAAAATAAATATGCTCAAAAATAATACTCTTGAGGCAGTATTTACACTTCCTAACGAAATTTTCTATCCGGGTGCTTCTGCTTCTGCTTGTTGCATGTTGTTCACATTAGGAAAACCGCATAAAAAACCGGATGGGACAGTTAATAAAACCTTCTTTGGATACTGCAAAGACGATGGCTTCAAAAAGAAGAAAAATCTCGGAAGAATTGAACAATTCGATGAAAACAATAATTCCAAATGGAAAGCAATCGAAGAAGAGTGGCTCTATCTTTTCAACAACAAAGAAGCTATAGATGGAAAGTCCTCTACTGCTGTGGTGGACGGAAAATCAGAATGGCTTTGCGAAGCATATATGAAAACTGATTACAGCAAACTTTCTCAGGATGATTTCCAACGAACATTAAATAATTATCTTGCTTATTTGATGAAAGAAGGTAGGATATATGAATCTTGATGTGGAAAATTGGAAAGCATTTACGATAGGGAAACTTTTTAAATTAGAGAATGGAAAGGCCAATCAAGGTATGCTTGAGGATGGTAACGAATGTTTTTATGTAGGTGCTAAAAAAGATGATAACGGTGTTATGGTTCATTGTGCGAAAGATGAAGCATTACTACAAAAAGGGAATTGTATTATATTCATTTGTAACGGACAAGGTTCTGTTGGGTACGCAAACTATATGGACGTTGACTTTATAGGAACAACTGATATTGTTGCTGGTTATAACGAAAATCTAAATGAATATAATGGTTTGTTTATTGCGACCGTTCTTTGTCAAGAAAGACCTAAATATTCTTTCGGCAGAAAATGGAAAACACATTTAAGGAACACTGAAATCAAATTACCTATTAAATACAACCCCGATGGTACGCATTATTTTGATGCTTCTAAAAAATATTCCGAAACTGGCTATGTTCCAGATTGGGAATGGATGGAAAATTATATAAAAACTCTCCATCACAAACCGCTTACTACAAAAAACAAGGCAAAAGAAATTCCGGAATTAAAAGTAAATTATTGGAAGAAGTTTACGGTTGAAAAGCTTTTCGATGTGTTTCTTTCAAAAGGCGATATAAAAATTGACGATGTTGATTTAGGTAATATACCCTTGGTTTCATCTGGGGAAAGTAACAACGGTATCATCGGATATATAGATGAGAAAGGTGATGGAAAAGCTGAAGTTTTCAATGGAAATATGATTACCATTGATATGTTTGGAAATTCATTTTATCAAAAGGATGATTTTTTTGCAGTAAGCCATGGCAGAGTAAATATTCTAAAACCCAAATTTGCTTTAAATCAATATATAGGAATGTTTATTTCAACTGTTTTAAAACAAGAACAATATAAATTTTCGTATGGAAGAGCCGTATATAGTGCTGAAGCTTCAAATATGGTTATCGAATTACCTGTTCGACACCATATAAACGGTTCTCCCGTTTTGGATGAAGACAAAAAATATTCCGATGAAGGCTATATTCCTGATTGGGAATGGATGGAAAATTATATAAAATCTTTGCCGTATGGAGATAGGCT
>SVNB01000011.1 GCA_015067125.1 Oscillospiraceae bacterium
CTTTGGTGCCGATTTTATAGAGCACAAAGATTATAACTATATTTGCAAGGCCCATTTTGATGCCCGGAACAGCAAAGGAAAGGGGAACAAGAGCCTCTATATACGACATTATCATTGCAAGGGCAATGGTAAGCCCAAGCATAGCAACTTTTTTCGTTTTCATAATTTCCTTTTAAGATACAAAGTCAACTTCAGCTTCTTCAAAGCCTTCTATGGTGATAACTGTTTTGTTGGGAAGACAGGTGATGGCTTCGCCGGTGCGTCCCACCGCACGCTGATCAACGCAGACGTGATCCGGGCACGAAGCTTCGGTAACGTCCGCTTTGCCGTCTTTTATAATAAGAATATTGTATCCGCCGTTTTCGGATTCCAGACGGATTTCCGCATCGGTATCCAAAGGATATCTTGCGGTTTCGATCCCTTTTACCGTAACAACGGCAAAAGCGCCTTCTTCTTTAACAAGTTCGGAAAAAAGCCATATTCCGGCCGCGGCAATAATAACCGCAAGCGCAAGAACAATATCGTTTCTTGTTTTTTTATCTTTGAACATATTCATCAAGTTTTTATAACGCTCCGCCGCTTTAAAAAGCGGCGGAGCGTTTTTCCTTTAAAGAGATTTTGCTTATTATGCGTTAAGCATTTCAAGGCAGCCCACGGGGCAGTCCGCAACACATTTGCCGCAGCCGATGCATTTATCATAATCTATGGTTGCAAGGGCGTTAACAACGGTGATTGCTTCTGCGGGGCAGTTTTTCTGGCACTTCATGCAGCCGATACAACCGTTCTGACATTCTTTGCGAACAACTGCGCCTTTTTCGTGGTTAGAGCAGGTGATGACTGCTTTTTCTGCTTTGGGAACAAGAGAAATTACGTGGTTAGGGCATTTTGCAACGCAAAGGCCGCAGCCGCCGCATTTTCTGGGATCAACTTTTGCAACGCCGTCAACAATGCAGATAGCATCGTTGGTGCAAACGGTTGCGCAGTCGCCGCAGCCAAGGCAGCCATAGAGGCAGGCACCTTTGCCGCCGTAAAGCATTTTTGCGGCAGCGCAGGAGTTAAGACCCTGATAAATTTCTTTATATACCTGTTTGTGGCAGTCGCCGCCGCAATGAACAAATGCGGTAAGGGGCTGTGCTGCTTCGGCCTCTACGCCGAGGATTTTGCAAATCGCCGCAGTGGTGGCTTCGCCGCCGGGACGGCAGAGGTTTGCTTCGGTGCCGGGGTTTTCTGCAAGTGCTTTTGCGTATGCATCGCAGCCGGAAAAGCCGCATGCGCCGCAGTTTGCACCGGGAAGACAGTCGCGGACTTCTGCTTCTATGGGGTTGGTTTTAACACCCATAAAAATATCTGCAAGTACAAGAAGAATTGCACAGGCAAGGCCAAGTCCGGCGGTAACAAGGGTCGCGCTCATAATTACTTCAGTCATCTTTTATTATCTCCTTAAGCGAAGAGTTTATCAATAATTCCGCCAAAGCCCATAAAGGCAACGGAAACAATGGATGCTGCTACAAGGGTAATAGGCATACCTTTAAAGCATTCGGGAGCATCGGATTCTTCAAGACGGTTTCTTACGCCGGCAAAAATCCACATCGCAAGAAGGAAGCCAAGTCCGCAGCCAAGGGAGCTGACCATGGATTCAACAAAAGTGTATCCATCGCTGATGTTGTTGATGGTAACACCAAGAACAGCGCAGTTGGTGGTGATAAGAGGAAGATATACACCAAGGGATTTGTGCAGTGCGGGGATGAACTTTTTAAGGAAGATCTCTACAAACTGAACAAGAGCTGCAATTACAAGGATGAATACAATGGTCTGAAGATATCCAAGACCGTTGGGATCAAGAAGATAAGTCTGAATGGGCCAGGTTGCAGCGGTTGCAACAAGCATTACAAAAATAACGGAAACGCCCATGCCCACAGCCTGATCGGATTTTTTGGAAACGCCGAGGAAGGGGCAGATGCCGAGGAATTTGTTAAGAACATAGTTATCAACAAGAACGGCACTCATAAGGATTACAATAAGATCTTTAATCATTTATTTTCGTCCTCCTTTACCTCAGATTCACAGGAAGTTTTGCCGCAGGAAGAAGCGTTGGGGCAGCCCTCGCAGGAAAACTCTTTTTTGCCTTTGCCGGCAGTAAGTTTATTAACAAGTGCGATAAGGCAGCCGAATACAAGGAAGCCGCCGGGTGCTGCGGTTACGATGGAAACTGCATAAGGTTTAAGAGCGGTAAGCTCAATTCCTGCCCAGGTGCCTGCGCCGATGATTTCGCGGATGGAACCCATTGCAACAAGAGCAAGGGTAAAGCCAAGGCCCATGCCGATGCCGTCAAGTGCGGAATCGATAACGCCGTTTTTGCGTGCGAACATTTCTGCACGGCCAAGAATGATGCAGTTAACAACGATAAGTGCAAGGTAAACGCCAAGCATATCGTAAAGATCCGGGAAGTATGCCTGCATAAGCATCTGTACTACGGAAACAAAACCTGCGATAACAACAATGTAGCAGGGAATGCGAACTTTGTCCGGAATAACCTTGCGGAGCATGGAAATTACGATGTTGGAGCAGATAAGAACTGCGGTTGCGGCAATGCCCATTGCAAGTGCGGAAATAACTCCGGTAGTGGTTGCAAGAGTGGGACATGCGCCAAGAAGAAGTACGAGAACGGGGTTCTCTTTAATAATACCTTTAAGAAGGATTCCTAATTTTTTCATTATGCAACAACCTCCTTAATGAGATTGAAAGCTTCGAACGCGCTGCGGAAGTTGCTTGCAACTGCGTTTGCGGTCATGGTAGCGCCGCCGATAAGGGTCATATCGTCGGAATAGGTTGCTTCGGTAAGGCCAACAAACTGTGCTTTATATGCGCTTTCGTCAGTAAGCTGATGATCTGCGTAATATTCGCCGTGGATGATCATTTCGGAAAGGGTCTTGTATGCAAGAACTTCGCCGTTTGCGTTGAATACAACAAGCATCTTCATTGCTTCATCGCCATAGCCAAGAGGCTGGGTGATAACAGCGTACTGGGTTTCTTCGCCAACGGTTGCAGTAAATGCTGCAGCAATGTCAGAGAAAGTTCCAAGACCTTCAACAGGGGTAATTACTGCGCCTTCGGGGAAGGAGTTGGTTACGGTTGCAAGGTTTGCTTCAAGGTTTGCGGTTGCGGTTGCGGGTGCAGCTGCAACAGCGGCGGCAACAGCATCGGCTGCGGTTGCGGTAACATCGTTGCCTTCAAGGTCAAATGCCTGTGCAACGCCAAATGCGTTTACGCCGACAACAACGGAACCTGCATCGGTGGAAACAACATAGATATAACCGCAGTTGTTCTTTGCTTTGAATGCCTGGGTAATAGGAGCTGCAACGCCTTCAACAGGAACAGTAACAGGATTGCCAAGGCTGTTGACACAACCGGGAAGTGCAAGAGGCATGGTCTCTGCGATGAGCTGTTCTTCGCTCTTCTGGCCAGCAGCAACAAGGTTGTTTTCGATAAGAACATTGAATGCATCGGTGATAGCGTCTTTGAATGCGGTGGAGGAGAAGGTGGTTCCTGCAACGGTATCAACGCCGCCGAGAGCAGAGTCCTGACCGATATAGGTTGCGGGATAATCCGCACCAAAGTCTTTGGATTCATAGTAACCGGTAAGAAGAACGTTGGAAATTTTGCCGTCTGCGCCGATGGCAACGGTGATGCCCATTTCATCGGAAGAGAACTGGGTGGTTGTGCCAAGGATCATAACGTGGCCAAGGCCGGAAGTTTCTTTGTGAACTTCTTTTACGGTTGCGGGAAGTTCGCCAAGGGTTTCGGTAATGTTTTCAAAGCCTGCTGCTTCGGGCATTACTTCAAGAAGGGAACCGCTTGCTTTTGCAGCTTTGTTAGCTTCAATAATAGGAGCGGTAAAATGGTTGGTGACAGCAAGAAGAACTGCAACAACAAGGCAGATAGCAGTCAGAACGACTACGCTTTTAATGTTTTCTTTCATGCTTTAACACCTCCAAACGGTTTTTTCATGGTCCATTTATCAATATAAGGATTAAGAATGTTCATGAAAAGGATGGAGAAGGATACGCCTTCCGGATAGCTTCCGTAGAAGCGGATAAGGGTGGTGATAACTGCGCATCCAAGAGCAAAGACGATTTTGCCTTTTGCGGTGGAAGGGGAAGTTACATAGTCGGTTGCCATAAAGATAGCGCCGATGAAAGTACCGCCGGAAAGAGTGTAGTAAAGAGCGGTGGTTGCGTCGCCGGTAATTGCGAATGCAAGAGCGAAAACAGCGCCGATGAAAACTACAGGAGTATGCCAGGTGATGACCTTGCGAACAAGAAGATAAACAAAGCCAACAAGAAGTGCCGCTGCAGAAGTTTCGCCAAGTGCACCGCCGCGTACGCCAAGGAACATATCCATAAGAGAAGCTTCGGGAAGAGTTCCGTTAGGAAGTACGGAAAGAGGAGTTGCATATGTAGCGATATCAACGGTTTCAGCAATGGCCTGGGGCGGAACAGCAGCTGCCATGGTGCCGGTGAATGCAATAAGCATTACAACACGGGCGGTGATGGCAGGGTTTGCAAAGTTGCAGCCAAGTCCGCCGAAAAGGCATTTAACAATAACGATTGCGATGAAGGAACCAACAACTGCCTGCCAGATGGGAAGAGTTGCGGGAACGTTCATTGCAAGAAGAAGACCGGTAACTACTGCGGAAAAATCGCCGACGGTGGTGGGGCGTTTGCAGAGTTTGGTGAAAAGGAACTCGAAAACCACGCAGGAAGCAATACATACGGCGCAAAGTACAGCGGCTCTCATGCCAAAGATCACTACGCCGGCGATAGCTGCGGGAAGAAGAGCGATAACAACGTCAAGCATAACGTTGGAGGTGGTTCTTTTTCCGTGAACGTGAGGAGATACGGAAACAATAAGATTATTATCCATTATTTATTTTCCTCCTCTTTCTTTTTCTGTTCTGCAAGCTTGGTCTGGTAAGCGCGAAGCTCTGCTTTTGCAAGTTTGTTTCTGTGAACGATCATACGGTGTGCGGGGCAGACAAATACGCAGGCGCCGCATTCCATACAGATGTTAACTTTGGTTTTTGCAATCTCAGCGCCGTCGCCGGAAGCAAGAGCTTTTGCGATTGCGGGCGGGTTGAGGTTGAGCGGGCAGTGGTTGATGCAGTTGCCGCAGTGGATGCAGGGAGTTTCATCCGGAAGAGTTGCGTCTTTGTCGTTAAAGGCAAGGATAGCGTTGGTGTTCTTCAGGATGGGCTCATCAAGGGTGGGAACCGCAATACCCATCATCGGGCCGCCATACATAACTTTTCTGGGTTCTTCTTTAAATCCGCCGCAGAAGTCAAATACGTCTTTCATAGAAGTACCGATGGGTGCGATTACGTTTTTGGGAGTTGCAACAGCAGAACCGTCAACGGTAAGGCATTTTTCTACAAGGGGCATACCGGTTCTTACATATTCTGCGATGCATGCAAGGGTGGTTACGTTCATAACAATGCAGCCAACGTCAAGCGGAAGTTTGCCTTCCGGAACGGTTTTGCCGGTGGTGTTATAAATAAGAACTTTTTCACCGCCCTGGGGATAAGCCGCAGGCATGGGTTTAACAACGATGGCGCTGTCCTTTTTGGAAAGCTCCTGCATTGCTTTGATTGCCTGGGGTTTGTTATCTTCGATGCCGATGATAACTTTTTTTACGCCGAGATATTTTTCAAGAAGCTGAATACCTTCAAAAATATCATCTGCTCTGTCGGTCATGGTAAGGGTATCGGCAGTGATATAAGGCTCGCACTCCGCACCGTTAAGAACAACTTCCTGAACCATAGAAAGGTCTTTTACAGAAAGTTTTACAAAGGTGGGGAAGCCTGCGCCGCCAAGACCTACGATGCCGCTTGCACGGACAGCAGCTACGAATTCTTCGTAATTGGTAACCGTGGGGGGAACAACACTTTCGTGGGGACGCATTTCGCCATCGGATTCGATGGTAATGGCGGTCATGGTGCCGCCGTTGCTGTTAGCCATGGTGTCGATCTTTTTAACAGTACCGGAAACGGAAGCATGAACAGGTGCGGAAATAAATCCTGCCGCTTCGCCGATTACCTGACCGACGCCGACGGTATCCCCAACGCTTACAACGGGCTTTGCAGGTGCGCCGATGTGCTGTGCCATGGGGATAACTACAGTTTTCGGAATGGGCATACGTTCCGGATGGCAGTCTGCGGTGTGCTTTCTGTGCGGAACGTGAACGCCTTTAATGCCGAAAAAAGACATGGACAAAAACCTCTTTTCTATTTCTGCGTTCTTTTTTGGTTTGTTTATTTTTTGACATATAACAGTCAATTTAAACCGAGTATATTATATTACAACATATATTTAAAAGTCAATGCGCAAAAGTGAGTTTATACGACATTTTAGTCAGAAATTTTTGGAAGATTCTACAAAAGCAAAATTGCTTTTTTGTTGCAAAAGACAAGAAAATGTAATTTATAATGCAAAATGGAAAATATTTTTCAAAAAAATGCAGAAAAAATTGTGATTTTATGATAATTCGTTAACGTTATGCTTGACAAATCCGGTTTTGATGACTATAATATATGCTGAATTACGGCGTAAAGCCGTAATAATAAAAACGAAAAAAAGAAAAAAATGAAAGTTGGGAGTATTTATTATGAAAAAACTTCTCGCAATGCTTCTCGCTCTCGTTATGGTTCTTTCTCTTGCTGCTTGCGGCACTAACGAAGAACCCGTTGACGAGCCCGCAGACGAACCCGTAGACGCACCTGTTGATGAACCCGCAGACGAACCCGTTGATGCTGCTGCAACCTATACCCTCGGTATGGGCGTTTCCGCTTCCACCGGTTCTTCCAAAGACGGCCTTGCACAGGCTGACGTAACCGTTGCTGTTGTTGTTCTCGACGCAGAAGGCAAAATCGTTTCTGCTCAGATCGACTGCGCACAGACCAAAGTAAACTTCCCCGAAGGCGTTCTTGAAGACCTCACCGCTGTTGACGTACGTTCCAAATACACCAAAAAAGAAGATTACGGTATGCTCGTAGCTTCCCCCATCGGTGCAGAATGGTACACTCAGGTTGACGCTCTTGAAGAAGCAGTTGTTGGCATGACCGGCGCAGATATCGATGCTCTCGAGCTCGTAGAATCCAACGGCCACATGGTAACCACCAACGAAACCATCTATGCTGGCTGCACCATGGACATGACCGGCTTCAAAGCTGCTCTTGTTAAAGCTTGCAACGATGAATACGCAAAAGAATTCACTGCTGATTCCTTCACCCTTGGCCTTGGCGTAGAAACTTCCGTTTCTTCCACCAAAGCTGCAACCGCTGATGCAAACGGCACTGCTGCTCTCTACACCAACTTCACCGGTGTTGCATACGACGCAGAAGGCAAAGTTCTTGCTTGCCTCCTCGATGTTATCCAGGTTAAAGTTGCATTCGACGCTGCAGGTGTTGTAACCCAGCCCGAAGACCTCAGAACCAAAAAAGAACTCAAAGGCGATTACGGCATGCTTCCTGCATCTGCAATCGGTGTTGAATGGATGGATCAGGCAACTGCATTCGAAGCAGCTGTTGTTGGCATGACCGCTGACGAAGTTGTTGCTATCGAAACCGTTGAATCCAACGGCCACCAGGTTCCTGCTGACGAAACCCTCCATGCAGCTTGCTCCATGGATATCACTGGTTTCCAGTCCGGTTTCACTGCATCCCTTACCAACGTTAAATAATTTTAACTGAGTGAGAAATAATAGAAGGGGGATTTTAATCCCCCTTTTATTTTTTTATTATGTCATCGGGCGAAAAAATGCCACGGCAAAAGGGTTTATTATTTATGTGATATGTGATAAAATATAGCAAAATCCCGATAAGAACGCTTTATAAATAAAACGCTGTTATCGAAATTTTGAACAAACCGCCAATTTAACAGGAGGAAAATATGAAAAAAGTAATATCTGTTTTGCTTTCCGTGCTCATGCTCATAAGTTTTTCGGCCTGTGCTCAAACAGAGCAGGTGCCGGAAAAAACAAGATTTACAAAATCATATATGGATTATTTTGATACCGCTTCCACAATAGTGGGTTATGAAGAAACCCAGAAAGCCTTTGATGAAAAATGCGCTTTTATCGAAGAACAGCTTAAACATTATCACGAACTTTATGATATTTATCATTGGTACGAAGGCGTTACCAACGTGTATAATATCAATAAAGAAGCCGGAAAGGCGCCGGTAAAAGTTGATGAAGATATTATCGCGCTTTTTGAATTCTGCCGCGAAATGTACGATCTTACCGGCGGCAAAACCAATTTTGCCATGGGTACGGTTCTTTCCATCTGGCACGAATACCGTGAAAACGGCAACTATGACTATTTCAGTGCGGAAGTTCCGCCTGTGGAAATGCTTGAAAAGGCAAATACTCACTGCAATATCAACGATATTATAATAGATAAAGAAAACAGCACCGTTTTCTTTGCGGATCCGGATATGAAAGTGGACGTTGGCGCCATCGGCAAAGGCTATGCAACAGAACGCATTGCCCGCGATCTTGAAGAAATGGGCGTTGATAATTATACTCTTAATATAGGCGGAAATATTCGTACCATTGGCAGCAAGGCGGACGGCAACGGCTGGGTGGCCGGTATTCAGAATCCGGATCTTACCGCCGAAGAAACCTTTTTGCTCAAAGTTTCTTTCAGTGACCTTGCTCTTGTAACCAGCGGTTCCTATCAGCGCTATTATTATGTGGGCGAAACAAAATACCACCATATCATAGATCCCGAAACGCTTTTTCCCAAAGATACTTTTGCGGCGGTTTCCATTCTTACGCCGGATTCCGGCGTGGCGGATGCTGTTTCCACCGCCTGCTTTAATCTTTCTTTGGAAGAAGGTATGGCGCTTATAGAATCCATGGAAAACACAGAAGCCATGTGGGTGGAACCGGACGGTACCATTCATTATTCTTCCGGGTTCGAAAAATTTATTTATAACGAGGAATAAACAAAAATCCCGTGCTCAAATTTTGAGCACGGGATTTTTTTTTCGCTTATTTTTCCCTGAAGTTTCTTATCGAAAATGAAAGAACGGCAATTGCAAGAAGGGTTGCGGCATCTTCCCAATATAACTGATCGACCAGGGTAAGAATAATCACCGCTACGCTCATAGCAAGAGGGATTGCTTTGAGCACCATATCAAAGGTATCCTTCTTTTCGCCGTGTTCAGCCTTTGTGTTGGCGTTTGCCTGCAAAAGCTCGTCCACAGAAACTTCAAGTATCTCCGCAAGCTTCGGAAAGGTGTTTATGTCCGGGCAGGAAATATCCCTTTCCCATTTGGAAACAGCCTTATCCGTAATGTTAAGCCGGCTTGCAAGTTCCAGTTGAGTCATGCTTTTTGCTTTGCGAAGCTCCGCAATTTTTTGTCCGAGGGTCTGCTTTTCCATAAAATCATCTCCTTTTCTTTGATTTTATTATACCGTAAACGCAAAACCAACTCAACCGAAGGCAGGTTTAGTTTACTGAACCAAAAGTTTACCCGCGTTTAAAAAGAAAAATATGTACAAAAAGTTAATTTTTGCGGTAAATCATAGTAATTTGATATGATATATGGTAGAATAACCTCGTCAAAGGAGGAATTTTATGCAATACCTGATTACTTTTCTTGAAGGAATAATTTCTTTTATTTCTCCGTGTATGCTTCCCATGCTGC
This sequence comes from Oscillospiraceae bacterium, assembly GCA_015067125.1. Lineage (GTDB taxonomy): Bacteria > Bacillota > Clostridia > Oscillospirales > Ruminococcaceae > UMGS1668. Next base: position 9,708 of record SVNB01000011.1, read on the forward strand.
CGATATACGTTTCGTACTTTGCGGGCGGCGCGGATAAAAAAGAGAATATTTTAAAAAGGGCAGTTGCTTTTGTGGCCGGATTCACTGCGGTTTTCAGCCTTCTTGGTGTTTTTGCCGGAACCTTGGGCGCTTTTCTTGCGGAATACAGAACGTTCGTGAACGTAATAACCGGCGCCTTTGTAATAATTTTTGGCCTTGGATATCTTGAAGTTATAAATCTTTCGTTTTTTAAAGGGATGAAAAACTTTAAAAAGCCGGAAGGCGTTTTTTCCGCGTTCCTTTTTGGGATGATATATTCAGTAAGCCTTACGCCCTGCGTGGGTGCTTTTCTTGGTTCTGCGCTGATGCTTGCTTCCGGTTCCGGAACGGCTTTGCAGGGTTTTATTCTGCTTCTGGTGTATTCCCTTGGCCTTGGTGTGCCGTTTGTTGTTTCTGCGGTTTTGCTGGACCAGCTTGGCGGTGCTTTTGATTTTATAAAGAAACACTATGGTATAATCAATAAAATCTGCGGAATTTTTCTGATTGTCGTGGGAATTTCCATGATGTTCGGATTTTTGGACGCGCTGCTTTCTGTTTTTGCGTAAAGGAGGATTTTTATGAATAAAAAGAAAATCGTTGTTATAGCCGCTGCGGCAGTTCTGCTTTTTGCGGGTGTGTTTTTTGCGTATGATTATCTTTCCAAAGAATACGTTCCGCCGGCAGAAAATCTTTCTTCACCGCAGACGGAAAACAATGCTTCCGAACCGGAACCTTCGGAGGAAGAGCCTTCTTCCGAAGATGTTGTGATGGCTCCGGATTTTACCGTTTATGATGCGGAAGGCAATGCGGTAAGTCTTTCTGATTTTTCCGGAAAACCGGTTGTAATTAATTTTTGGGCAACCTGGTGCGGATACTGCGTTAAAGAAATGCCCGCATTCGAAAAGGCTTTTGCAGAATACGGCGATGAAGTTGTTTTTATGATTATAAACGTAACCGACGGCCAGCAGGAAACAAAGGAAGATGCTGTGGAATTTATTGAGGAAAACGGATTTACCTTCCCTGTTTATTATGATACGGATCTTTCCGCAACTTTTGCATACGGCGCGTATTCTCTGCCGGCAACCGGATTTGTTACCGAAAGCGGCGTTTTTGCCGGCGGCCAGCTGGGCGCTATGAGCGAAGAAACCTTGTTTGAACTTATAGATCAGCTTAAAGCGCTTGAATAAAAAACGGCAGTCCAAAAAGGACTGCCGTTTTTGTTTTATAAAATTATTTAAGTTTGTTTCCGTCAGAAAAAGCATTGCCTACCGCTTCGCCAAGAACAACGTATTTGTGGTTCGCGGCATCATAGGTGATGGGGCGGAGCTTTGCAACGTCGATTTTTCCTTCTTCGTTAAGAACTTTTTCATCGGCGCAAACGTTTACAATTTTACCGACCATAAGGTGGCTTTCGGGGTCATAGCTTTTAAGCTCGCATTCAACCGCCATAGAAAGTTCCTCGATAAGCGGAGCGTTTACAAATTCGGATTTTACCGCGTGGAAGCCCGCTTTTTCAAATTTATCCGGAACCCTGTTGCCGGATTCAACGCCGACGTAGTCGCATTCGACAACATGGTCGGCATCTGCCATGCTTACGGTAAAAGCGTTTGTTGCAAGCACGTTTTTGGTAGTTTTGTGGTTGGGGCTGATGCACATTGTGATTTCTTCGGAACCGGAAATTCCTCCCCATGCGGCATTCATTGCGCAGGGAACGCCGTTTTCATCATAAGCCGCAAGAATAAATACGGGCATGGGGTAAACCATGGGTTTCGCTCCAAAATTTTTTCTCATATCTGTTCCTCCAATAAAAATATTTTATAATTCAAACGGCAAAAAAGCCGCAGCAACAGCAATAACAATGGCCGGAAGCAGGTTTGCCACACGGATTTTCTTTTCCCATACAAGGTTTATGCCAACGCAAAAAATAAGAATGGAACCAACTATCGAAAGATTCGCAAGAGCTTCTTTCGTCATAATGGGTTTGATAAAGCTTGAAAGCGCGGTGACGCTGCCCTGCAAAACCGCTACGGGAATGGCGGAAAAAGCGCAGCCTTTTCCCCAGGAACAGGTCATCACCATTATGATAATAAGGTCCAGAACGGCTTTTGTAACAAGAACGGAAGAATCTCCAAGAATTCCGTCCTGTATGGCGCCCACTATTGCCATGGCGCCGATGCATACAGTAAGAGAAGCGGTTACAAAACCTTCCACAAATTTTTTATCCTTTGCGTTTCCGCTTTTTATTTTAAGCCATTCGCCAAAAGATTCGAACCGGTCTTCGATATTTATAATTTCTCCGATAAGGGAGCCAAGGGCAAGGCTTGCAATAATAAGCATGGTTTTTCCGCTTGCAAGAGAGCCGTTTTCTATTTTCATCATGCCTTCCAAAGCGCCGCTTATTCCGATAAAAAGTACGCACACGCCGCAGGATTTGCAAAGGGTATCCTGGTGCCGTTCTTTAAGATTTTTGCCGAAAAGTACGCCAAGCACGCCGCCGATTATTATGGCGATGACGTTTATGATGGTTCCCGTTCCGGGCATTTTTTCGCCTTCTTTTAAATAATATCCAAACTATATTTTGCATTTTATAGTACCGTTTGTCAATAGACCGTTTAAAAAAGAAACAGGCTTTTAAAAAATCTGAAATTTTTGCAAAAGAAACTTGCAATTTAAAGCATTAAAGCATATAATAGGGTATATTATATTTTCGGGAGGCAAAATTATGGCATTTAAAAGCGAATACCTTGCAAAAGTTTATGAAGATATAGAAAAAAGAAACCCCGGAGAAAAAGAGTTCCTTCAGGCGGTAAAAGAGGTTTTTGTTTCTCTTGAACCGGTTGTTGAACAGAACCCGAATATCGAAAAATGGGGCATTATGGAAAGAATAGCCGAACCGGAACGTTTTATACAGTTCCGCGTTGCGTGGGTTGACGATGCAGGCAAAGTTCAGGTAAACCGCGGTTATCGCGTTCAGTTCAACTCTGCCATTGGCCCCTATAAAGGCGGAATTCGCCTTCATCCTTCCGTAAACGCTTCCATAATCAAATTCCTTGGCTTTGAACAGGTGTTCAAAAACAGCCTTACAAGCCTTCCTATGGGCGGCGGCAAGGGCGGCTGCGATTTTAACCCCATCGGCAAATCCGACCTTGAAATTATGCGTTTCTGCCAAAGCTTTATGACGGAGCTTTATCGCCACATCGGCCCGGATACGGACGTTCCGGCCGGCGATATCGGTACCGGCGCAAGAGAAATCGGTTATATGTTCGGCCAGTATAAACGCATCCGCAACGAATGGACCGGAACCCTTACCGGTAAGGGCCTTACTTACGGCGGTTCCCATGCAAGAACAGAAGCCACCGGTTTTGGCCTTTGCTATTTCACCAAAGAAATGCTCGCTTCCAAAGGAGAAAGCTTTGAAGGCAAACGCGTTATTATTTCCGGTTCCGGCAACGTTGGTACATACGCAAACAAAAAAACCACCCAGCTTGGCGGCAAGGTTGTGGCGCAAAGCGACGTTTCCGGCTATGTTTATGATGAAAACGGCATAGATTACAAAATCGTGGAAAAAATCTATCAGCACCGCGGATTTATTTCGGAATATCTTGAATACGTTCCCACCGCAAAATTTGTGGAAGGCCCCAGAAATATGTGGCTTGACGTAAAAGCGGACGTTGTGCTTCCCTGTGCAACCCAGAACGAAATTGACGAAGAAGCCGCAAAAGCCATTGTTGCAAACGGCGCCATGGCTGTGGCAGAGGGCGCGAATATGCCCAACACTCCCGAAGCTATCAAGGTTTACAAAAACGCGGGAATCCTCTATGCTCCGGGCAAAGCTTCCAACGCCGGCGGCGTAGCAACTTCCGGACTGGAAATGACCCAGAACAGCGAACGCCTTAGCTGGACCTTTGAAGAAGTGGACAGCAAGCTTGAAAGCATTATGAAAAACATTTATAAAAGCTGCGTAGATGCCGCCGCCGAATATGGCTTTGGCTATGACCTGGAAGCAGGCGCAAACATTGCCGGCTTTAAAAAAGTTGCCGAAGCAATGATCGCCCAGGGCGTTGCGTATTAATTAAACAGTTTGTAAAAAGGCGCACCCCGTGCTCATTTGAGCACGGGGTGCTTTTTGTTTGATCCTTTGTACCACCGCAGGGAACAGTCCCGACCGTTCCGCAAGGCAACCAATTTACTGTAGGGCGGGGGCTTTGCTCCCGCCGCAAACAAGTAACCCGGAGGGCAGCCTTCCTTGTGCAAAGGGAGGTGTCACCGTAGGCAACGGAGGGATTGTAATCCTATCCCTTTAAATGCAGCCGGCAATTTATAAAATAATCCCCCAGTCACGCTCTTTTTCTGATGGGCGTGCCAGCCCCCTTTAGGCAAGGGAGCCTTTTCGGGCGGCCACACAGGGCCGCCCCTACAACGTTTCAATAAACACACCTTTAAGCAAAGGCGGCAAATCCGGGCGGATTTTAAAATGTTTTGATAAATGGAGAAAAAATATTCTGTTTTCATCTGTACAAAAATAGATTATTGCAAAAAATTTTTCGAAAAAATTTTCTTAAACGGTAAAAAACGGCCCTTTTTGGCCGTTTTTGTTGGAATTAAACAAATTTTTACTGGAAAATTCTGACATTTTTAACGTTCAATAAAAGTTGAAAAAATAAATCGATTATTATAGTATAGCACTGGAAACGTTTTCGAATATGGTTTGAATTTTGGAGGAAGTTTAAATGGAAAGCGGTGGAATATCACCAAGTTATTCGGTTATTTGCAAAAACAAAAAATTTGTTATAAGCGGAACGGAAGAAACTTCCGGAGAAAAAACCGAAACTGTTCTTTTAACGGATGAAGAAACCGCACGAAAGTTTGCGGAAATTCTGAATAAAAACGGTGTTTCGGTTCATCACGCAAAAGACGTTATCCAAGATTTGCTTGCGGCGCAGATGGAGGAATAACCCTCTTGCCAAACGTATGTTCTTATTGTATAATAAAAACATACGATGCAAAGGGGCGTGGTTTTGTGAAAAGAATAATCTTTCATATAGACGTTAACAGCGCCTTTCTTTCATGGGAAGCCGCCCGCAGAGTGGCAAACGGAGAAGATGATATCCGCCTTATTCCCTCGGCCATTGGCGGCGACAGAGAAAAGCGCACCGGCGTTATTCTTGCAAAATCCATTCCGGCAAAAAAATTCGGCATAAAAACCGGCGAACCGGTAGGTATGGCCTTGCACAAATGTCCGGATTTATACCTTGCAAAACCGGATTTTCGGCTTTACGTAAAATGTTCCAAAGCGTTTATGGATATCTGCCGGGAATATACACCGGTAGTGGAAAAATACTCTATTGATGAATGTTTTCTTGATATGACGGGTACGGATATTCTTTATCCGGATCCCATAAAAACCGCTTACGAGATAAAAGACAGAATATATAAGGAACTGGGCTTTACCGTAAACGTGGGTATAGGCCCCTGCAAAATTCTTGCAAAAATGGCAAGCGATTTTGAAAAACCGAACAAGGTGCATACCCTTTTTAAAGAAGAGATTCCGGAAAAAATGTGGCCGCTTCCGGTGCGGGAACTTTTCAGCATAGGCCGTTCCACAGCCGACAGACTGGAAGGCGCGGGCATAAAAACCATCGGCGACCTTGCAAGGCTTGATTTAAAGACCGTACAGGCCTTTATAGGCGAAAAAGTTGGAAAACAGATACACGATTACGCCAACGGAATCGACCTTTCTCCGGTGCTGGAAGAACCCGAGGAGGCCAAAGGATACAGCATTTCCACCACGCTGGAAGAGGACGTTGTTACCACAGAAGGCGCGTATAAAATTCTGCTTGCTTTGGCAGACAGCGTTTGCCAAAGAATGCGCGCGGATGATAAAAAAGCCTTTTGCGTGGGCGTTACCATAAGAGGCAACGATTTTAAAAATCATTCTCATCAGCACACACTGGAAGAAGCAACCGATATTACAAGCGAGGTTTATTCCATAAGCAAACGGCTTTTTTCGGAACTTTGGGATAAAAAAACACCGCTGCGCCTGCTGGGAATTTCCCTTACTCAGGTTACGGATGAAGAAAACACACAGCTTTCTTTTTTTGCTGCAGAAAACAAAGAAAAAGAACGCCGGCTTGATAAAGCCATGGACGCCATCAGAGAAAAATTCGGTTCCTCAACGGTGGTAAGGGCTTCCAACTATCAGTCGGATTTGGAAGTAGGCAAAAAATATAAAGCGCAGATAGAAAACAAGATAAAAAAATAAAGACGCCTTTGCAAAGGCGTCTTATTTTTTGTAAATATAATTTATTTAAGTTTTATTTCCATAAGCACCGGGTTATGGTCAGAAAACTCGAATCCGGCATCAACCGTTTCGGCAAAAACAACTTCCACGTTGGGAGAAACAATAAATCCGTCAATAACGTAATGCTGTGCGCTTTCTTTATTATAGGGTTTGTTCAGCAGGCGGCAGGTGGGCGTTTCGCTGTCATAAATATAGTTCCAGCCTTCCGGAAGAGACTCTTCCGAAAGAACTCCCGGAGTCCAAAAATCAGGATCAAGAAGAGGGTATTCGCCAATGGCACCGGGAAAAGTTTGATTAAAATCTCCGCCGGCAATAACATAATTGCCTTTTTCGTATTCTGTTTGAAGAACCTCCCAAAGCATTTTGGTCTGGGCAATTTTGCCTTCGCCGTCGTCATAGGCTTCCAGATGAAGGTTTACCGTCACAAGCTGTTTGTCCGTTCCCTCGATATTGTGATAGGAAACAAGCAGGCAGCGTTTAAGGTTTGCGGCAGAAACCGGCCAGCTGAAAGGGCAAGGAAGGGAAATTCTTTCCGCTTTTTCAATATCGTAATCCGAAACAGTCATAATTCCGCTGGAAACTTTTCCGATAGGCGGCCAGGGGAACGGAACGTAATTGCAGAGATAGTTGGCCGCGGTCGAAATTTCGCTTCCGAAATTTTCATAAATCAACTGTTCTTCGTTAATAAAAAAGCTTCTTTTCGAACTCTCGTCAACTTCCTGAAGGAAAAGAATATCCGCATCCGCTTCGTCGATTATTTTGATAACGCCTTCCATATTTTTGAGCACCAGGTCTTTATCTCCGTTGCGGACGTTTTTTCCGCCGTCCATAAAGAAATCGGATTCTTTTCCAAGATTTCCGTAACCGATGTTAAAAGTGAGCACCCGGACAGATTCTTCCGTGCTCAAAGTTTTCTGAACAGCAGAAAGTTTTTCTGTTGTGGGCGAAATCATAACCTCATCCGGATTGAATTCCGTTATGGTCAGCCAGCCGATGAAACCAACAGCAAAAATGAGCACCGCACCGATTAGCATTCCGAAAATTTTGAGCACAGTTTTGATTTTTTGCGACATAAATATTCCTCCTTTGCTGTTTTATGGTTATATTATAATTTTGATTTGCTTAAAATGCAATACGGTAAAAATTTTTTTGATTTGGGTATTGACAAATTTCGCGTATTAGTATAAAATATCACCTTGTCAATTAGAATATAGCCTTATCAAGAGCGGCTGAGGGACAGGCCCTGTGAAGCCCGGCAACCTGCGATTTTGCGTGTGGTGCCAATTCCTGCGGAATATTCCGAAAGATGAGGAACGGTCATTAAAGATTAAAGCGCCCGTTCTTCGGGCGCTTATTTTATTTGACTGATAGATTTTAGAAATAGAAAAAAAGAAAGGAAAATGATTTTATGAGCAGACATTTTTTTACTTCCGAATCCGTAACCGAAGGTCATCCCGATAAAATCTGCGACCAGATTTCCGATGCTATTCTTGATGCTCTTCTTGAAAAAGATCCTTCTTCCCGTGTTGCCTGCGAAACCACCTGCACCACCGGTATGGTTTCCGTAATGGGAGAAATCACCACCAGCGCATACGTCGATATTGCCGGGATAGTCCGCGAAACCGTTCGCGAAATCGGCTATGACCGCGCAAAATACGGTTTTGACTGCGACAGCTGCGCAGTAATCACCTCCATCGACGGCCAGTCTGCGGATATCGCCCTTGGCGTTGACTCTGCAGAAGAACAGAAATCCGGTTCTTCTGATGATGCCGATACCACCGGCGCAGGCGACCAGGGTATGATGTTCGGTTTTGCCTGCAGCGAAACTCCCGAACTTATGCCCATGCCCATCAGCTTTGCGCACAAACTTGCTCTTCGTCTTACCGAAGTTCGCAAAAACGGCACTCTTTCCTACCTTCGTCCCGACGGCAAAAGCCAGGTGACCATCGAATACGACGGCAATAAACCCGTTCGTGTGGAAGCTGTTGTAATTTCTTCCCAGCACAGTGCCGAGGTTTCTCTCGAAACCATCCGCGAGGATATCAAAAAACACGTTATCGATGCGGTTATTCCTGCGGAGCTTATGGACGAAAATACCAAGATTTTCATTAACCCTACCGGCCGTTTTGTAGTCGGCGGTCCTCAGGGCGACAGCGGCCTTACCGGACGCAAAATCATCGTAGATACCTATGGCGGCTATTCCCGTCACGGCGGCGGCGCTTTTTCCGGCAAGGACCCGACGAAAGTTGACCGTTCTGCCGCATACGCAGCAAGATGGGTTGCCAAAAACGTTGTTGCAGCCGGCCTTGCAGAAAGATGCGAGATCCAGCTTGCATACGCCATCGGCGTTGCGCACCCGGTTTCTGTTATGATAGATACCTTCGGCACCGGAAAATACGATGACGAAGCTATTTCCGAAGCGGTAAACAAGGTGTTCGACCTTCGCCCCGCAGCTATCATCAAAGCACTTGATCTTCGCAAACCCATCTATCGCAAACTTGCGGCATACGGACACATGGGCAGAGAAGAACTTGGCGTAGCATGGGAAAAAACCGATAAAGCCGAAGAACTTAAAAGTTATTTTGCTTAAACCATAAGTTAAACCGTTTCAACACTCCGGTCATTGAAAAATGCCGGAGTGTTGCTGTATTATGGAAGCGAAAGGAGCGATATCCATGAATATAGAAATCGGCACAAAGATAAAACAGCTTCGGCTTGGCTGCGGTATGACCCAGGAACAGCTTGGAAACGAACTTTCTGTTTCCGCCCAGGCGGTTTCTAAATGGGAAAGTGGAACAACAACCCCGGATATACAGCTTTTGCCGGAACTTTCCGTTATATTCGGCGTTTCCATTGATGAGCTTTTTTCCATGACGGACGAAAGCCGCATGGAACGTATCGAAAATATGATAGATAACGTCCATTTTATTTCGGATAAGATTTTTTCGGAATCTGAAAATTTTCTTAAAGAAAAAGCTAAAGATGAAAATAAAAAAGCAAGGGCTTCCCTTCTTCTTGCGGAACTTTATTCCAAAAGGATCGAAGAATATAAGGAACTTGCTTCGGAACTGGGAAGGAATGCTCTTCTCCTTAATCCGGACGAAAAGCGCGCCCATAACGTTATCTTCGACGCCGACAATGGCCCTTATTCCGATTACAACGCAACAAATCACGTTAAAACCATAGATTTTTATAAAGAATTTCTTGAAAATCATCCGGAAAACCCGAGAACTTATCTCTGGCTTATGGATCTGCTTCTTGCGGACGGAAGAACCGCCGAAGCGAAGGAATATCTTTGGAAAATGGATAAAATTGAACATTCCTTCCGAACCGATCTTTATCTTGGCCTCATTGCGCAGGCGGAATGCGACCTTCCGAAAGCTCTTGAGCATTGGGACCACATGACCAAAGAATTTGATAACTGGCTTTCCTGGAGCTGTAAAGGCGACCTTTACGCAAGGCTTTCCCGCTTTGATGAAGCGATCGAATTTTATGAGCACGCTCTTGAAATTCAGGAACCTCCGAGATATATGGATATTCCCGAATCCATGTCTTTCGTTGCGGAAGCGCTTGGCAATTATGAAAAAGCTATAGAATACCGCAAAAAAGCAATTGAAATCTGCGAAACCGACTGGAACATCACCGAAGGCGAATGGGTGGATATCCATAAGAGAGAAATTGAAAGACTTTTGAAGAAAATGAAATAAAAAAACGGCGGAAGCAAGCCCCGCCCTGCTTTAAAAATAAAAATGCGGACAAAATGTCCGCATTTTTTATTTGCTTATTTTTTTATAATGTTCCTTCATACAGCGGAAGGTTTCTTCGCTTAAATCGTGCTCGATCTTGCAGGAATCCTCCAAAGCGGTTTTTTCGTCCACGCCTATGGCCATAAGAAGTTTGGATATCACTATATGGCGTTCGTAAACGCTTTCTGCAATGGCGCGGCCTTTTTCCGTAAGGGTGATAAAATAATCTTCGTCCATGGTGATGTATCCGTTTTCGCGAAAATTCTTCATAGCAACGGAAACAGTGGGTTTGGAATGCCCAAGTTCGTTGCAGATATCTATGGAACGCACCTGACCGTTTCTTTTCTGAATTATAAGAATGGCTTCAAGATAGTCTTCACCGGATTGCCTTATCTGCATAAAAGGGCATCTCCTTCCTTGTCTTTTTACATCTGTATCTTACTATAAATCGAAATTTTTTGCAAGCGGGTTTATTTTTTTAACAAGAGCTAAATCTCTTTTGCCAGTTTTAAAAGATAATTCATTTTTGCCTGCTGGGCATTGTGCTCATAAATGGCAGATTCCAGAAGATATTCATCTGTGGCAAGGTTAAAAACGGTTTCCGTTCGCCGGATTTCTGCCTCCAGATTTTCTATATCCCTGCGCAGGCGGTTTCGTTCTTCTGCTTTCTTTTGCAAAAATCTTTTTTCTGCTCGTTTCTTTGAAAAAATCATAATTTTCGCCTCCGCTTTCATATTATGAAAAAGTATGGGGCGGTATGAAATAAATTATTCAAATAATTTGACAAAACCAAAGAATAACGCTATAATATTACAGTTGCAAAATAAATATCGAGGTGTAGCGCAATTGGCAGCGCGCCTGCTTTGGGCAAAGCCTGCGAAGCGCGCCCGGTGGGCGAAACAGCGAGCAGGGTTTGGCGCAGCGGTCAAAATTTTAAAGGCGAATGCCGCATAAAATTTTGGGAACCGCAGCGGGCGGACAAAGCAAAGCGCAAACACCTGAAAATTTAAAAGAATATTTATCGAGGTGTAGCGCAATTGGTAGCGCGCCTGCTTTGGGAGCAGGATGCTGCAGGTTCGAGTCCTGTCACTTCGACCAAAAAGGCGCCGGATTTATTCCGGCGTTTATTATTTTTGAATGTTGAATTTCCACTCACCGGTGATATAATTAGTTAAATAAACTTGAATTTGCAAAGGAGAGCACATATGAAATACAAGGGAACGCTTATTGTTGTTAAAGATTGTAACCGTGCGTTAAAGTTCTATAATGATATGTTTGGGTTTCAGCTGCTTCAAGATAACGATGGTAATATGGAATTGACGAATAATTTATATTTACAGGAATCGGGATACTGGGAACAATTCACAAAAAGAAGTGTAATTCCAAACAGTAATCAGTCCGAACTGTATTTTGAAGAACCAAACATAGAACAATTTGTAGAGCGTCTTGAAACACTTTACCCCGAAATAGAATACGTCAACCGCCTGATGACACACAGTTGGGGACAAAAGGTGGTCAGGTTCTATGATTTTGACGGAAATCTAATCGAAGTCGGAACACCTGTATAACTCAGCTTTGTAAATTTCAATTTATAGAACTGTTTACGGTTTCAAATTTAAATGAAACCCTGTAAAACCGTATCGTTATTATCTATATATTTCAGAAAGACGCCGGATTTATTCCGGCGCTTGTTTTATGCATCAAAATAAGCCGGCTTATGCCGACCTAACACTAAAAATATACTACTTTATACTGTTTGTGTCAATAACTTTCAACATATATAATATTATTTTAGTTATAATTCACAATACAAATGCCGCAAATTCGTGCGCTATTGCGGATTGAAAAAACACAAAATACGTGGTATATTTAAATCACAGAAAGGATGATACCCGATGTACAAATGAAAAATAAGATTCCGGAGAAAGGGAATCTTATAAAAGAACCGAAGACTTTCGGCGGTTGATAGTTCCCAAAAACAGGCTGTTAGAAGAAGTGCGAAAAACAAAAACAAAAAAGGGAACAAATTAATGGTGATACGAAAGCTTCGGAATAAAAAGAAAGAGAGGTTGAAATAATGTTAGACTTTAAGAGTTCACAGAAATAACCCTTGACTGCTTGCAGGTGAAAGATGCAGCAGATCAAGGGTTATTTCATTTTATGGAGGAAGTTGCGCCGTCGGGCGCTTTTTTTGTGCCGAAAACCAGATAAAAGAAAAAATCCGGCAGAAAGCCGGATAACATATCGAATATATCAAAATATTTTTAAAATGTCAATAACTTTGGTGCAGAATTAACAATTTTCTGTGTTTTGCATAATTTGGGTAAAATAATTTCGTGCGGAATTGCGGATTGAAAAACTGTAAATATCGTGGTATATTTAAATCACAGAAAGGATGATACCCGATGTACAGATAACATCCCGAATGCCGGATCTGAAAAAGATAAAATAAATAAGAAAAAGAAAAAACAAAAAGATCCGGAAAACAGCTGACCTTCGGAAAAAACAAAAGTTCCGCATAAAGATCAACCCGCTTAAGGGGAAAAGAAGACAAAAGAAGTGTAAAAGGAACGAGGAAGAAAAA
>SVNB01000012.1 GCA_015067125.1 Oscillospiraceae bacterium
ATTGCCGCCGCAGTGATTTACGGCATTTTGCGCAATATTCCGCCCTTTGCTTTTCTTGCGCCCACCACAATATAATATTGATGCGCCGTGCGGCCGCCCGAAAAAGGCGTGACCGGGGAATTTTTTGCAAAATTCCGCGCATTTAACAAAAAAGGTCGTAGGGGCGGCCCTGTGTGGCCGCCCGTAAAACGGCGAAAAGTTTTTATAAATTACCGGCTCATCAAATACTTCCCCTTGAGAGCAAAGCCTGCGAAGCGCGCCCAGTGGGCGAAACAGCGAGAACAAAAAGGGACCCCGAAAAACGCAGTTTTTTGGGGAAGAGGAGAGGCAGACAAGCGGCTGAGGAATACCGCAAAGCGGTGTTCCGAAAAAAGCAGGTCTTGCCGCGACGAGGCGCCGCGGTCAAAATATTCAAGGCGTATGCCGCAGAATATTTTGGGTACCGCAAGAGTACAGTGGCACGGCACAAGCCGTGACGAAAGGGTGTTTTTCACCCTCATCCGTCTTTTTAGCCTCCGGCGAAAAATCCACCTTCCCCTCTTGGAAGGCTGCCCTTTGGATTGACCGGCTGCGGCATTTTTTGCCGTTTTCGGCAAAAAATGCCTTTTTGGTTGACTTTGCTTTAAATAGGGTCTATAATACCTTTTAGAAAATTTAATAACAACGATTTTTATGGCCGCATTTTTGCGGTAAAAAGGAACACGGTCAAAATCCGTGGCTGCTCCCTCAGCTGTATTTGCCGACGGAAAAACATTTATCCCACTGCTTTTGCGGGAAGGGCGTTTTTTCGGATGACGCATAAGCCAGAAGACTTGCCATAAAAAATTCGCGTGGGAATTCATTGGGAAAGGATGGATACCAAGCAGTTTTGTTCAGCTTGCAGTCCTTTTTGCGGGACTGTTTTTTTATTGCCATAAAAAAGGGGATTTTTAAAATGAAAAAGATTTTTGCGGCTGCCGCCGCCTTTATGCTTATGCTTATGCTTACCGGTTGTCAAAACGACCTGCCTTCCGGCGGAGATACCTTCAGCGGATTTGAAGGATACACCCAGGAACTTACCGAGCAGGAACTGGAAAACGCCATGAAGTCCGGCAAGGTGGAACTTGAAAACCGCCCGGAAGAAAACATCTGCTACGTAAGCATCACCTGCAAAACCGCCATTGCCAGCGGCGAACTTTCGGATTCCATGCTTTCTGTCCTTCCGGAAGATGGCGTTATTCTTTTGGAATATAAAACGGATTTTGAAGAAGGCGATACCGTTTTTGACGTTGCAGCAAAAGTGGTTAAAGAAAATAAAATCCACATGGAACATACCGGTACCGCAAAGGTGCCGTATATCGAAGGTGTTGCCAACCTTTATGAATTTGACTGCGGCCCGCTTTCCGGCTGGATGTATCAGGTAAACGGCTGGTTCCCCAGTTTTTCCATGGGCCAGTTTGATGTGGAACCCGGCGACCATATAGAAATTATCTATACCTGCGATCTTGGCGATGACGTGGGCGATACCTACGGCGATTAATTTTAAAAAAGGAAAAAACAAAAATGAATTCGGGAAAAGCGCTTAAAACAGAATCCGGCCTTGGCCTTTATCACCCGTTGGTAAGCTTTGGCTATTTTGTTGCGGTGATAGCAGGAACTCTTCTGTTTATTCACCCTGTTTTTGTGCTACTTTCTTTAGGGTGTGCGCTGGTTTGTTCGGGGCTTATCAACGGAAAAAAGACAATGCTTGCCACCCTTGGCTTCGGTGTTCCGATGTTCATATTTATTGCTGTTGCAAACCCGCTTTTTAACCACCGGGGCGCAACCATTCTTTTTTATCTTTTTGATAACCCTGTTACAAAAGAGGCCATTATATACGGCCTTGTTTCTGCCGGAATGATGTTTGCGGCAGTGGTGTGGTTTACCTGTTACAATACTGTTGTAACTTCGGATAAATTCATCTATATTTTCGGAAGGATACTGCCTTCCATAGCGCTTATAATTTCGATGACCCTTTCGCTTATACCCCGGCTTATGGCGCAGGTAAAGATTATTGCGGATGCCCAGAGAAGCGTCGGTTTGGACTGGAAAAGCGGAAGCTTAAAACAGCGCATACATTCCGGCGCAAGAATACTTTCCATTCTGGTAAGCTGGGCACTGGAAGACGCTGTTATCACCGCGGATTCCATGCGGGCAAGGGGTTACGGCCAGCACAGGCGAAGCACTTTTTCCGTATTCCGCTTTGGCAAAAGAGATGCTGTTATGCTGGCGGTAATATTGCTGCTTTTGGCGGCAGAAATTTTTGCCTATATAAGCGGCAGGGGAACTATGGAGTTTTATCCGGCAATGGTTTTGCCGCAAATGGATTTTATTGATGCTTTGATTTATATTGCATATTTCGCCCTGGGAATTCTTCCGGCGGCAATTCAGATAAAGGAGGACCTTAAATGGAAGCAATTAGAGTAAAAAACTTTGGCTTTGATTATGCTGTCGGCAACGAAACGGCCCTCCGCAATATTGATTTTACCGTTAACGAAGGGGAATTTATTGTGGTCTGCGGTCCTTCCGGCTGCGGAAAATCCACCCTGCTTAAAAGCCTTAAACCACAGCTTAAACCCTTTGGCACCACCAAAGGTTCCATAGAATTTTACGGCGAGGACGTTTATTCTCTTCCGGAAGAAAAAACTGCCGCGGAAATCGGCTTTGTTATGCAGAATCCGGATGCGCAGATCGTTACCGATAAAGTCTGGCACGAACTTGCCTTTGGACTGGAAAATCTTGGGGTAGAAACCCCGATAATCCGAAGCCGCGTTGCAGAAATGGCAAACTATTTTGGCATACATACCTGGTTCCGCAAAAAAACCGCGGAACTTTCCGGCGGACAGAAGCAGCTTTTAAACCTTGCTTCCGTAATGCTTATGCAGCCAAAGCTTATTATTCTGGACGAGCCTTCCAGCCAGCTGGACCCCATTGCCGCAAGGGAATTTCTTGAAAACGTGCGCAAGATAAACCTGGAACTGGGCACAACCATAATCATCACCGAGCACAATCTTGAAGAGGTTTACGGCTATGCGGATAAAGTTTTGCTTATGGAAAACGGAACGGTTAAAAAATATCTTCCTCCGCAGGAAATGGCCCAGTACCTTGCGGAAAACGAAATGGACGGAATGTATAAAGCTTTGCCAACCCCGGCAAGAATGTACGGAAGCGTGCTTAAAGGCGAATGCCCGCTAAGCATAGTAGAGGGCAGAAGCTGGTTCAGCCGCCTTGTAAACGAAAAGCACCCAAAATCTCCCGTGCTTGGCGAGCACGAACGCCCTGCGGAAAAAGTTATTGATATAAACGAAGTGTGGTTTCAGTACGAAAAAGGCGCTGATCCGGTGCTTCGGGATCTTTCATTCAGCGTGAGAAAAGGAGAGATCTGTTCCGTTCTGGGCGGCAACGGCGCCGGAAAAACCACCATGCTTTCCGTTGTTTCTCAAAAACGCAAATACAACCTTGGCAGCATAAAAATCTGCGGAAAAGAACTTAACAAATATAAAGGCACAGAACTTTTTGACCGCAATATGGCTGTTTTGCCGCAAAACCCCCAGTCGCTTTTTGTTTTCGAAACTTTGCGCCGTGATCTGGAAGAGGTTTTTAACGGAAAGAAAATCCCAAAGGAAGAAATTGAACAAAGGGTTCTTTCCGTTGCAAAAAAGATGGAGGTGGATACCCTTCTGGACCGCCACCCATACGATCTTTCCGGCGGAGAAATGCAGAAGGCGGCCCTTGCAAAAATACTTCTTCTGGAACCAAAGCTTCTGCTTCTTGATGAACCCACAAAAGGAATGGATGCGCTTTCCAAAGAAAACATGGGCAGTATTCTGCGCGAACTTGCGGCAGAGGGCGCAACGGTTCTTATGGTTACGCATGATATAGAATTCTGCGCAAAATATTCCGATCACTGCATGCTTTTCTTTGACGGATACATTGTTTCGGAGGGTTCTCCCAAAAAGTTCTTTTCCGAAAACAGCTTTTATACCACCGCCGCAAGCCGCATGACAAGGCATCTTGTGCGCAACATAATAACCTGTGAAGAAGGTGAACAGCTTTGCAGAAGCCTTCTTTAAAAAACAGCCGCACAAAGGTTATGTTTGTGCTTGTGTGCCTGCTTTTTCCGCTTACTTTGTGGATATTTATGGCAACGGGCGCAAAGAATTACGGCCTTATAAGCATGGTGATGGTTATTTTGGCCATGGTGCCGTTTTTAATGCTTTACGAGATGAAAAAGCCCCAGGCAAGGGAATGGATACCCCTTGCCGTAATGGCGGCCATTGCCGCCGTTGGCAGGGCGGCGTTTGCCTTTGTGCCGCATTTTAAACCAACCTCCGCAATAATTGTTATAACCGCAATGGTCTTTGGGCCGGAGGCGGGTTTTCTTACCGGTGCCATTTCCGCTTTGGCTTCCAACCTGTTTTTCGGGCAGGGACCGTGGACTCCGTGGCAGATGTTTGCATGGGGACTTATAGGATTTCTTGCGGGAATTCTTTCCAAACACGGTCTGCTTAAAAAGAAGTGGCAGCTTATTGTTTTCGGCGCCGCCTGCGGATACATCTATGGCTGGATACTGAATATCTGGTCCGGAGCGGGATTTGTTTACGGCCTTTCGTGGCAAAGCTATATAAGCCTTTGCGTAACAAGTCTTTTGCCGGATACCATACACGGCGCGGCAACGGTTATATTTCTGCTGCTGCTTTCGGATTCCTGGGGAGCAAAGCTGCGCAGGGTAAAGCAAAAATTCGGAATACTTGCAAGTTAGTAAAAAGCTTCGTCACTTTGTGGCGAAGCTTTTTGTATTACCGCAGCCAATTATTAAAGCTTTATTAAATATTTTTCTGTTTTATTGCAACATAAACGCGGATTTGATACACTATATTTATATAAGGAGGGATTTTATGTATAAAGAAATCACCTGCGCACGCTGCGGAAAAATTCTGGAATTTGTAAAATCCGGTGCAGTTCAGCTTGGAAGAGAAACCATGTTTATGGATAGGGACTACGAAAAAGATTTTCTTCCGGTGGATATTTATCTTTGTCCGGAATGCGGAGAATACCATTTTATTAAATGTGAACCCTGCAAAAAAGAAGAACTTATAAAATGCAAATGGTGCTGTAAAATGGTCGATCCCACATATCCCCATTGCCCGAACTGCGGACATGATCCTAAAAACTGGTAATTTTAGCAGAAAGTGAAATTTTGATATGGCAGAATTAAAACTTGTTAATGTAACAAAAATTTTTCCCTGGGCAAATTCCGCGGAAAAGGAAAAAGCCAAAGAAAATAATAACCCGCAATATTCCGAAGAAGGCGTTGCCGCCGTAAGGGATTTTTCCATCGAGGTTGCGGATAAGGAATTTATTGTTCTGGTCGGTCCTTCCGGCTGCGGAAAATCCACCACCCTGCGCATAATTGCCGGACTTGAAGACCCCTCTTCCGGCGACATTTACATAGGCACCGAACGGGTAAACGATTTTGCTCCGAAAAAGCGTGATATTTCCATGGTTTTTCAGAACTATGCGCTTTTTCCGCACATGAACGTTTATGATAACATGGCCTTCGGCCTTAAAATGCGCCATGCTTCCAAAGAAGAAATTGATAAAAAAGTGCGCGAAGCGGCAGAAATACTTGGCCTTACGGAATATCTTGGCAGAAAGCCAAAGGCTCTTTCCGGCGGACAGCGCCAGCGCGTTGCCATTGGCAGGGCCATTGTGCGCGAACCAAAGCTTTTTCTTATGGACGAGCCTCTTTCCAACCTTGATGCAAAGCTTAGAAGCCAGATGCGTACCGAAATAATAAAGCTGCGCCAAAAGCTGAACACCACTTTTATTTACGTTACTCACGACCAGACAGAAGCCATGACCCTTGGTGACAGAATGGTTATTATGAAGGACGGCATTGTTCAGCAAATAGGCACCCCGCAGGAAGTTTTTAACCACCCGGCAAATATTTTTGTCGCGGGATTTATCGGCACACCGCAGATGAACTTTTTCCCCGCAAGGCTTATTCGCCGGGGCGATGAATATTCCGTGCTTCTTTGCGGAAGCATAATTCCCCTTTCCCCAAAAACAAGCGCCGCGCTTAAAGAAAAAAATTCTCCGGATAGAGATATTACTCTTGGCATCCGTCCGGAACACATCGGCCTTGCCGAAAAAGGCGTTTCGGCAAAGGTGGAACTTTGCGAGATGATGGGTTCTTCGCACCATATCCATGCCACAGTCGGCACGGAAGAAGCGGTTATTGTTCTTCCTTCCTCAAAAGATCACGGACTTTCTTCCGGAGATAAAATATTCCTTGATTTTGACGGAGAAAAAGTGCATCTTTTCGGACCGGACGGAAGAAATATTCTTTAAAGCGAGGACTGCTTTATGAAAAAGAAAATCATCACTGTTTTTTCGGTTTTTGTTCTTGTTTTTGCGCTGCTTTGGTTTTCGGATATTCTGCCGGCACAGGCGGCAAAAATCGCCGCAAAAAGCTATATGAAAGAACAGCTTTACGGCGAACATTATAAAATCGAATATTCGGAATATTCCCCGGCGCACGACAGTTATTTTGTATATTTCAGCGGAGGACCAAACCCCGAAGGCAAAATAGGCACCACAAGGCATATTGGGGTATATTACCGGTATTTTCCCTTTTTTGTCTGGTACGATTCCATGTATCCGGGTTGATAAACCGCATAAATAAGCCATTTCTTCGTTTTCAATATTCGTATTTATATACTTTTAAGTATTATAATTTAAATGAATTATTGTAAAAACAGCCGCATTTTTTGTGCGGCTGTTGCTTTTTTGCGAATATTTTATTATAATTCAAACAGAAATATCTGTTACATAAGAGGTGTTACCTGTGACCGTAAACGAATACCAGAAGCTTGCCATGACAACGCTTAATAACGAACTTGATAAAAAACAGATCCTTACCAACGCGGTAATGGGTCTTTGCGGAGAAAGCGGCGAAGCCTGTGATATAGTCAAAAAGCATCTTTTTCACGGGCACGAACTTGACCGCGAAGCCTTGATAAAAGAACTTGGCGACGTTGCCTGGTATCTTGCGGAAGCAGCCGAGGCTCTTGACGTTTCCCTTGATGAGGTATTTGAACGCAATATTGAAAAACTTAAAAAAAGATACCCCGAAGGTTTTTCGAGCGAAAGATCCATTAACAGAGAAGAATAATAAATCTTTGGCAAAACAGCCTGCTATTGATTTCTGTATGAACTATCAGGAGGACAATATGATGCTTTTTAAAATAGGTTCCGGTTGGAAAGCCTGTTTTGACAGCGACAGCGGACGATATTTTGGTGAATACGGCGGTTTTCGGGATTATCATCTTTTCGAGATAACAAAAGAAATATTTGACCGGCTCGACAAAAAAATGACCGAAAGCGCCGCAGGCAGCATTATGCACGAAGGAAGGCGTATGTATATGGCTGTCGATGATCGGTGCGGACCGCCTTACACCATTGTTTTCGATGATGATTATGAAAAACTGTGTCCTTGGGCGGACGTTGCAAAAAGCGGAAAGGTCTGGCCCGATAAACTGGCCGATGCCGCAGATAAGTTGTTTGAATCCAAAAACACAACCGCAAACAGTGAAGAAAAACGTGAACTGAAAAATAAATAAAGCTTTTTAAACAACAAAAAACTCCGCACGGTGGCGGAGTTTTTTTGTTATTCTTTATATTATTCATATTTTACATATTCGGAAATATCTTCTGCTTTTTCGATGCTTCTTATGATTTCCCGAACAATATCCTCATCCATATTAAGCCTTGTTTCAAGAAGGAACATATTGTATCCGTCCGACCAGAAGACTACTCTTGTTCCAAAAGGATCACCCCGGAAACCATCGTCACAGGGCTGAAACTCAACGCAGAAAAGTTCTTCTCCGTCAATTATAAAAGAACCTTCCAGAACTTCCGTTCCGGCCGGAACGCCGTAACCTATCGAAGCACCGTTATCATAGTTCCACGCCGGATACTGGGTAAAAATCGCATAAAGGTTTTCGCCGTAATTATCATAAACCATTATGTTAAAAGTTTCGCCCGCTTCGCCGCCGCAATCCGTCCAGTTTTCGTTTTCTTCAAGATAGGTCGGAACATAATAATCATGGAGAAACTGGTCCGAATCTTCCGCTACGTCGATGTTGAAACGGATACTGTAATGATCGCCGCTGTATCCGCCCAAGGCTTCCATAAAAACGACTTCGCCTTTGTTTACCGTGCTGAAAAATTTTGCCGCAGCCACCGCCGTAACAGAAAACAAAAGAACAAGCGCTGCCGCCAGCGCAAGGCCTATTTTTGCTCTGCCGCCGGAACGTTTTTTGTTTTCCGAATTTTCTATAAGTTCATCGTCAACGGCGCTTATCGCGTAAAGAATATCTGTGTTTTTCATTAGATAAAGCCCTCCTTTTCAAGGTGTTTTTTTAGCTTTTTGCGCACTCTGCAAAGAATCACCGCCGCGCCGTTTTCCGAAGTTCCGTATCTTTCTGCAATTTTGTGCAGGGCTTCCATAAAAAAATATCTGCGGATAAAAAAGTTCCTTTCTTTTTCCGGAAGACTTTTTGCAAAACGGTTTATGCTTTTTTCAAGTTCCATGGCATCAAAAGCATCTTCTGTATTTTCTTTTGCCGGAACACATTCCGCAAGCTCTTCCATAACCGCTTCGGTTTTTCCGCCGCCGCGCTTTTCCGCCGTTTTTTCTTTAAGCTTATTCAGTGCAAAATTCCGTGTTATTTTTGCGATATAAATTTTAAGATTATTTGGTTTTTGCGGCGGAATACTGTTCCACACCGCTAAAAGGGCGGAATTAAAACATTCTTCCGCATCCTCTTTGCTATCAAGAATATTTTCTGCCGCGGCAAGGCAATAGCTTTTATATTTGTTTTCCGATTCTTCTATGGCAGCTTCGTTTCTTTCAAAATAAAAGGCAATTATTTCTTCGTCATTCATGCGCACACCTCCTTTTTGTTTTTTAAAAGGCCTTTTACCATAAAGACAGATTTTATAACAGAATATTACATCATTTCTTAAAATTTTTAAACAAATAAGAAGAATCGCCTTACGGTTAAAGCGGCAATGCTTGTTAAAGCCGCATAAGCGGATTTTATATTGCTGTGCCAAAAACGGCAAATAAAAAAAGCGGCCTCCGTTTTGGAGGCCGCCTGCATAAATTTTAAAATTATGCTTTATCGACAGAATCTATGTATTCGGTAAGTTTAAGAACGTTGTTGGAATAACCCCATTCGTTATCGTACCATGCAACAAGTTTAACAAAAGTATCGGTAAGAGCGATACCTGCTTTTGCATCGAAGGTGGAACCGTGAGGATCACCGAGGAAATCGGAAGAAACAACAGCGTCTTCGGTATATGCAAGAAGGCCTTTAAGTTCGCCTTCGGAAGCGGCTTTTACTGCTGCGCAGATTTCGTCATAGGTTGCGGGTTTTTCAAGGTTAACGGTAAGGTCAACAACAGAAACGTCGATGGTGGGAACACGGAATGCCATACCGGTAAGTTTTCCGTTAAGAGAAGGAATAACTTTGCCAACAGCTTTTGCTGCGCCGGTGGAAGAAGGAATGATGTTTCCGCAGGAAGCACGGCCGCCTCTCCAGTCTTTTTTGGAAGGACCGTCAACGGTTTTCTGGGTTGCGGTTACTGCGTGAACAGTGGTCATAAGGCCGTCTTTAATGCCGAAGTTATCGTTGATAACTTTTGCAAGAGGAGCAAGGCAGTTGGTGGTGCAGGAAGCGTTGGAAACAACTTCCATATCGCTGGAATAGGTGTTGTTGTTAACGCCCATTACAAACATAGGTGCGGTTTTGGAAGGAGCGGTGATAACAACTTTTCTTGCGCCTGCTTTAAGGTGAGCCTGGCAGGTATCAACTTCTTTGAAAACGCCGGTTGCTTCGATAACGTATTCTACGCCGTCTGCGCCCCAGGGAATTTCTTCGGGATTTTTAAAGCCGTAAACTTTAACTTCTTTGCCGTTAACAACAAGTTTGCCGTCTTTTTCATAAATTTCGCCGTTGAATCTGCCCTGTGCGGTATCGTATTTGGCCATATAAGCCATATAGTCAGGATCGATGAAAGGATCGTTGACTGCTACGATTTCGAATTTTTCGGGCTGTGCAGCAGCAATGCGGAATACAAGTCTGCCAATGCGGCCGAAGCCGTTAATGCCAATTTTGATCATTTGGGATTACCTCCATATATCATTTTTTTACAGATACCATTTTATAATATTTTTTCTTTATAAACAAGGGGTTTGTGATTATTTTGCAAACTGCAACCAAAAAAATCGTTTTTATTATTCACTTTTTGTCAATTTGACAAAAATGCTTGTAAAATAAAAAACGTGTTGCTATTATATTTGTATAAAATTACCGGTGGGTGAAAATATGCCAAACAAAAGGTTAAGAAGCTCTAAAACAATAGAAAGCGCAAAAGCTACGGAACTTTCTTCCGTTGTAAAATCCGTTACGGAAGACTGCGTTAATCTTCAGAATATTTCTCTTATGAAAATTTCTGAAAAAGATGAAAAAATTGCGGAAGAAATTCGGGAACAGGGTTATTATATTCTTCGCACCTGTCACGATATGAACGAATATCTGCAGATTCTTTCCGGCGAATATAAGCTTTTGCTTGCAAAAACAGAACTTTGTTCATATTTGGAAGATTTTTGCAAAGAGGTTGCTCCATACACCGCAAGAAAAGGAATAGCAATTATAAGCGCCTTGCCGGAAGATAAAATTTTATTAAAAACAGATCCGGAAAAACTTTGCTATGCTCTGGCGAATATTGTGCTTAATTCCATGGAAAATTCGCCGAATGGAACAAGAATAAAAATAACCCTTTCTTCCACAAGCAGGTTCATAAAAATAACCGTTGCAGACAGAGGCTTTGGTATGAGTGAAGAAACTTTGGAACGCTGCGCACAGCCTCTTTTTACAAAAAACGGAAGAAAAAGCAAGCTTGGCCTTGGGCTTACCCTTGCCGGACATTTTGCGGCAGAAAGCGGCGGAAGACTTAGCATAAAATCCAAAGAAGACAAAGGCACGGCAGTTTCTTTAAGTATTCCGCTTTTGGAATTTACGCACGAAACGGCAGTCGGATCTTTTACAAAAACAGATTTTGAAAATATGGCATATATTATAAAAACAGTGTTTTCAAAGAATTAAAAATGATAAAAAAGAAACGGAACGCAAAATGCGCTCCGTTTCTTTTTTTATGTGGATATTTTAATAAAATCCATAAGTTCGTTTTCATCGGCAAAATCCGTTTTGCGTTTATCAAAAATAATATCAAAGGGTTCGCCGCCGCAAAAAACAATTCTGTCACAAAGATAAAACGCTTCGGCAGGGCTGTGGGTGATTATAAAAGCGGTTTTGCCGCGGATTTCCTGTTTTATCAGTTCCAGAATTTTTGCGGAGGTTTTTATATCAAGTCCGCGCAAAGGTTCGTCAAAAAAGAAGGTATCTCCGCCAAAGGCAAGCGCCCTTGCAATGGCAAGGCGCCTTGCCATTCCGCCGGAAAGTTCTTTCGGGTATTTTTCGGCGGCTTCTTCAAGTTCCACCTTGCAAAGATATTCTTTTGCGCGGGATCCTTCGATCCCGACAGCTTTAAGGTTTTCCAAAGCGGTGCACCAGGGCAAAAGCCTGTCTTCCTGAAAAACAAAAGAATACCTTTGGCCAAAAAATTTTTCCGAAGTGCCGCTTTGGGGTTTTACAAGGCCCGAAGCTATGTTCATCAAAGTGGTTTTGCCAAGGCCGGAAGGTCCCAAAATGCCCGTGGATATTCCTTCTTCCACAGAAAAAGAAAAATCTTTAAGAATTTGTTTTTCGCCGTAGGAAAAACAAATATTTTTAAATTCAGGCATGGGGCACACCTCCTTTTGCGGCAAATCCAAGCACGGTTTTTTCAAAAATCACACTTAAAATTATAACCGCGGCGGTCCAGGCAAAAGTATCCACCGTTTCAAAATATATTTTGGAATCCTGCAAAGCACTGCCGATGGAGTAGCCGTGCGGACAGATAACTTCCGCGGCAACGCCGGCTTTCCAGGCCATGCCAACGGAACTTTTTATGGCGGCGGCAAAAAACGGCCGGACCGAAGGCACTGTTATGCGCAGAAAAAGCTTCGTTCCGGAAAGGCCAAAGGCTTTTCCCATCTGCAAAAGCATGGGATCGACGGAAAGAATGCCTTTTTCAACATTTGACCATACTGCGGGAAGCACCATGAGCATGGAAGTGAAAACGGGAACATTTTCAACGCTTAACCAAAGTATGGCAAGAATGATAAAAGATGCCACAGGCGTTGCTTTTATAACCTGCAGGGCAGGCGAAAAAAGAGCTTTGAGCAGCGGCGATTTTGCTGTGAGCACGGCAACGATAATCCCAAGCACCGTTCCGGCGGCAAGGCCTGCCGCCACCCGGAAAAGGGAAGTTCCCACCGCAAGCCAGAAGGCGGATTCTCCGCAAAGTTCGCAAAGACGAAGAAGAACAGAAAGCGGAGAAGGAACAAGAATGGATTTTCCTATAAAAACATGCAAAAGCTGCCAAAGCCCAAGCCAAAAGGCAGCAGAAAGGGCATAATAAAACCTTTTTTTCATATACGCAGGTAAATTATGTTAAAAGAAGCTGATAGCCGTAGCTGCCGTAAAAATCGTCTTCTGGCATTGCGCCGCCAACGCTGTTCGGGTTGGATTCGTAAAGAACGGAAAGGAAATTTTCGAGCACCGGCCTGTATTCTTCGCTTTCATAAAGGCACACCATGTTGCAGCGGGGGATAGCGCTTTCTGCAACAGCGGACGCCGCAATGCCGTATTTTTCGATAAGCTTGCCGGCAGATTCGGGATCATTGTTGACCATCTGAACGCTTGTATCATAATCAGAAAGAAAAGCGGCAACGGCTTCGGGGTTTTCTTCCGCAAATTTTTTGCGCACGGCAATGCCGCCCATGGTAAGTACGCCGCCGGTAAGTTTTTCCCATTCTTCGGAAAGATTAAGTGCCACCCGGAAATTTTCGCTTTTTGCTATTACGTTGGTAACAAAAGGCTCCGGCAGCATAACAATATCGTATTCACCGGTAAGGGCAAGGGTCGCGGCTTCGGTATGTTCGCTTGCAAAATGGATATCCGCGCCGATTCCGTTTTTCGCTATAAGATGTACGAGCACGGATTCCGCGGTGCTGCCCTTGCCGGAAGCCAGAATGGTCTTTCCGTCAAGATCAGCGATGCTCGAAATGGATTCTCCGTTTTCAAGAATGTAAAGAACGCCAAGCGTATTTATGCCAAGGCAGATTATTTCGCCTTCGGTTTTGTTGTAAAGCGAAGAAATGGCGTTTGTGGGCAAAGCGGCAATATCAAGTCCGCCCTGAATAAGCTGTCCGGTAAGCTCATCCGCGGCGCCGGCAACGGTAAAATTATAGCGGTTAAGGGTAAGGCCCTGCTCGTTTTGGTCCATAAGCCATGCGGCACCCATGCCGGTAGGGCCTTTGAGCACGCCTATGTTTATATCCGCACCTTCAAACGCCGGTTCTTCCGGTTCTTCGGAAATATCCTCCGGAAGAGAAGAAGATGCAGGCTCTTCGGAAGGAACTGGAACTTCGTTCGAGCACCCGACCATGCTCATTATCATGATAAGAGCAAGAATAATGGAAAGTAGTTTTTTCATAAAGATTTCCTCCGTATAAACAGCCTTTTTCAAGGCTTTAATATAACAATTTTTTTGCCGTCTTTTTTAATAAGGCTCTGTTCTTCAAGGGAAGCAAACGCCCGATAAACAGAAGCTCTGCCGATATTGAGCATGACGGAAAGCTTTGAAAGAGAACAGGGAAGAATAAATTCGTTTTTGCCTTCGGCGGTGCTCAAAATCCAGCGCATAAGCTTTTCGCTGGCTTCGCCTTCGGAAAAAGCAGAAAGCTTTTTGTTGAGAAAATGGATTTTTTCGGAAAGAAGAGTGATATACGCTTCGGCAAAATCCGGATTTTCGGAAATCGCTTTTTCGACCGTTTCTTTTTCGAGCATAGCAAGGCGCAGGTTTGTTTCTGCGGTTATTTCCGAAGGATATTCCGCCTGCTCGTAAAAAAGCGTAGCCATACCAAAAACGTCTCCGGCGGAAAGAGAATTTATCAGCGTGCGTTTTCCGTCAAGCCCGGTTTTATAAACTGCGGCCCTTCCGCTTATTATAAGAATAAGGCCGCGGCAGAAGGATTTTTCTGCCATAACGGTTTTTCCTTTTTCTGCAGTGATAAATTTTATTTTATCTTTATATTCATTTATATTGAAAGAAGAAAAAAGCTTGTTTTCAATAAAAGCTTCTTTATCCTTCGCAGTCATAAAATCCCCTCTTTTCTGTATCAAATGATACAATATTATCAAACGATTGTCAATATATTAACAGAAAAATATAAAAAAATAAAGCCTTCGGAAAGAAGGCTTTATTGATAAGAGCTTATCTTGTTCCGTGAAGATTAAGAAATTCATCATCTCTGGGACGGGAAAGGATCTGGCTCCAGCAGGGAAAAAATCCCGCGGCAGAACCGGTGCTGGGAGAAATACGGTTTTCTCTTCCGCCATAAAAAGGAATTTTGCCTTCTGCAAGAACGGCATCTTTGATTACCGCCAAAAGGTTTTCTCCGGCAAAGCCAAAGCGTTCTTCCGGCGCGACCGCAAGGCTTATCTGCCACATAAAATCGTTTTCTGCAAAGGCGGCGGCCATGCCTATGATTTTTCCGTTTTTCTTTGCCGCTGCCATAATGGAAATCGGGCCGTGGCTTTGCAGATCAAAAACTTCGGCGGCAAGGGGCTCGCCTTTAAAACGGTCAAAACCGGATTTTATAATTTCGGTTTCAAACTTGGGTTCCGTTTTGGAAAAAGCAGGGTTGGGAACGTAATATTCATAGATGTTATCCACGTTGTGACCATGAAGATAAAGAATTTCGCTGAGCATAATAAGAGAGTTGGTTTCGAATATCCAGTCCGGATCCTTGCCTTCAAAAATACGTTTGAAGTCGGAAACCATGCTTGGCTTTACGCAAAAAACAGCGGAACCGCCAAAGCAAACAGCTCTCATGGCGGCGCCGGTATCTTCCGGGTGTTCGGTTACAACAAGCTTTCCGCAATCAAAATCTTTTTCGGAGCAGTTGAATTTTTTTGCAAGCTGCGTTTTTACAATGCCTATAATGTCTAAGTTTTCCATAACCGTGCCTTCTTTCGTAAACTTTGGGTATAATATAGTTAATAAATTACAAATTGTTGAAGAAATCTTTGATTTCCTGTTCCGCGGCGGAACAGCCGCCCTGAATAAGTTCCGGTTTGCCGCCGCCACGGCCGCAAAGCTTTGCGTTCATTTCTTTTGCAAAGGCGGAACAGTTTTCTGTTTTGGAAGCAACGGCATATTTATAGTTTCCGTTTTCTCCGCAGAAAACGCCGGCAATTTTAAAATTTTCCGCAAGGGTAAGGCAATAGCGCCGCAGTTCGTCCGGGGTAAGATCTTTTTCGAAAACGCAGATTTTTTCTCCGGTGCCAAGTTTTTCTGCTTTAAGGGCAAAAAGCTCTTTTTTAAGAGAGGATTCGTAGATTTTATGCTCGGTAATTTCGTTTTCCAAACGCTTTACCGCAAAACAGATTTCTTCCGGCGGAACGGAAAGGCCGTTTGTAACGCGGATCACGTTAAGGTTTTTGGCCTGATAATCCAAAAAGGCTCTTTTTCCGCAAAGCATAAAAAGACGGGTGCCGCCCTTATAATTTTGGAACGAAGTTATTTTTATTATACCGATTTCTCCGGTGTTTTTAACGTGCGTTCCGCAGCAGGCGCAGATATCGTACCCCGGAACGGTTACGATGCGGATTTTTCCGGAAAGCTTTTTTTTGCTGCGATAGGGCAAAGCTTCCAGTTCTTCCGCGGTGGGGTAAGTTATCTTTATGGGCAGATTTTTATACACCGCTTCGTTCGCGCAAAGTTCCAGTTCCAGAACCTGTTTTTCCGAAAGGGGAATATCCAGATCTATGGTTGTTTCTGCAAGTCCAAGGTGAAAACCCACGTTGGTTGCACCGTATTTTGAATGGGCAAGGCCGGAAAAAATATGTTCGCCGCTGTGCTGCTGCATAAAATCAAACCGGCGTGCCATATCTATCTGGCCAAGGATTTTTTCTTCTGCAGAAAAAGCCTTTTGAACAAGGTGGCGGATAATGCCCTCCTTATCCTCCTGTACGTCCAGAACTTTTTCGCCGTTCAGTGTTCCCTCATCGGGAAACTGTCCGCCGCCTTCCGGAAAAAAGGCGGTGGAATCCAAAACCACCCAAAAGCCCTTTTCTGTTTCTTCGCAGAAAAGTACAGTGGCTTCAAATTTTTCGAGGTATGGGTTTTCGTCAAAAAGACGCTTTGTAGGAAGCATAAAAACACCTTCTTTAAAAAGAAGTATAACATTATTTTACAAAAATGACAATTGCTAAAAATCAGAGAGTGTGCTATTATATTAATGTATTTTTTAAAAGGAGGCGTTTTTTTTGGCAAAGGTCGTTCTTGTCACCGGCGGAAGCCGCGGCATCGGAAAAGCCGTATGCGAAAAATTCGCCGCCGAAGGATATACCGTTGCGGTGAATTTTGAAAAAAGCGAAGAAAAAGCCGCTGCCCTTGCCCAGAAAATCGGCGGCAGGGCATATAAAGCGGACGTTTCTGATTACGGAGAAGTCTGCGCAATGTTTGAAAAAATAGAGGCAGAGCTGGGCGAAGTTTCCGTACTTATCAACAACGCGGGGATCTCTTTGTTCGGGCTTTTTCAGGATTGCACCGATGAGGAATGGGAACGCGTTTTCGGCGTTAACGTAAAAGGCGTTTTCAACTGTTCCAAACGGGCAATAGGAAATATGATAAAACGCCAAAGCGGAAGCATAGTCAATATTTCTTCTATATGGGGCGTTACCGGCGGAAGCTGCGAATGTCATTATTCCGCAGCAAAAGCCGCGGTTATCGGATATACCAAATCCATGGCAAAGGAACTTGGCCCTTCCGGAATCCGTGTGAACTGCGTTGCGCCCGGCGCGGTGGAAACGGATATGAACGCAAGGTTCAGTAAAGAGGAGCTTGAAGCCGTGGCGGAAGAATCCGTTCTTGGCTATATAGCAAAGCCAAAAGAAATTGCCGAAGCGGTTTTCTTTGCCGCATCAGAAAAAGCATCTTATATGACCGGTGCCGTTATCAACGTAAACGGCGGATCGGTTATCTGAAAAAATAAATCATTTTTGGAGGAATTATAAATGATAAGACTTACCGGAACCCAGCGCGAGCTGATGGAAATTCTTTGGGAAAACGAGCACATGACCCTTCATGCCCTTACCAAAGCGGCTCTTGGCAACGCTGTTACTCCTAACAGAACCGATGCTATCCGCGTTGTGCTTCTTCAAATGGTTACAAAAGGCGCAGTAAGCGAAGACGCCAGCGTTTCTCCTCATATCTATACCCCTATTGTTGAAAGGGACGAAGTCGGCTTCGAATCCGGTTTCGTTGATGCCGCAAGAGCAGAGGGCAACGCCCTGCTTACCGCTCTTACCTGCGGAATGGGACTTCCCGGAGAAGTTTACAGCGAAGACCGCGGCCGACAGATAGACGAGAAAAAGGGCACCTTCCAGCGCACCGTTACCGACGAGGCAAGAAAAGAAGCCATTAAAGAAGTTATGGCCCAGATCTGCCGTGAACGTGATGAATACGAAGCACAAAAAGCCGCAGCAAAAGCTGCCGAAGAAAACAAGGAGGATTAATCCATGGAAGAAACCGAATACAGATATGATACACAGCTTCTTATCGAAGGCACCGACCTTGATGAGGACGAAATCCACGATTATCTTATGACCGAAATCCCCGGCGACTGCCTTATCGTAGTGGGCGATGAAGAGCTTATCAAACTTCATTACCACACCAACACCCCCTGGAAGGTGCTTGAATACTGCGCCACCAAGGGCGAAATCTTCGATATCGTAGTCGAAGATATGGACCGCCAGTCCAGAGGCCTTCAGGGCTGATTATTGCAAAAAACAAAACGCCTTTTACTTAAAAAGTAAGGGGCGTTTATTCTTTTTTCAAATTTGATTATATCGGAAACCGGGGCGGTTTAAAATTGATTTTATAAAACAGCCGCGGTTTAATTCAAAAAACAGAAAGGAAAAATCTTTGTGCCGGATATATCTATAAAAGAACTTTTATACAGAGAAATAACAATCGCTTCGGAAAAGAACGCAAATATAATTTCCGATAATATTAAAGTGTATAAGTCCGCAGATGAGGAAAGCAGAAAGGAAATATATGCTGTTACCGCAAGGTATTACAATGCCGTTGCGAACAATGTGATAGACTCACTTGAAAAAACATACCCTTTGGAAATTCAAAAGCTGGATTATTTGCTGGATAATACAGAAGAATGCGGATATACAGGAATAGAACCGGAAGAGGGACTTTCTGCGTTCGGTCTGTTTGCCATTTTGTATTACGCAATAACAGAAGAAACAGCCTTAATGGAAGATGCGGAATATGCCATTGGTTTGCAGCACGAAATAATGAACAGCATTTTGCACCAATTTGATGTATTCACTTGAGAACAAAAAGCACCCGCTCCGATGGAGCGGGTGCTTTTATATTCACTGATAAAATCAGTCTTCGTCCTCTTCTTCGGGCACTTCCCAGGAATGCCAAACGTTGTTGACATCGTCGTTATCTTCCAGTGCGGCAAGAAGCTTCTGCATTTTAACGATGGTGTCGGGATCGGTGATGGCAGTGGTGGTCTGGGGAATATAGGCAACGTCGGCGCTTTCAAAACGGTAGCCCATTTCGTAAAGAGCATCGCGAACGCCGGGGAAATCGTTGGGAGCGGTGTAGATTTCTGCTACGCCGTCTTCGTATTTAAAGTCCTCGCCGCCGGCTTCCATAACGTCTTCCATAAGTTTGTCTTCGTCAAGATCCTCATCTGCAATAACGATAAGGCCTTTGCGGTCGAACATAAAGGAAACGGAACCGGTCTGGCCAAGGTTGCCGCCGTATTTGGAAAAATAGCTGCGAACGTCGCCGGCGGTTCTGTTGCGGTTGTCGGTAAGGGTTTCTACAATAACCGCTACGCCGCAGGGACCGTAACCTTCGTAAGTGATTTCTTCGAAGGTGGTTTTATCGCCAAGGCCGGCAGCTTTTTTGATGGATCTTTCGATGTTATCGTTAGGAACGTTGTTTGCTTTTGCTTTAAGAATAAGAGCCTGGAGTTTGCTGTTGTTTGCGGGATCGGGGCCGCCTTCGCGAACAGCAACGGTGATTTCTTTACCGATTTTGGTAAAAACTTTGCCGCGGGCCGCATCGATGCCCTCTTTTTTACGTTTGATGGTACTCCATTTGGAATGTCCGGACATTATATATCTCTCCTTGCAGGGAAAATTAGTTTACAGATTATTCTAACACATATAAAAGGCTTTTGCAAGCCGTTTTCAACAAAAAAGGCTCCCTTGTGTAAAGGGAGCTGGATTTCGCCGCAGGCGAAAGACTGAGGGATTGTTAATACCGTTTTAAGAAGTGCTATTATTATTTCAGCATTCTGTTAATAATTCCCAAAAGCATAAGCATATCGTCTTCGTTCAGCTGCTTCATGCCTTCAAGCGCTTTTTGAATAAGTTCCGGAGTTTGTGTGCCGTCATCGAAAAACTGCTGGGGCGTAATTTCAAAATAATCGCAGATAGCAAAAAACTCTTTAAGGGGCGGCAGCGCCTTGCCGGAAGAAATGTTATAAACATATCCTCTGCTGTGGCCAAGGTCATAACTCATCTGATATTCCGAAACGCCTTTTTTTATCCGCAGCTGCGTTATTCGCTCTTTTACAAAATCTTCGTACATAGTTATCACCTCTTGCTTTTAATGATAACCATATTATCTGCACATTTAGTAATAAAATATTTGTTGTTATCTGTTGAAATATCAAAGAATATATGTTATATCATGAAAAACACATAAAATTTTTCGATTAAAAAACTGTTAAAACAAAACACGGCATATTATGCCGAATTTGTTTTGCAAAGGAAAGGGGAAAGAAAAATGAAAGACAAAACAACTGCGCTTATTCTGTCCATTCTTCTTGGAACATTAGGAGTGGACAGATTTTATCTTGGCTATATGGGAATGGGCGTGCTTAAACTGCTTACCGGAGGATGTTTTGGCGTTATGTGGATTATTGATATTGTAAACATTGCAACGGGAAAACTTCTTCCGGCAGACGGTTCCGGGTATTCCGATGATTCAAACGCTTCCGCAAAGCCTTCCGGAACGGATTCTTTGGAAAGTCTTAAAAAAATTTCCGAACTTCATAATCAGGGCGTTCTGAATGATGCGGAATACGAAAAAATGAAAAAAGAAATTCTTGAAAAAATTTAAAGGAAACAAAAAATGAAAAATATAGATTATAAGCAAATGAACCTATTTGCAGCATTAAAAATAGTTTTAATCATTATTGTAGTTCTTATTTTAACCGAAACCTTAATGTTTGGTTACGAAGAACCGGAATATACGTTTTATGAGTGGAATGATGAAATAATCTATGAAAATTTTATTTCAACCGGCGGATTATATGGATATGGAACTCTTTATAGATTGTTTTCTTTTACAATGATAACTTTTGTGCTTAATATTATGGTTTCTACTGGTGAGTTATTAATTGGTGCCTTAAAGAAACGTTTTATTTGGTTCCCTGCGGTTTCCGTTATTTCTGCGGCGCTGAATTTTATATTATATGTAGCATATTTAGTAACATTTAAAAGTGATTCTATGTATCCGGAACATAAAATTGCCTTTGTCGGATATTTGGCAGCATTTTTACTTTTTGCTACTGTTCTTATTTCTGTATATATCCTTTTAATAGAAAATGGCTTTAACTTTTCGGGAACAACGAAAGTTTCCGGAACTTTCACAAACAAAACAGAAATTATCGAAAAATTATCTTCCCTTAAAGAGCTTCTTGATTCCGGCGTTATAACCCAGGAAGAATTTGAAGAAAAGAAAAAGCAGTTGCTTAAATAAAACCTGCTGTTTCTTCTGCAAAAAAAACAAAGCCCTGCTCCTCGGAGCAGGGCTTCTTCTATGCGGATAATAAAAGTAGGGACCGTCGTCCTCGACGGTCCGTTTTTAATTCGGAACGCTGAGGACAGCGTTCCCTACAATGGTGCGGCGGTTTCAAAAACGGGCGGATAATATCCGCACCTATAATTTATAAGAGCCTTTTTATTAAAGAATAAACTGCAGAACCGTTCCGGTGAGGACGGAAACGATAAAGAGAAAACCGGTAAGGCGCAGACATTCGATTTTGTCAACGTCATTGCGGAAAAGTACAAGCAAACCGGTGCCGGCTCCGACGGAAAGTCCCGCAAAGGCCGCGCCGAAAGAAATCGCGCCTTCTGCAAAAAGCTGTGCGATGATTATGGAAGAAGCACAGTTCGGAATAAGCCCGACCATACCGGCAACAAGGGGCTGCAAAACACTTTCGCTGGCAATAAACTGCGCAAAAGTTTCTTCTCCGACGGCATGAAGGCAGATTTCCATGGCAAACATCACGATAAAGATAAACGCAAAGGTAGAAGCTGTATGAAGAACGGTACTTTTAAAAAGGCCGTTGTGGCCTTCTGTGTGGCAGTGAGAATGCTCTTCCTCCACGGCTTCGATTTCTTCTTTGGTAATGTTGAAAAGGCCAAAGCGGTCCACCATAAAGCCTGTGACCATTGCAAGAACAAGCTTTGCTCCGATAAGAGGAAGAATGCTTTTGGCGCTTTCCGGGTTGGAAATAAGCACGGGTATGGCTTCGTCACTGGTGGAAATAAAAACCGCCAGAAGGGTGCCTGCGGTGATTATTCTGTTGGAATAAAGGTTTGCTGCCACAACGGAAAAACCGCACTGGGGAACTATTCCCAAAAAGGCGCCGACTGCGGCGCCGGCCTTGCCGAATTTTGCAAGCCATGCGGCAAATTTTTCCGCGTGGCGGTGCTCGATAAATTCTATAAGAAGATACGCGCAGAAAAGAAAAGGCAGGGAAGTGGCGGCGTGTTCCAGGGTGTGTAAAAATATATGAAGAAATTCGTGCATTGGTTTACCTCTTTTAAAAAGGATTTTTAAGATATCTATTATATTTTATAAAAGCCGGTGCAGTCAAGAATTTTTTTAAAAATTTAATAATAAATTTAAAGAAAAAAGCTGCGGAGGGTTTTAAATGGCGTTTGATATAAAAGATTACGAAATCGGCAAAAGGCCCCTTTGGGCAATTCTTGCTTCTTTGATTATTTTTGCGGCGCTGGCAGTTTTTGTTTTTAACTGCGTTGCA
>SVNB01000133.1 GCA_015067125.1 Oscillospiraceae bacterium
ACCGACGGAGGTTGCCATCCGCGACGAATATATAAAACTCGATTCCTTTCTTAAATTTGCCGGCGCCGTTATGACCGGCGGCGAAGCCAAAGAAATTATTCAGGGCGGCAAAGTTAAGGTAAACGGAGAAATCTGTACCATGCGCGGCAAAAAAATGCGCCCCGGCGATGTTGCCGAAGCTTACGGCAAATCATTCATCGTCACTGCGGAAGAAGATTTTGAAGAATGATTTTTAAAAAGCTCGAACTTTCCGATTTTCGCAATATAGAAAATCTCGAAATGATTCCCGGAGAAAAAGTAAATATAATCTGCGGAGAAAACGCCCAGGGCAAAACCAATCTTATGGAAGCTTTGTGGCTTTTTACCGGAGCAAAATCCTTTCGCCAAACAAAAGATTCGGAATTTATCCGCTTTGGAGCGGAAAAAGCAAGCCTTAAAGCGGAATTTTTTGCGGAACACCGTGATCAGACTGCGGAAATTGCCTTTTCTCCTTCCAAAAGCATAAAGAAAAACGGAATAGATATAAAGTCATCGGCAGAATACGCAGGCACCTGCGGCGGAGTTGTTTTTTCGCCGGGCCATATGAATCTTTTCCGTGACGGTCCGAAGGAACGCCGTCGCCTTGCGGATACTTCTCTTTGTCAGCTTTATCCAAAATATATTGCCGTGCTCGGGGATTACAACAAAGTTCTTTTGCAAAGAAATACCGTGCTCAAAGACGCAAAATACCACAGCGGCCTTATTGATATTCTGGACGTTTATGACGAACAGCTTGCCCGCCTTGGCGGAAACATCATAAGAACAAGGGTCGCTTATTGCGAAAGCCTTAACAAAAAAGCTGCGGAGATATATAAAGGAATGTCCGCCGGCCGCGAAGAATTTTTTGCGGAATACAAAACCACCGTTCTTGATGAAAACGAGCACGCCGAAAGCAGCATGAGCACCGCAGATTGGGCGCAAAAACTTTTTGATGCCCTGCAGAAGACCCGTTCTTATGATTTTGAGCACGGTTCCACATCTGTTGGTCCGCATCGTGACGATATAGAAGTTACCCTTGATAATATGCCTGTACGGTCCTTTGGTTCACAGGGCCAGCAAAGAAGCTGCATTCTTTCTTTAAAACTTGGCGAAGCCAAACTTCTGGGCGAAGCCATGGGCGAACCGCCCCTTATTCTTCTTGACGACGTTATGAGCGAACTGGATTCCGTTCGCCGTGACTATATTCTCAATTCCATCGGCGAAAGCCAGATTTTCCTTACCTGCTGCGATAAAGAACTTTTTTCCGGCCTTGCCGAAGGCAAAGTCTTTATCATGGAAAAAGGCAGGCTCCTCGAAGGAGGAGCTGTCTGCGAAACAGACTGAGGAGGGATAACCAATAACCCGGAGGGTTAGCCTTCCTTTATGTAAGGGAGCCCAAATAGTTCACCGTAGGGAACGCTGTCCTCAGCGTTCCGAAAAACGGACCGTCGGGGACGACGGTCCGTACAGAAAACCTACCTTGTGAAAAGAAGGCCAGGTTGCCAACCGTAGGGGTGGATATTATCCGCCCGTTTGCAGATGTTTTTTCTGATAAAAATAGGTAAACAAATATCCGTCAGTCTTTCACCTTCGGCGAAATCCAGCTCCCTTTTCATGGGCGGTTAAATAAAAAGGAGGAACTTTAATGTATCTCTTCCTTGGCGGAGATGTTTCCGTTTGGGAAAACGACGTTATCGGCGTTTTTGATATGGATAACACCACCGTTGCAAAAAGCACCAGAGAATTTCTTTCCCGCACTCAAAAAGAAAACAAAGTAATAAACGTAACCTTCGATTTGCCAAAAAGCTTTTGCGTAACAGAAGAACAGGGCAAAGAAAAGGTCTATATATCCCAGCTTGCCCCGTCAACCCTTAAAAAACGCGGCGGCACGCTTTAAAAAAAGCAACCCGAAGGGCAGCCTTCCTTGTGTAAAGGGAGGTGGCATTTGCGAAGCAAATGACGGAGGGATTGTAATCCTATCCAATTAAATTCAGCCGGTAATTTATAAAAGAATCCCCCAGTCACGCTTTTTTCTGATGGGCGTGCCAGCCCCCTTTAGGCAAGGGGGCCAAATCTCTCACCGTAGGGAACGCTGTCCTCAGCGTTCCGAAAAAAACGGACCGTCGTGGACGACGATCCCTGCAGAAAGCCTGCCTTGTATAAAGAAGGCCAAGTTGCCCGGCGAATAAAAATATAATGGCAAAAAAACACCCTTTCGTCACGGCTTGAGCCGTGCCGCTTTCCATAAAAGGAAAGTAAAAAACAAAAATCCCCGTTTTAAAAACGGAAAAATATCAGGAGGTATATCGTGGAAAATACTCCCTTTGCCGTAGAGCCCCAGCAGGAGGCCTATGACGAAAACCAAATACAGGTTCTGGAAGGACTTGAAGCAGTAAGAAAAAGACCCGGTATGTATATCGGTTCCACCGGTCCAAAGGGTCTGCATCACCTTGTTTACGAAATTGTCGATAACGCCATCGACGAAGCCCTTGCCGGCTATTGCACCGATATCAACGTGGAACTTCTTCCCGGAAACCTTGTTCGTGTAACGGATAACGGCCGAGGAATCCCCGTAGGTATTCACGCAAAGCTGGGCATTCCGGCAGTTACGGTTGTTTTTACCGTTCTGCACGCCGGCGGTAAATTCGGCGGCAGCGGCTATAAAGTTTCCGGCGGTCTGCACGGCGTAGGCGCTTCGGTAGTAAACGCACTTTCCGAATGGCTGGAAGTTGAAGTTAAAGACGGCGAACATATCTATCGCCAGCGCTTTGCAAGAGGTATTCCCGAAGGCGACCTTGAAGTTGTGGGCGATACCGACGAAAAAGGCACTGCCGTTCTTTTCAAGGCAGATAACCAGATTTTCGAAACCCTTG
>SVNB01000013.1 GCA_015067125.1 Oscillospiraceae bacterium
CTATGAACAGGGTCTTGATCTTACCGTGGAAAACGTAAGAATGCAAAAACGTTTTCACCCCAGATGCGGAACAAGCTTTCTTCTTATCGTTCTTGTGGTAAGCGTTTTGGTTTCTTCCGTAATCACATGGGAAAATCTTTTGATCCGCGTTCTGCTTAAAGTGCTTATGCTGCCCATAACCGTGGGTATTTCTTACGAGATAATCAAATTTGCCGGCAGACATGATAACTGGTTTACAAAAATCATTTCCGCTCCCGGACTTTGGCTGCAAAATTTTACCACCCAGGAACCGGACGACAGCATGATAGAAATTGCTATAGCGGCAGTAACACCCGTTCTGCCCGAAAACCCGGAGGACGCCGCGTTTTGATGAAAGTTAAAGAAGCATTCGAAAAAATTCTTGAAAGCTTTGAAAAGGCAGGAGTGGATTCTCCTGCCTTTGAAGTTTCTGTAATGATGGAAGATCTGCTTGATCTTCCGAAGATGCCGGAGCGTACCGCGCCGGAAGCAGTGCTCGATCCAGAACAGGAAGAAAAGCTTTTTGCCGCCGCAGAAAAAAGAATATCCGGATATCCGCTGCAATATATCATCGGAAGCTGGGAATTTTTTGGAAGAAAATTTTTTGTGGGAGAAGGCGTGCTCATTCCAAGGCCCGAAACAGAGCTTCTTTGCGAAACGGTGCTCAAATATTTTTCCCGCAGTATGCCGCCAAAGATAGTGGATCTTTGTTCCGGTTCCGGCTGTATTGCAATAACCTTGGCAAAAGAGATAAACGGTGCCGAAGTAACCGCCGTGGAGCTTTATAACGGCGCTTTTGAATATCTTGAAAAGAACAACGCACTGCACAAAAACTGCGTAAAAACGGCAAAAACAGATGCTTTGAAGCCATTTGGAACATTTGACTGCGTGGTTTCAAATCCGCCGTATATTACCGGCGAAGAAATGGCAAAGCTGCAAAAAGAAGTTACTTTTGAACCAAAAACCGCCCTTTTCGGCGGAAGCGACGGCCTTGATTTTTACCGTGCCATTGCAAAAAACTGGCGCAGCCACATAACCGAAGGCGGCCTTATCGCTTTCGAAATCGGCGATACCCAGGGCGGCGCGGTGCTCAAAATTCTTGAAGAAAACGGATACAGAAGCTGCGGCGTGCTCAAAGATTACGAAGGCCGCGACAGAGTTGTAACCGGCATCAGATAATAAAAAAGCGGGCCCAAAGCCCGCTTTTAATTTTGATAATTACCCGAAAACCGCCATGGCAACAGTTGCGGCGGACATAAGAAAAAGTCCTAAGGCACTTTTTTTGTTCAGCTTTTCGCCAAAGGCAAAATACGAAAACGCCACAGCCACAATAATGCTTAATTTATCTATGGGCACAACAATGCTGACTATGCCGTTTTGGATGGCATAATAATAGCAAAGCCACGAAGCTCCGGTGGCAATGCCGGAAAGGCAGACAAATAAAAGCTCTTTTTTATCGATGGAGCGCAGATCTTTTTGCTTGCCCTTCATAAAAACAACGGACCATGCCATGGCAAGAACAACAATGGTGCGCAAAGCGGTGCCAAGGTTGGATTCCACCCCGTCTATGCCGATTTTTGCAAGAATGGAAGTTGCCGCCGCAAAAACCGCGGAAAGCACAGCGTATATCATCCAGCCTTTGCGGTTTTCTCCGCTGTAATCTTTCTTTTCTATCATCATAAAAATGCCAAGAGAAAGAACAGCCGTGCAGATAAGCTTTATTGCAAGGTTTTCTGTTTCTCCAAAGAAAATTATCGCAAGGATAACCGTAAGAATAGTGCTGGATTTATCTATCGGCACAACTTTGTTTACGTCGCCCATAGAAAGCGCCTTAAAATAACATATCCACGAAGCGCCTGTGGCAATGCCGGAAAGTGCAAGAAATATATATGATTTTGCGCTTATTTCAAAAATTGTTTCTGCGGAACCAACGGCAAAAACCATTATCCACGCAAAAACAAGCACAACGCCGGTGCGTATGGCGGTGGCTATATCAGAATCTGTTTTGCGAATGCCGCATTTTGCAAGAACAGAAGTAATACCGGCAAAAACAGCCGAACCGATGGCGGCCAAAAGCCACATAAAAATACCTTCTTTAAAAAATTTAATTTCCTGCTTTATTATATCATTTAAGTATAACCGGTCAACATAAATTATACAAAAAAAGCAAAAAATTCTGCAAAAAAATACGCCCGCAAAATTGCGGGCATTTTTTTATTTCTGTTCTTCTGCTGCAAGGGGAATGCAGCCGACGTTTTCAAAAATTGCGGAAGGACGGTAGCCATAGGTTTTGGGAGTTTCTGTGTTGGAAGCTCCGGAAAGCACAAGAATGGTCTTCATGCCGGATTCCAGACCGGAAATAACGTCGGTATCCATTCTGTCACCGACCATAACCGCCTCGTTGGAATGGCATTTAAGCAAACGGAGACCGGTGCGCATCATAAGCGGGTTGGGTTTTCCGCAAAAATAGGCCTTTTTGCCGGTGGCGATTTCGATAGGCGCAACAAGCGCGCCGCAGGCCGGCATAATTCCGTTTTCTATGGGCGCGGAAACATCGGAGTTGGTACCGATAAGCTTTGCGCCTGCCCGAACAAGGTTGGTGGCTTTGGTGATGGTATCGAAAGAATAGGTTTTGCCTTCGCCCACCACAACGTAATCCGGGTTTACGTCGTTCATGGTTATGCCCGCATCATAAAGCGCGTTAAAAAGCGCAGCTTCGCCAATGGCATAAACGCTGCATCCGGGCGCCTGGTCTTTAAGAAAAGCAGCGGTTGCAAGGGCACTGGTATAAAAATGGTCTTCCGAAACATCAAGACCCATTCTTGCAAGCTTCTGCTGAAGCTCCCTTGGGGTATAGCAGCTGTTGTTGGTAAGAAAAAGATATTTTTTGTTTTCTTTGTTAAGCCATTCAATAAATTCGCGAACACCGGGAATGATCTGGTTTCCGCGATAGATAACTCCATCCATATCGCAGATGAAGCCTTTGATTTCATTAAAATTTATCATATAAAAACTCCTTATAATGAGATATTTGCGCTGTCGCTTTTATTATAAAGGGATATTTTAATAAAATCAAGGCATTTTATACAAATTATATGGGTATTTTTTGGATAAAGGGACAAATTTTTAGGGAAATAAGTAAGTTTATCAAGAAAGTGCTTCCGTCAAAAGCTTTGCGCAAAGGCAAAAACCATCATAAAAAGCCTTTTCGCAGTTAAGGCAAAGATTTTCGTTTGCGTTTTCCGTGTATTTTTCAAAAATGCTTTTTTGTTCTTCATCAAGAGTTTTCATAAGGTCGTGATAATTTCTGGAAAGAAGATTTTCCAGTTCAAGAATTTCCGCATTTGCGGTTTTTTCTGTGGGGCGGATTCTTCCGTACCAGAGTTCTGAAATAATATTTTCCATAATAACTTCTCCTTTGGATTATAATGAAAATATGGTACCATAACGGTACCATATTTTCAATATTTGAGGAAGAAATTTGTAACTATGTTCAAATGGTACCTAAATGGTCCCTTTATTATTGTGCGTTTTTATTCTATAATGGTACCGAGGTGGTATCATGACCGAAAAAATTCAGGTAAAACTCCGCCTTCCGGAAGAAGTTATTACAGAACTTAAAGCCGAAGCGGAAAAACAGAAAAGAAGCGTAAATAATCTTCTCGAAGTTATTATTGACGAATATCTTAAAAAACAAAAAGCAAAAACGGAATAACCCCGGTCCGTTATAAGAAAGGAGAACTTCCATGCAGAATTATTCAGGCGATGCAGAACTTCAGTACCATTTACAGATAAGACCCGGCGACGTTGGCCGCTATGTTATTCTTCCCGGCGATCCCAAGCGCTGCGAAAAAATCGCAAAGCATTTTGATAACCCCGTTCTTGTGGCAGACAGCCGTGAATACGTAACCTATACCGGTTATCTTGACGGCGAAAAAGTAAGCGTAACCTCCACCGGCATCGGCGGTCCTTCCGCTTCCATCGCCATGGAAGAGCTTGTTCTCAGCGGAGCGGATACCTTTATCCGCGTGGGAACCTGCGGCGGAATCGACCTTGACGTAAAAGGCGGCGATATTGTTGTGGCCACCGGCGCCATCCGCATGGAAGGCACCAGCAGAGAATACGCACCCATAGAATTTCCGGCAGTGGCAAACCTTGAAGTTACAAACGCCCTTGTTTGCTCCGGCAAAGAACTTGGATACACCTGCCACACCGGCATTGTTCAGTGCAAAGACGCTTTTTACGGCCAGCACGAGCCGGAAAGAATGCCCGTAAGCTACGAGCTTCTTAACAAATGGGAAGCCTGGAAGCGCCTTGGCGTAAAAGCTTCCGAAATGGAATCTGCCGCTCTTTTTGTTGTGGCAAGCCACCTTAAAGTTCGCTGCGGTTCCTGCTTCCTCGTAGTTGGCAATCAGGAGCGCAACGCCCTTGGTATGGATAACCCCATAGTCCACGAAACCGAAGGCGCCATCACCGTTGCGGTGGAAGCCATCAGAAAACTTATCAAAGCGGATAAAGAAAAATAATCATACATACCAAATAAAAAAGGACGCCGCCGGCGTCCTTTTTTATTTGGTGCGGATAACAGGACTTGAACCTGCACGTGAAAACACCAGATCCTAAGTCTGGCGCGTCTGCCAATTCCGCCATATCCGCAAATCTAAAAAATACAGTAGGGCGGGGGCTTGCTCCCGCCGCTACTAATTTTACAATAATTTTATTTTTATGTCAATTAAAGATTAATAAGCCCTTCGTTCATCATGGATTGCGCCGCAAGCATAACGCCCATTTTTGCGGTGGGATAGGTAAGTCCGCCCTGCATCCATACGGAATAGGGTTCACGCAGGGGAGCATCCGCAGAAAGTTCGACGGAAGCGCCAAGGTTGAAAGCGCCCGCCGCCATGATTACCTGGCTGTCGTAACCGGGCATATCCCAGGGTTCCGGGGTGACGTACGCATCGATGGGAGAACCGCTTTGAATTCCGCG
This sequence comes from Oscillospiraceae bacterium, assembly GCA_015067125.1. Taxonomy (GTDB): domain Bacteria; phylum Bacillota; class Clostridia; order Oscillospirales; family Ruminococcaceae; genus UMGS1668. The sequence goes on from SVNB01000013.1 coordinate 5,006, forward strand.
GCAGAATGCGCAAAGAGCTTCGGGAGTTTTAAGAGCGATGGTTTCGATGATATCGGTTCTGGGTTCATCAAAAGCGGGGTCGGCTTCAAATCCGCAAAGCTCGAAGAAACGGCTTGCAAAAACAGCGGTTTTAACCGCGCTTGCCGTAACGGTAGGAGAGAAGAAAAGTCCCTGATACATGGGGCGCAGTTCGTTAAGGGTGCAGCCAACTTCTCTGCCAACTCCGGGTGCGGAAAGGCGGTGCGCGCAAAGTTCAACGTATTCGTGTTTGCCGGTGATGTATCCGCCGGTATGGGCAATACCTGCGCCGGGGTTTTTGATAAGGGAACCGATGATAAGATCGGCGCCCACCTGGGTAGGTTCCACCTTATCAACAAATTCGCCGTAGCAGTTATCGCAAACGCAGACTGCATCGGGGTTTGCTTCGTGAACAATATCAAAAATCTTTTTTATTACGTCTATAGAAAGGCTTGCGCGGGTGGAATATCCGCGGGAACGCTGGATATACGCCATTTTTGCGCCTTTTACAGCTTTTGGAATGCCGTCGTAATCAACGCTGCCATCGGCAAGAAGAGGAAGTTCATCATAAACAACGCCGAATTCTTCAAGAGAACCTACGCCTTTTCCGTGGATAACGCCGATAAGGGTATCATAAGGGGTTCCGGTAAGAGAAACCATTTTGTCGCCGGGGCGCAGAACGCCGAAAAGCGCGGTGGCAATGGCGTGGGTACCGCTCATAAAATTGTGGCGGACCAAAGAATCTTCGGTGCCGAAGATCTGGCTCCATACGTTATCAAGAACTTCGCGGCCGCGGTCATCGTAACCATAGCCGGAAGAACCGGCAAAAAGGCTTTCGCTTACTCTGTTATCAATAAAAGCGCGCAGAACTTTTTCGTTGTTATAGGTTTCGATTTCGCCGATTCTTGCAAAAGGTTTTTGGCAATCTGCTTCGGCCTTTTCCGCAATCTCCATAAGGCGGCTGTCGATTTTGAAAAATTCGCTCATTTTTTGTCTTCCTTTTCTTTTATGTTATAGAGGTAATAATATTTTTTTGCGGCTTTATAGCCAAGTTTTTCATACATTTTCTGCACCTTCTGGTTTGCCGGCACAAGCCATGGCGTGCGATGCTCATCAATAAGCATATTGGTGCAAAGCGCGGTAAGATAAGAAGCATAACCCCTGTTTCTGTGTTCCGAAAGGGTAACAACAGAAGTTATGGCGCCGGCGTTTTCTGTTCTTCCGCGGATGCATGCGGTGGAAACGGCTTTGTCTTTATAAAGAGTAAAAAGGGTGGTCTGTTTTTTGAGCACGCCCCGGACCATTTTAAGCTTCCAGTAATCCTTTGCAAAAATATCTTCTTTTTCAAACAGAGTTTTTGTCACGTTCCAGCCGTCATCAAAGTTTTCAGAAGTTTTGATTTCAAAATCGGTTTTTGGCATATCAATGCGGTTTTCCGCAAACATCTGCACCGCTTCTTCCACTTCGGAATCAAAAAGATTTTTGAGCACTGCATAACAGTTTTCATCACATTCAATATGCTTTATCGTTCCGCCGGAAAGAAGATTGGTCACAAAAAGGATCATTTCAAATCCCGGAAGCCCGCCGGGAGAAAACATCATAACAGAATCCGTGCCTGCGTTTAAAAAGGAACAGGCGTTTTCGTGCTCATCAATTTCCACCCAGATGCTCAAAAATTCGGGGTCATCGAAGAACGAAACCGCGGCAGAGTTGAAAAGACAGCCAAAATACGGTTCCGCCTTGCAAAGCGGTTCCAGAAGTTTCAGATCATCTATCAGTTTTATCATACTTCGCAAAGCCTTTTGCTCAAAAGTCTGATCAAGGCGATGGAATTTTCCGCATCGCAAAGTCTGATGCTTGCATAAGGGCTGTGTATGTATCTTGCGGGAAGAGAAACCGCCACCGGGCGAACGCCTCCGCGGGACTGGTGAATGAATTTTGCATCATTAAAGCCGCAGATACCGTGCTTGGTCTGAACGGGAATATTTTCTTTTTCGCAAAGCTCCATAATATAGTGATAAAGCTCCATATCATAAAGGGTGCCGTTATCCCGGAAGGAAACAACCGGGCCTTCGCCCTGTTTGCAGATAAATTTTTCTCCCGGAACAGAAGGAAAATCCCCGGCAGAGGTGGCTTCCACCACAACGGCAATATCCGGTTCAACGGTAAAAGCCGCAGAAGATGCGCCGTTGCCGCCGATTTCTTCCTTTACGGTAAAACAGGCGGTAAAATCATATTCCGCTTCTTCTTTAAGAAGTTCCATAAGCATTGCGCAGCCGGCACGGTCATCAAGAGCCTTGCCCATAACACAGCCGCTGCCGAATTCTTCAAAATCGCTGTCAAAAACCGCTCTGTCGCCAAGCTTTACAAGTTTTTCGGCTTCTTCGCGGCTGTCCGCGCCGATATCGATATAAAGAGAATCGGTTTTGGTGGGGTTATCAAATTCTTCTTTTTTAACAAGATGAATGGCCTTGCTGCCAAGAAGTCCCGGCAGGGCGTTTTCTCCGACAAGAACTCTTTTGCCGACTATAACGCGGCTGTCGATTCCGCCGATGTTGCCGAATTTAAGAAATCCGTTTTCATCAATATGGGTGATGATAAATCCCACTTCGTCCATATGTGCGGAAAACATAAGCTTGTTTTTCGGTTCGTTTTTACCTTTTTTGGAAACGATAAGATTTCCGGCGTTATCGGTTTTTGCAATGCAGTCCGGGTAAGAAAGCACTTCTTCATATATCATTTTTCTGACAGCGCCTTCATCGCCGGAAGTTCCCCTGGCAAGAGAAAGGGCTTTAAGATTTTCGAGGAAGGTTTTCATTATTCTTCTCCTCCTTCCATAACAAACGCGGCCAGAAGTCTGCCCACGTTTTTAACGTCATCAACAGAAACTTTTTCTATAATGCTGTGCATATATTGTTGAGGAATGGAAATAAGTCCGGTGCGTACGCCTGCTCCGGCAGAGGTGATATCATCGGCATTCGTTCCGGTGGAAGTGCCGCCAAAGGCCTCTATCTGGAAGGGAATATCATTCTTTTCCGCAAGAGCAACAAGCCTGCGGGAAATTTCCGTATCAAGGGTAGGGTGAAATGCCACAACCGGGCCTTTTTTCATCGCTTTGGAATTTATTTCTGTGGTATCGGGCGTTTTGCCAAAGCCTACGTCAATTTCAACAGCTTCGGTAGGGGCAACCGCAAAAGCCGCGGCGCCGGCACCCTGGCCGCCGGTTTCTTCTCTTGTGGAAAAAACCGCAGTAAGTCCGCAGGGAAGTTCTTTATCTTTAAGAATTTCCAGCGCTTCAAGAATGGTGACGCAGCCGCTGCGGTCATCAAGAGCGGGACCGGTTACATAGCCGTTTCCGATATCGCTCCATTTGCCGCACATCATAACCCTGTCGCCAAGGCGTATGCGTTTTTCCGCCTCTTCTTTATTAAAGCCGATATCCACAAAAATTTCGTCCCTTTCGGGGTTCTTTTCGTTCACGTCCTTGATATGGGGCGGAACGGAGCATACAACGCCAAGATATTCGCCGTCTTTGCCGATGGCTCTTACCTTGGTGCCGCAGATGCCTCTGCGGTCTATGCCGCCGCAGGGAAAGGTACGCAAAAATCCGTTTTCTTCTATGTTGATTACAATAAGGGCTATCTGGTCAAGGTGGGCGTCAAGCATAACGTGGCGGCCGTTTTTCTTCGGCGCAACTTCGCAGATAACGCTGCCAAGGTTATCTATATAGGTTTTTCCGTATGCGGAAAGAATATCTTTTGCAAGTTCCGCGGCTTTTTTTTCGTTGCCGGAATTTCCGTCAACACCGCAGAGAGTCATAAGCATTTCTCTGGTATCCATTGTTTTCTCCTTTTTGTTACGGTGAAAATATGCTTTTTATTTATATTCCGGCCAAAGTTCTTCGGCGGTCATACCGTCCACCTGGCCAATTTTAGAAACAAGTTCTTTAAAATGTTTTCCGCGCAGTTCAAAGTTGCGGTAACGGTCAAAACTTGCGGAGGCAGGAGAAAGGGTTACGATATCGCCCTCTTCCGCATAGGCGTATGCGGTGGAAACAGCTTCTTCAAGGTCATCCACAAAAATAACTTCCGGTTCGCCGTTATATTCCGGATGATTTTGCAAAGCTTCCGCTATTTTTTGTGCGGTGGGACCGCAAAGAATAAGCAGTTTTACTTTTTCTATAAGGCTTGGAGCAAGCGGAGCATAGGGAATGTTTTTATCGTATCCGCCGGCAAGCAGAATAACTTTCTGATCAAAGCACGAAAGTCCGGCAATGGTTCTTGTGGGGCTTGTGGCGATTGAATCGTTATACCATTTAACGCCTTCAAATTCACGGCAAAGCTCTATGCGGTGTTCAACTCCGCCAAAGTTTTTTGCAACGCTGTGCATGGTTTCAACAGAAACCTCGCCCCAGGTTGCGGCGATGGCAGTAAGATAGTTTTCCACGTTATGAAGACCGGGGATCTTTATATCCCTTCTGTGGAAAAGTTCTGTTGTTCTGCCGTGTTCACAATAGCAAAGCATTCCGTCTTCGCGCAAAAACGCTCCGTTTGCAACGGGATTTGTATGAGAGAACCAGCGCAGTTCACCGCGAACAAGTTCCGCCATGCTTTTGGTGATTACGTTATCCGCGTTAAGAACAGCAACGGAAAAAGCGTTCTGGTGGCGCAGAACATTGCGTTTTGCTTCAATATATTCTTCCATATCCTTATGAACGTCCAGATGGTTTGGCGCAACGTTTGTAACAACCGCAACATCCGGAGAAGTGCGCATGGAAATAAGCTGGAAGGAAGAAAGCTCCACCACTGCGCAGTCATCGTCCCTAATATCCTCGATTACGGGAAGAAGCGCGCGGCCGATGTTTCCGCCTTTGTGAACGGTTTTTCCCTCCGCCGCAAGAAATTCGGAAATAAGCGTGGTGGTTGTTGTTTTGCCGTCGCTGCCGGTTACAGCATATTTTTTGCAGGGGCAAAGGTCAAAAAATACCTCCATTTCGCTGGTAACGGCCCTGCCTTCTCTGCGCAGTTCGCAAAGAGCGGGGTTCCACCAGTTCATACCCGGAGTGCGGAAAACAATATCCGCATCAATATCGTCAAGGTAACCTTCGCCAAGTTTAAGAACGGCTCCGCTTTTTTCAAGAAGCTCTGCGGTTTTTCCAAGTTTTTCTCTGTCGGATTTATCCCTTGCTTCTGTGGCAATGCCTTTTTCCGCAAACTGGCGGATAACGTCCGTATGAGAAACCCCGATGCCGATAAAGGCAACTTTTTTGTCTTTTATTTTTTCAAAGAATTTTTCTGCGTTTGTCATAATAAAACCTCCGCTTTTTTCGGAAGAATGTTTTGTTTTTGCTTAAATATATAGTATATCACATTATATAATAAAATAAAAGCAAAGCGCAAAAAATAAATACCGCTTTGCAAGCAGCCTTTTTAAAGAACAATATAAATTGACAGTTGAAAGTTTTTGCCTCCTCGGAGAAGGCGGCTGCGAAGCAGACGGAGGAGGGATAACAAATAACCCGGAGGGCAGCCTTCCTTGTGTAAAGGGAGGTGTCACCGCAGGTGACGGAGGGATTGTAATCCTATTTCATTAAATCCATCCGGTAATTCACAAAAGAATCCCCCAGTCTTTTTTAACCGCAGGCGGTTAAAAAATCCAGCCCCCTTTAGGCAAGGGAGCCAAATCTCTCACCGTAGGGAGCGGTCTTGACCGTTCCGCCAAAAAAACAACCTGGAGGGCGAAACACCCTTTCGTCACGGCTTGCGCCGTGCCACTTCCCCTCAAGGGAAAGTGTGAAATACGCCTTTGTTCCGATGGGCGTGCCAGCCCCTTTTAGGCAAGGTGGCCAAATTGCCTTGCAAAAAACGGCGGAGCAAAAGCTCCGCCGCATATATTACAGCACTATTTTAACTTTTGTTCCGTCGGCGGCTTCCACGTCCACAAGGTCAAGCCTTCCGCCAAAACGTTTTCTTATCCGGTAAAATTCTTTTACAAATTTTCTGCAGCTTTTTCCGGAAAGTTTTATTCTGTATTTTTTAAGTTCCCTGCCCGCAAAAACAGGAACAACAGAAGCAAAAAATCCGTTCAGCAAAAGCCGCGTGGGAATTATAAGCGAAAAGCGTTTTTTGCCTTCCTCAACCACTTTTATTTTCATAATATCACTCCACAAAAATGCTGATTATATCGCCGTCATGGCTTTCCACTTCCACAAGGTTGCCCATGGCGCCTTTTTCCACCATTTCAAAAATCTTTGCAAGGTCGATGTTTTTCAAGGCGGAATTAAGCGAATCGCTGCCAGAAATCTGGGGCATTTCCATTCCGCATTCAAGGGCAATTTTGGCCAGTGCGCAGGGAACGTTTACCCGCACTTTATCTCCGTCGCTGGAATCCACAACGATTTTTAACATCATATCGTCAAGGCTTTTTCTTGCTTCTTCCGGAACGTAAGAAACAACAGATTCCTGTTTTCCGGAAAGGAGTTCGTCAACGCTTATGCCAAGAGTTTTTGCAAGGCCCGGCAGCAAAGAAATATCCGGGCACGAAATATCGTTTTCCCATTTGCTTACAGCCTGGGGAGAAACACAAAGTATTTCTGCAAGTTCGTTCTGATTTATATTTTTTGCTTTTCTTGCTTCGGCAATTCTTTTTCCAATGGTATTCATATTAAAAATCTCCTTTTTTGTCTGGGTTTAAAAATCTTTCTCCGGAGTACACCCTGATTTTATCACTCCCGACAGAAAAAATGAAGATATTATAGGTTGATTTGGGATAAAAATAAACAACCGTCCGTTGTTTTTTACGCAACGGGCGGTTGTTTTTTAAAATTTATCCGTTTTCTGCCGGAAGATAGCTTATATATTTATAGCTTTTATCTTCCAAAAGCCGGACGGAAAGCAAAAATTCGTTTTCTTCCTCGCCGCGGATTTTTATGCGCAGTTTAAGAATATCATTTTCTTTTTCCGCGGAAACAAGCGTTATTGCAGGAACGATCCCGAAACCGGCAGCATTGTTTTCAAGGTAATATCCCACTTCGGGGTCATAAACTTCATCAGAACGCAGTCTGTCTGCTTCAACTTCAAAAAAGCTTTGTACGGTGTTTTCATAAAGCTGTGCCGGAAAATAATTTACAGAAACTCCGTTTTTATTAACGGTTTCGCTTGTTTCGATTTCCGGGTGCAGGCGTTCGTAACAACAGATCCAGGTAAAATAATCCAAAGGTTCCATATCGGAACAATCGGCACAACCGTTTTCTTCATAAAAAAGGCTTGCGAATTTAAAAGGAGTTACCCTGCCTTCGTGGTTTAAACTTCCGCCGAAGTTTAAAAGAATATTCCGGTAAAAAAGATTTTCCTCATCAAGAAAACTGATGTAACGGTAAGTTCCGTCATCATTTGTAAAAACGGTAAGTTCATAAACTTTGCTTTCTTTTTCAAAGAAAACTTCCAGCATTATGCTGTAAAGACCGCTGCGGCTTTCTTTTGCGGAAAGTATTTTTACCTCGTGGTTCCCGTCACCGCCAAAACCAAAGTAATCCGGTGTGCAATAAGCGTTGTGTTCCTTGCAGTAAAAATATTCGTTTTCACGAAGATGTTCCGCCGAAACGCCAAAAAACTGCATGGCGTATTTTTCGTATTCCTCCGCGGGGTAAGAAAGTCCGTAATCTTTATCGTGCAGGGTGGGAAACAGTTCTTCACGCTTTTCTCCATAAAGCTTATAAAAATAGCTGTGCAGCCAGGAAAAATAATATTTCTGTTCCAAACCGGAAAAATCCCAAACGGGTCCGTTTTCAAAAAATCCGCCGAACTTCGGAGTAAAGATACCGCCGTATTTGTTTTTCTCCGCACCGAAGTTAAGCACCATTTCTTCGCATATCACGGGGATTTCTTCCTTTTCCTCCGCCGGTTTTTCTTCCGGAATAGGAATATCCGTGTTTTTATAAATTTCTTCCGGCAGATTTTTTGCAGAGCAGGCAGAAAGGGAAAAAACCGTTGCAAAAACAATCAGCAACGCTAAAAATCTTTTCATATTTTCACCTCCAAAAAGTGTTTACATCAGTATAGACACCCGTAAAGGCAAAAATGTTGCAGACTAAAAAATAAAAGAGCAAGCCTTGCGGCTTACTCTTTTTCAAGATTGCGGGTCATAAAAATTCCTTCTTCATAAACGCAGTCCTCTTTAAATCCAACGGATTTATAAAGCCGCTGCGCCGGAATATTAAAGCGGTTTACGCCGATGGAAAGGCGTTTTGCTCCCGCTTTTTTAAGATAATCCACAGCAAATTCAAGCATAAACCGGCCAAATCCCCGGCCCTGGAATCTGCGGTCGATAAGCACGATTTCTATGTTGTAATCACCCTTTTTCTTATCAACGGAAAGATCCAGAAGTCCAACGGCTCGTTCACCTTCCATTTCCACAAAAAGCCGGTGGTTTTTATAAGCGGCGGAATAGGCAATGGTATCCAGCGCGCCGGAAACAAATTCCCGCTGGTCGGGGCGGATTTCCAGAGCGATGGCCTGACGCCAGTTTTTTTCTCCATAGGGAACCATTCGGGTGTTTTTGGGATAGGTAAAAAGCGCTTCCATTTCCATTCTGGATTCCTTAGGAAAGGAAAAGAAAAGGTTATCGCCCTGGGTAACGTATCTGGAAGAACAGCCGGAAACACGCATATAGCAAAGTTCGTTTTCCTTATCAAAATAGAAAGTTGCGGTTTCAAAGCACTCAAAATCAAAATAAAAAACAATGGTTCCGTTAAGGGAAGAAAAACCCAGTCCCTGATTATCCGAATCTGTTTTTGTGGCTGTATTCCACAGTTTTTCGGAAAAAAGGCGTTGTTCAAAAATGCCGAGCATCAGTTTTTCAAGATCTTTTACGGTTGTGGTAAAAAAGCGGTAATCGGTATTTTCGGTATCAAAACGCAGATATTCTCTGTTGCGGTAAAGGGTATAAAGCGCAGCCGCACCGGGCAGAATGCCAGGGCAGGTTTCTTTCATGCCAAGCTTTTCAAAAATATGTGTTCCGATGAATTCTTCGATGGATATTCCGGAAGCGCGTTCGATTATTTCACGCAGAAAAAATCTTTCGCTGGTGCTGTAATCGCCGGAAACTCCGGGTTCGTGCTCAAGGGGTTTCTGCTCGATAAGTTTGAGCACGGTTTCAAAGGAATAGTCTTTTAAATAAAGCTGCATATCTTTTTTTCTGCGTTCGATTTCGGAAAGAGAAGAGTATTCCTCGTCCTCATCAAGGCTGCGGATGATCTCTCCGAAATAAAAATCGCGGATACCGGATTTTCCGGCAAGCAGCTGGCGCAGGGTGATTTTATCTCCGTGCTCAAATTCCGGAATAAAGCGCGAAAGTTTATCGCCAAGCCGAAGTTTTTTCATATCCAAAAGGATAAAAGCGCAAAGCGTAAGCATTCCGGTGCAGTCCAGCGGCATAAGGTAACGGCTTGTGCCTGTGGTTTTTGCTCCGGTTTCTTTTTTTGTGGTGCCGTAAAAGACGTTTAAAACGGTTTTTCCTTTATGGTTTGCAAGAAAAGAACCGCTTTCTTCGTATTTTTCGGCACTTTTAAGCAATGTTTTTTCAAGCTCATTGTAATCGGTTTTCATAAGAATCAAAGTCCTTTCCGGCGGATGTCCGCCTTTTCAGAACTTAAATCTCCCTTCACGGCAAAGAAGGTTTAAATCCCGTTCAATATCCTTAAAAGCTCGGAACTGCTTTTTGCAACGTGATCCGGCATAAAGTTTTCGTCCTCTTCGCAATAATCACCCGGGTGGTGCATCGCAACGCAAACAACCCTTGCATCGGGAAAATCCTTTTTCAGTGTGGCTTCGGCATTGCGGCCAAAGGCAACGTCCACGCTGTGATCACCGATATATACAAAGGTGCCGTTTCTGTCGTCAATTCCAAGCAGATCAAGGCAGTTTATAAAAGCGGCAGGGTGGGGCTTCTGCTCATCAAAAAGCACGTCGTCCACGCCTATAACCGCACCGAAGTATTTGAGCACGCCATGGTGTTCAAGGCTTCTTTTTATAATTCCGGCGCCGTTCTGGGAACAGACGCCCATTTTTACGTTTTTAAAATTTTCCAGAACTTCTGCTATTCCGGAATAAAGTTCCGCTTCTGTTTTGTTTTTCAGCTGAACTTTTCCCCACATTTTAACAGCCTCGCGGGTCTGTTCATCGTTAAGGCCATAGCAGGTGTGATAAAGTTCCACCCAGTCGGAAATTCTTCCGTACGTTTCCTGAAAATTCTCTCTGGAAGAAAGAGGCTTTGGCACATTTTCATAAATATCCGGAATAAAGGCGGAAAGCACTTCAAGGCTTACCTCTATGGATTTTCTGGAAGAATCCATAATGGTTCCGTCATAATCCCACAAAATCGCTTTTACTGACATATTATATACCCTTTGTTATGTTGTTGATGGAAGGAATTGCCGCGTGGCAGTTGCGTTCGCCGCAAAGACGGTCGGTGCAGTTGCAGCATTTAAGGGCCTCGTTGGTGCCCTCGTAAAAACGTTCCGGGTGCAGTGCAAAAGAGATTTCCCATATAACAAGAACAATAACCGCTCCGGCGCAAAGGCTCCAGGTAAAAAAGCCCGGAACAAAAACCAGCGGAGAAAACATCATCATGTGGTCCCAGTTAAAAATGCGGCAGGTGGTGCAGCAGCGGTTCTTCATAAACCACACCCTGAACGGGCACCAGAAAAGCACACAGATAAGGTCACAGACGTAAAACGCAACGGAAAAAATCAAAAGCATATTTTTTCCGATGATTTCGGTAAAATAAAGAATTCCCACAGCGACACAAAGCGCAAACCACGCCGCACCGATTTTAAGAGTATCGCGGTTGCATTTTTTTATATATTCCACAAGGTTCTGCACGCTGCGGATGCTTTTTATTTCCGCAGGCACAAAATCCTTTATGCTGAATTTGGAAGAGCCGAGAGGAAGAAATTTTCTGCTGGGAAAAATCTGCAGAATCATATCCGCCATCCATACAACCCAAAGGATATGAAAAACAGAAAATTCCTTAAAAAAATTCCAGCCGTTCATAATTTCGAACTGTTCCGGAGCAATAAAAAGCAAAACGCCGGAAAGAACAAGCACGGCACAGCGGAACAGAAATTTAAATTCGTATATTTTTCTGAATCTGGAAACAACCCTTTTTACGGAAAACATAAAAACACCTCGTTTTATGTAAAATCAACTGTAATATATAATACATAATCAAAAAAATAAAATCAATAGTTTGTCAAAAGGGCGAACAAACAAAAAAGGGACGCCGCAAAACGGTGTCCCTTATATGTGCCTTATACAAAATGATTATTCTTCGTCGTCATCTTCCTCTTCAAGGCGTTTTCTGCCGATAAGGAAGAGCACAACAGCGGCGCCGACAAGAATTACAAGAAGCGCCACAATGATCCATACCCAGAAGGGGATTCCGCCTTTTTCTTCGGGTTCTTCCACTTCGTCACCGATTACGGGAACTTCTTCCGGTTCGGAAACAACGGGTTCTTCAACAACAGGCTCGTCAACGGGTTCATCAATAACAGGTTCATCAACGGGTTCTTCTTCGGAAGAAGGCTCGTCCGGAACCTCAGGTTCGGAGGAAGAAGGTTCATCCGGAACTTCGGGTTCGGAAGAACTGCTGGAGCTGGATTCCGGAGCAGAGGAGACGGAGCTGGAAGAGATGGCTTCGGTAACGGTTACGTCAAAGCTTGCGGTAAATTCCTTGCCGTCACTGTCTTTGTAAGTTGCGGTAACGGTTTTTGTGCCGGCTTCTTCAAGCTTTTTGGTATCCACGGAAAAACCTTCGGTGATATCTTCTGCGCTGCCGTCGCCTTTATGAACGCGAAGGGTCATGCCGGTGGTATCAAGGCTTTCGCCGACGGTATAGGTAAGCTTGGTGGGTTTTTTATAAATTTCCACGCGCAGAACATCGGAAGGATCCGCATATTTGATATTTACACGGAAGTGGTCATCAAAAGTTTTAAGGTTGCCCTGCTGGTCACAGGGAGCGGAAACATAAACATTGATGTTCATGCCTTCGGTGTTATCGGAAAGAATGCTTGCGGGGTCAATCCACGCCATGTTGGTAACGTCAAGTTCAAAAGGAACAAAGGCTTCTTCATCCGCATCATATTTATATGCGTACGCAATTACCTTCATGCCGGTGGTATCGATGGTATCGCCAAGGTAATAATCAAGCTTGGTGGGCCATTTGGCAACTTCGATGGAATGAAGGAAATCGAAGGGAGCGTCTTTTGCGATGCTTATGCTGTAAGAGATTTTCTTTACAAGAGCACCGTCTTCGGATTTATAGTTTACGTCAAAGCTGTAATCACCGGCGGTGGTGGGTTTGCCGGAAAGTTTTACGTCAAGAACGTATGCATCCGCTTTGTGGCTGAAGGCCCAGCTGCCGGTAAGCTTCATTCCGTCCGGGATTTTTCCGCTGTAGGAAAAACTTTTTGCGCCGGTAACGGTACCGATAACTTTGTCAAATTCGGTATCAACGTAAACTCCGTTGATTTTTTCTGCCGCAAATGCCTGCACAGGCAAAACAAGCATAATCATAATTGCGGCAAGAAGGCCGCATAAAATTCTTTTTTTCATTAAGTATCCTCCTAATTTTTTTGAAAGGCATAATTTGATACGCTACTATTTTACGACAAATCACAAAATACTTCAAGGTGTTTTTACCAAATATAAAGGTTTATAATGGCTTTTTTGGAATATTTATGGTAAATTTTTTGTGAACATTTTGCCGTACACAGTAAAAATTTAACAAAATTTCCGCAAAACATTGAAATTCGGCCCTTTTGGTGCTAAAATGATAAAAAACGATCTTTAAAGACGGTACAGAGAGACCGGCAAGATCAACGCCGAAAAAACTTGCGGCGCAGCAAGGCCAAACCACGATCCTGCCTCTCTTTTTTTGGGAGGCAGGTTTTTTGTTATCCGAAAGGTGGTCGTTTAAATGGAATTTAAGTCCGATCTTATGGATTCCGATGCAGTTAAACGCTGTCTGATAAGAATTTCTCATCAGATTCTTGAGCGCAACGGAGGAACAGAAAACCTTTGCCTTGTGGGAATAAAAACCAGGGGCGTTCCCATTGCGGAAATTATCCGGGATAATATTCTTGCCATAGAAGGCAAAAAAGTGCCCGTGGGAACCATTGATATCAGCTTTTACCGCGATGATATCGAACACAGTTTTTATGATCCCAAAATAAGCGGAGCCGACCTGCCTTTTGATGTAACAGGAAAAACCATTGTGCTTGTGGATGACGTTATACATACCGGCCGCACCACAAGAGCGGCCATAGACTGCCTTTTAAAACACGGAAGACCCGCCTATATTCAGCTTGCGGCGGTTATAGACCGGGGCCACAGGGAACTTCCGATCCGCCCGGATTTTGTGGGCAAAAACATTCCAACCTCGCGTGAAGAGCTTATTTCCGTTCGGGTTCCTTCGGTGGACGGCGAATTTGGAGTAAAGCTTTTTACAAAATAAACAAACAGTTTTTAGGAGGAAAAAGCAAATGAAGTTAATCTACAACGTAGAAGATAAGCCGAAGTTCAGCCAGCTTATCGTCTTTGCTTTCCAGCAGCTTCTTGCAATCATCACCGCAACCATCGTAGTACCTATTCTTGTAAACGCATACGGCGTTGTTAACCTTGAAATGGACCCTGCAGCGGCACTTCTTGGCGCAGGCGTTGGTACCCTTGTTTATCAGTTCTTTACCAAAAAGAAAAGCCCCGTTTTCCTCGGAAGCTCCTTTACCTTCCTTCCTTCAATGTACGCTGCGACCGTTTTCGGTTATTTCGGAATAATCCTCGGCGCATTTTTTGCAGGTCTTGTTTATGTTGTAATCGCCCTTATTATCAAAGCTGTCGGTTCCGGCTGGCTTAACAAACTTATGCCCACCGTTGTAATCGGACCCACCGTTGCCCTTATCGGACTTTGTCTTGCAGGCAACGCAGTTGCTGACCTTACAAAATCCTCCGCTTCCGGCGAAGCATACAGCCTTGCGGCAATCGTCTGCGGACTTTTCACTTTTGGAGTAACCATCTGGGTTTCCGCAAAAGGAAAAGGCTTTGCAAAACTTATTCCTTTCATCATTGGTATTCTTTCCGGTTATGCGCTTGCTTCCGTATTCACCCTTATCGGAAGCATTGCCGGAATCGATGCACTCAAAATCGTTGATTACACCGCTCTTGTTAACAACTTCAGCACCATCAATCTCGGAACTTTCTTCCATATGCCCAAATTCGCATTTGTTGAAGCATTCAAAGAGATTACCGGCGGAAACTTTGCAATGACCATTGCAGATTTCGGAACTCTTACTCTTCTCTATGCACCTGTTGCGTTTGTTGTTTTTGCGGAACACGTTGCGGACCACAAAAACATTTCTTCCATCATAGAACGTGACCTTCTTGCCGAACCCGGCCTTGACAGAACCCTTCTTGGCGACGGTGTTGGTTCCATGGCAGGCGCATTCTTCGGCTGCTGCCCCAATACCACCTATGGCGAATCCGTAGGCTGCGTTGCAATCACCAAAAACGCTTCCATCGTAACCATCAGAACAGCAGCTCTTCTTTCCATTCTTCTTGCGTTCTTCAGCCCCTTTGTGGCTTTTGTAAACACCATTCCCAGCTGCGTTCTCGGCGGCATCTGCGTTGCGCTTTATGGATTTATCGCTGTTTCCGGTCTTAAAATGATCCAGACCGTTGACCTTAACAAAGAACATAACCTCTTTGTGGTAAGTTCCATTCTTGTTCTCGGCATCGGCGGCTTTATGCTCGATTTCGGTGCGCTTCAGATCACTTCCATTGCGGCATCTCTTATTGTTGGTATTATTGTAAACCAGCTTCTTAAAGAAAAAGAGTAATAATTCCACGCAAAAACAGCAAAAAAGTCCGGCCCTGTCCGGACTTTTTTTGTTGCATTTTTCGGGCAAAAAATCAAGTAGAAATTTGTGACAAAAACGGACTTATAATTCTACACTTTCTACAATTGCCTTTTTATGTGGGATACTTTATAATAATTATCAGCGCAATATTTTTTCTATGGAGGTTTTCATTATGATCAGAACAATCGTAAAACGCGACGGCAGAATAGCTGATTTTAATATGGATAAAATCACAAACGCTATTTTTATGGCCGCAAAAGCAAACGGGGGTAGCGATTATTCCGAAGCGGAATCCATCGCAAAAATGGTTGTGGATTATATTGAAAATACCGAATTTATAGAAATCCCGACTGTTGAACATATTCAGGACGTGGTTGAAAAAATGCTGATAGAAACCGGCCATGCCCGCACCGCAAAAAGCTATATTCTTTACCGCGCAAACCGCAACAAAGTGCGCGAAATGAACACCCGCCTGATGAAGACTTTGGAAAGCCTTACTTTCCAGTCCGCAAAAGAAAACGACGTTAAACGCGAAAACGCGAACATCAACGGCGATACCGCCATGGGTACCATGCTTAAATACGGAAGCGAGGCCGCAAAGCAGTTTTACGAAATGTATATTCTTAATCCCCGCCACGCCGCTGCCCACCATAACGGAGATATCCATATTCACGATCTGGATTTTCTTACCCTTACCACCACCTGCTGCCAGATAGATATTCTTAAACTTTTTAAAGACGGTTTCGATACCGGCCACGGCCATCTTCGCGAACCGCAGGATATCGCAAGCTATGCGGCTTTGGCCTGCATTGCCATTCAGTCCAACCAGAACGACCAGCACGGCGGCCAGAGCATTCCGAACTTTGATTACGGAATGGCACCCGGCGTTGCAAAAAGCTATAAAAAAATCTATTGCCAGAATATGGGCCGCGCACTGGAACTTCTTGCAAACGAAGAATGCGGCGACTGTGTTGCAAAAGGCATTATGGATAAAGCAATAGAAGCCTGCGGCGAATGGCCCAAATTTGAGGACGGCGAAAAATACAAAGCCGCGGAACTGGAACTTCTTACCGAAAAATACGGTGCGGAACTTGCGGAAAAAGCACAGGCATTTACCTTTAAACGTGCGGAAAAAGAAATCGACCGAGCAACCTTCCAGGCTATGGAAGCGCTTGTTCATAACCTTAACACCATGCATTCCAGAGCGGGTGCCCAGGTTCCGTTCAGCTCCATCAACTACGGAACCGATACCAGCCCGGAAGGCAGACTTGTTATTAAAAACGTACTGCTTGCAACCGAAGCCGGCCTTGGCAACGGAGAAACCCCGATCTTCCCGATTCACATTTTTAAAGTCAAAGAGGGCATCAACTATAACCCCGGCGACCCCAACTATGATCTTTTCAAACTTGCCTGCCGCGTAAGCGCAAAACGCCTTTTCCCGAACTTCTCCTTCATAGATGCTCCCTATAACCTTCAGTATTATAAAGAAGGCCACCCCGAAACGGAAATTGCCTATATGGGCTGCCGCACCAGGGTTATCGGCAACGTGTATGATCCGGAAAGAGAAATTGTTACCGGCCGCGGAAATCTTTCCTTCACTTCCATCAACCTTCCGCGCCTTGCGCTGCTGAGCAACCACAATATAGATCTTTTCTTCGATCAGCTTGATAACCGCATCAGCCTTGTTATAGAACAGCTTCTCGAACGTTTCGAGATTCAGAAGAAAAAACGCGTAAGAAACTACCCCTTCCTTATGGGTCAGGGCATCTGGATAGATTCCGAAAAGCTTAAAGAAGATGACGAAGTGGGCGAAGTTCTTAAACACGGCACCCTTTCCGTCGGATTTATCGGACTTGCGGAATGCCTTAAAGCTCTTGTAGGAGC
>SVNB01000014.1 GCA_015067125.1 Oscillospiraceae bacterium
CTCTGTTAGGAATA
This sequence comes from Oscillospiraceae bacterium, assembly GCA_015067125.1. Taxonomy (GTDB): domain Bacteria; phylum Bacillota; class Clostridia; order Oscillospirales; family Ruminococcaceae; genus UMGS1668. Next base: position 15 of record SVNB01000014.1, read on the forward strand.
ACGGTGCTTGCAAAAAGCTTCTTACCGGTTTTGTCGTAGTTCATGGCGAAATATACGCCGGGAGAACGGACAAGCTGGGATACAATAACACGCTCTGCGCCGTTGATGACAAAAGTGCCGGAAGGGGTCATGATCGGGAAATCTCCCATAAAGATATCCTGTTCTTTGATCTCGCCGGTTTCTTTATTCTGCAGTCTTGCTCTTACGCGAAGAGGGGCTGCATAAGTCACGTCGCGCTCTTTGCATTCCTCGATGGTATATTTGGGCTTGTTTTCGATATGATAATCGATGAAGTCCAAAACAAGGTTGCCGGAATAATCCGTGATGGCAGAAACATCGCGGAATACTTCTTTAAGACCTTCTTCAAGGAACCACTTATAAGAGTCTTTCTGTACCTCGATAAGGTTGGGCATATCCAGAACCTCATTGATTTTGGAAAAACTCATGCGGACATTTTTTCCGAGCTTGACAGGTTTTACATTTACCAAATAGCTCACTCCATTCATCCGTATTTACGTCGTTTTATTTTTTGGACCGAAACACTTGCATTTTCGGTCAAACTGTGGTATAGTAGTTGTGATCGAGATACAAGTGTCCATTATGGTACATTTTATTATTATATAACCAAAGTCAATAGGTGTCAAGCCGTTTTGAACGGTTTGACGCTGTTTTTTTATAATTTTTTTAATTTTTGGGCAAAAACGGCCGTTTTGGAGCTGTTTTTGCCTTTATTTTTGTAAATTATTGGAAGTTCTTCCTGCGTTTATTCACTCCTCCGCCCACCCCTTTTTTCTTCCAAAAACCGCTCCGAATCAAAGTTCCTGCGTAAAAAGTGTACACGCTTCCGTGCGTTTCCTCAACAAATCCGACGCCACTTTCGGCCCTTGATCCGCCCGCTTTCCCCAGCCGCCGTAGGGAACGGTTGTGACCGTTCCGCTTTGCCGATGTTTTAACCTCCTCAGAGGAGGAGGTGTCTGCGAAGCAGACGGAGGAGGGATAACCAAGAACCCGGAGGGCAGCCTTCCCAGAGGGGGAGGTGGATTCAAAAAAGACGGAAGAGGGATAGCCAAGAACCCGGAGGGCAATACGCCCCTTGCCAAATGGGAGAGGGACACGAAGTGGCGAGGGGATTCATCAAACGAACCCGTAGAGATTACTATTTTATAGATATACTACCCCATTTCTTTTGAAACCAAAAGAAACCGGGTAGTACCTGAAAAGAAAAGTTTTAAACCCCTACCCGCTCGCTCCCGCGAGCGACTCCCCCTTAAAATTAAGGGGGAATAAGCTCACCACCGAAAGAGAGATTCCGAATATCCACCGTCGCCGCTCGGGGTCGGCAACGGATTTTCATTTTACCTCGTCCGCCCGGCTGTGTTTGCGCGCGGCCACACAGGGCCGCCCCTATAACTTTTTTGTTAAACGCACCGGTAATTTACAAAAAATATTTTTTCACCGTTTTTTTGCAACATTTTTAATTGAAAGATACACTTATATATTGCAGGATAAAATCAAAGGGAGGCTTTGCCGTGAAAAAACTGTTTTTATTCATTTTTGCGTTTTCTCTTCTTTCCGGCTGCGCACCGCAAAAGGAACTTTGGGATTACCGCCCTATGGTTTATTTGGGCGATGCTTTTTACGGAGAAACAAATTTTGTCCTTTCTTCTGTACCAAACGGCTGGACAAAAACCTATGAGGTAACAAAACAGGTGCCCTCGCACGAACCTCCTTTAAAAGAAAACGGAACTTCCAACTCTCTTTACGCAGGCACGCCGATTTATACAAATCCGGATTCACCGGAGCTTATTTACGCCGAACTTGAAGGAGAAAAATTCATCGCATACGTTTTTATCGAGGAAACACGCATATCCGGAACTTCCGACGATACCGACGGTGACATAACCACTGTGCCGCTTGTAAACATCGGCGGTACAAGATGGATAGCTTCCGGAACAGAACCCGCTCCGGAACCTCCGGAAGACTGTATTATAGGCACTATCGAAGCATATTCAAATTATTCCTATAAGCACGGCCAGACAAATATCCTTGGCTGTGTGGGGCAGCCATACGCCCTTGTGGAAGGTGTTTATTACGTTTACTGTTCCCGTCACCCTTTTCAGAACGGATCCCTTGAATTTTATTACGGCCCTGGCTGGCTGGAATGTCACACTGTTTTCGGAAGTCCGCACAGCAGCATTTCTTCTTCCACAATTTTGGAAAGCAACGGTTACGAATACGAAAATCCCTATTCCGACTGCGTTCCGGAATGGTCAATAAGCTCCCGCAGCTCCGAACCTTCCCATGTTCACAGCACGGATACTTCTTCAAATATTTCTGCGGAAAGCAATATTTCTCAAAACAGCACCCAAAGCGGAATAACCTCCTCTTCCCCGCCGGAAGATACTTCCCATTAAGCAAATTCAAAAAGCCTCCGTATCGGAGGCTTTTTTCTTTTTATTCTTCAAGTTCGCGCAAAAGATTTTCGCGTATGCGTTCGATTATGTGGTCGCTGTATTCAAGCTCGCCGCTTTCCAAAAGAAGCGCCGCGCCGTATGCTATGCTGCGGATAACGTAACCTCTGTCCGCTCTTTCTGTGCTTTCCATCTGCGGAAAACATTTTTTCATAAGTTCTTCCACTCTTTTCGCCAGCGGAAGGTTTCTTCCGGAAAGCATAAGCACCGCCCTAAAATGCGGATTTGCTATGCAGAAACGAATATAGGCTATGCAGATTTCCGAAAGGCATACCTTCGGTTCACAATAAACCGCAGCCACCTGATCAAGCAAAAGATTCAGCTGACTTTCGATATAATCGAAAATTCCTTCGATAAGCGCTTCTTTGCTTTTAAAATGCTTATACGGCGCCGCACATGAAATATTGCAGGCGGCCGCTACCCTGCGCAAAGAAAAATCCGCTATGCCGTGGTTTTCAAGCTCTTCTATTCCGGATTTTATCAGCTGTTCCCTAACGGATGCCGAACCAAGCTCCTCTTCCATAAAAGGCGCCCCCTTTCTCTACTGCTTATTATACCACCGCAAAAATTAAATTCAATTATTGACATTTAATCAATATAGGTATAATATAGTTATATTATACTTTGGTTAACAGTGTTAACCATTTGTTTCGGAGGCTCGGCATGAACACAAAAAGAATGAAAGAGCTTGGAGAAAAACGCTCTGTAATACGTGAACTTTTTGAATACGGAACCAAACGCAAGGCAGAAATCGGCGCAGAAAACGTTTTTGATTTCAGCCTTGGCAATCCAAGCGTTCCCGCTCCAAAAGAATTTACAGAAGAGCTTTGCAAAATACTTGAAAAAGAAAATCCCGCTTTTCTGCATGGCTACACCTCCGCACCCGGAGATTTAAGCGCAAGAACCGCCATAGCCGCCGATCTTAACGAAAGGTTCGGCACGGCATTTGGTCCGGAACATCTGTATCTTACCTGCGGCGCTGCGGCTTCGCTTACAATTTCTCTTTCCGCATTGGTAAACGAAGGCGAAGAAGTTGTTATTTTTGCTCCGTTTTTTCCGGAATACACTGTGTTTATAGAAACCGCCGGCGGAAAACCCGTAGCCGTTCCCTGCGAATGGCCGGATTTTCAGATAAACTTTGAAAAACTTGAAGCGGCACTTTCCGAAAAAACCGCCGCCGTTATCATAAACTCTCCGAATAACCCTTCCGGCGCCGTTTTTTCGGAAGAAAGCATAGCAAAGCTTGGCAAGGTACTTTTAAGAGCGGAAGAAAAATTCGGCAGAAAGATTTATCTTATTTCCGATGAACCTTACCGCGAACTTATCTATGACGAAGAAAAATATCCGTTTGTAACAAAATATTATAAAGATGCCGTAATCTGCTATTCCTGGAGCAAAAGCCTTTCTCTTCCGGGCGAGCGCATAGGATATATTCTGGTTTCTCCGGAAAACGAAGAATGGAAGAATCTTTATTCCGGCATATGCGGAGCGGGCCGTGCCCTTGGCTTTGTATGCGCTCCGGCGCTTTTTCAGCATATAATTCCAAAATGCGTAAAAATGACCTCGGATATTTCCGTTTATAAACAAAACCGTGATTTACTTTATAACGCTCTTACCAAAATGGGATTTGAAGCGGTTTATCCAAAAGGCGCTTTTTATCTGTTTGTAAAATCTCCGGAACCGGATGCAAACGCCTTTTGCGAAAAAGCAAAAAAATACGAACTTCTCATCGTGCCAAGCGATGACTTCGGCATACCCGGCTTTGCCCGTGTATCCTACTGCGTTTCTTCCGAACAGATAGAACGCTCTCTTCCCTCTTTTAAAAAACTTGCGGAGGAATATTCATTATGAACAAACTTGAAGAAGCACGAAAAAGCATAAACGAAATTGATAAAGAAATGGCCGCGCTTTTTGTAAAACGTATGCAGGCCGCAAAGCTTATTTCCGAATATAAAATGGAACGCGGACTTCCCATTCTTGATCAAAGCCGCGAAAACGAACTTATTGCCAAAAACTCCGCCTTTGTGGAAGACGAAACCCTGCGTTCCTATTATGTCAATTTTATTAAAGATACCATGAGCATTTCGCGCAAATATCAGCAGATGCTTCAGGAAGGGCTTACCGTTGCGTACAGCGGCGTGGAAGGAGCTTTTGCCAACATTGCCGCAAAAAACATTTTTCCTTCCGCAAAACAGGTTCCTTTCGGAGATTTTACCTCCGCTTACGAATCCGTTGTTAACGGAGAATGTGACTGCGCCGTGCTTCCCATAGAAAACAGCTATGCCGGAGAGGTTTCTCAGGTAATAGATCTTATGTTCCAGGGCGGACTTTATATAAACGGAATATATGACCTTGAAGTTACCCACAACCTTCTCGGTCTTCCAGGTGCTTCCATAGATGATATAAAAACCGTCATCAGCCATCCGCAGGCGCTGGAACAGTGTTCAAAATATATCAAAAAACACGGATTTGAAGCCGTGCGCGCAAACAACACCGCCATTGCCGCCCAACAGGTGGTAGAGCGTGGCGATAAATCCGTTGCAGCCATTGCCAGCCGCGATACCGCAAAACTTTACGGACTTAAAGTTATGGAACGCAGAATTAACGAAAGCAGTCAGAACACCACCCGTTTTGCCGTTTTTTCCAGAGCAGAAAGCCTTCCGGATTATAAAGAACAGGGCCGCCAGTTTATTATGGTTTTTACCGTGCGTGATGAAGCCGGTGCCCTTGCCCAGGCAATCAACATAATCGGCAGCTGCGGATTTAATATGCGCACCCTTCGCAGCCGCCCCATGAAGGAACTTATGTGGAAATATTATTTTTACGTAGAAGCGGACGGCAACGCATACAGCAAAGAAGGAAAACGCATGATGAGCGAACTTTCGCAGTATTGCGACCACCTGCGCATAATCGGTTCCTTCCCTCACGAGAAAAAACTTTAAGGAGGATTTTTAAAAATGATAGTCCCCGTAAATCTTCCTTTGGGAAGCTATGATATAACCATAGAACGCGGCGTGCTCAAAAAAGCCGGCAAGGTTCTTAATCTTAACAGGCGCGTGCTCATCGTTACGGATTCCGGCGTTCCGGCAGAGTATGCAAAAACCGTTGCAAAGCAGTGCAAAGATCCCGTCATCGCAACCGTGCCCATGGGCGAAGAAAGCAAAAGCCTTGCTATTTTCGAAGAACTTTGTTCCGCCATGCTTGAACACAATTTTGACCGCGCCGACTGCGTTGTTGCGGTGGGCGGCGGAGTTTGCGGCGACCTTGCGGGTTTTGCCGCCGCAAGCTATATGCGCGGAATAGATTTTTACAATATCCCCACCACCGTACTTTCTCAGGTGGATTCTTCCGTCGGCGGCAAAACCGCCGTTAACTTTGGCGGAATAAAAAACATCATCGGCGCTTTTTACCAGCCAAAGGCCGTGCTTATCGATCCTGATACGCTGGAAACCCTTTCGGAAAGGCATTTTTCCAACGGTCTTGCCGAAGCCGTAAAAATGTCCCTTTGCTTTGATAAAGAACTTTTTGAACTTTTTGAAAAAGCGGATGCGCGTGAAAACATAGAAACCATAATCGAACGTTCCGTAAAAACAAAAGCCGCCGTTGTGGAACAGGACGAAAAAGAAAGCGGTCTTCGCAAGGTGCTCAACTTCGGCCACACCATCGGCCACGCCATAGAAAGCACCGAAGAACTTGGCGGACTTTATCACGGAGAATGCGTCGCTTTGGGTATGCTGCCCATGTGCGCGCCGGAAGTGAGAGAAAGATTGCGCTTTGTGCTTAAAAAACTCGCCCTTCCAACGGAATACAGCGGCGACGTGGAAAAACTTGTTTCCGCCGCTTCTCACGATAAAAAATTCTGCGGAGAAAAAGTAACCGTAATCACCCTTCCGAAAGTGGAAAGCTTCTGTATGGAAAGCCATACTTCCGACGAACTTTTTGAACGCATAAAGGAGTTTTACGCATGAAAGATACATTCGGATACAGCGTTTCCTTAACCCTTGCGGGAGAAAGCCACGGTGCCGGAATAGTTGCCGTTCTTTCCGGTATGGCGCCGGGCATCCCCGTTGATGAAGAATTCATCGCCGCCCAGCTTACCAAAAGGCGTCCCGCCGGCGCAATTTCCACCGCAAGGCAGGAAGGCGACAAGTTCGAAATTTTAAGCGGTGTTTTCAACGGTTTTACCACCGGCACGCCCATTGCAATACTTATCCGCAACGAAAACACAAAAAGCAAGGATTATTCCGAAATTTCCGTAACCGCCCGTCCGGGCCATGCGGATTACACCGCCCAATGTAAATATCACGGTTTTCAGGATTATCGCGGCGGCGGACATTTTTCCGGCAGAATAACAGCCGGCATTGTTGCCGCAGGCGCTGTATGCGTTGCCGCCCTGGAAAAGAAGGGCATAAAAATCGGCACCCATATTGCGGAATGTGCCGGCATTGCGGACAGAAAATTCTGCGATATCGAAAACGATATTGATGTTTTAAACAGCAGACTTTTTGCCGTTCTTGATGAAAAATCCGGTGCAAAAATGGAAGAAGCCATTCTTGCGGCAAAGGCGGATTGCGATTCCGTCGGCGGAATACTTGAAACAGCCATAACCGGTGTTCCTGCCGGCATTGGCGAACCTTATTTTGACAGCATAGAAAGCCAGCTTGCTCATTTTCTTTTCAGCATCCCGGCGATAAAAGGCGTGGAATTCGGCAGCGGATTCGAAATGGCCAAAATGCGCGGAAGCGAAGCAAACGATGCTTTTCGCACTGACGAAAACGGAAAAATCTTTACAGAAACCAACTGCAACGGCGGCATAAACGGCGGCATTTCCAACGGAATGCCCATCACCTTCCGCTGTGCCGTAAAACCCACTCCCTCCATTGCAAAAGAACAGCAAACCGTTGATTTTATAAACGGAGAAAACAAAAACTTTATTATAACCGGCCGTCATGACCCTGCAATAATCCATCGGGCAAGGGTGGTTGTGGATTCTGCCGCTGCCATTGTGCTTTGCGATATTCTTGCCCAGCGTTTCGGCACAGACTGGCTGAGGTGATTTTATGGAATACGGACTTATCGGGGAACATCTTCCCCACAGCTTTTCGCCGGAAATTCACCGGCATATCGGCGATTATGAATACGAAATAAAAGAACTTGCGCCAAAAGAACTTGCGGATTTTATAAAAAATCGTGATTTTAAGGCCATAAACGTCACTATTCCTTATAAACAGGCGGTTATTCCCCTGCTTGACGAAATTGATGACGCCGCAAAGGCCATCGGCGCGGTAAACACCATAGTAAACCGCGGCGGAAGGCTTTTTGGCTATAATACGGATTTTGGCGGACTTAAAGCTCTTATCGAAAAAACCGGCATCTGCGTTTTTGGCAAAAAATGCCTTATTCTTGGAAACGGCGGAACTTCGCACACGGCCGAAGCCGTGCTCAAAAATCTTGGTGCTCAAACGGTGCTCAAAACAGATATCATTCCGGGAAAAGACGTTATCACCAACGAAGAAGCCGTGCTCAAACATTCCGATGCACAGATACTTATAAACACAACGCCCTGCGGAATGTTTCCCCGGCTTTCCGGCATGGCGGCAGATCCGGCAGATTTTCCAAATCTTGAAGGCGCCATAGACGTTGTTTATAACCCGCTCCAAACAGATTTTGTTCAAAAAGCAAAATCCATGGATATTCCGGCAGAAGGCGGCCTTTATATGCTTGTTATGCAGGCAATTCTTGCTGCGGAACATTTTTTTGATAAAAAAATCCCGCCGGAAAAAGCAAAAGCCATCTATCTTGATATTCTGCGTATGAAAAAGAATATTGTGCTTATCGGAATGCCCGGCTGCGGAAAAACAACAGTCGGCACATATCTTTCCAAAGAACTTGGAATGCCTTTTTTCGATTCCGATATGCTTATTACAGAAAAATCCGGAAGAGAAATTTCCGATATTTTTGCCAAAGAGGGCGAAGCCTTCTTCAGAAAACTGGAAAGCGAAGCGATTTTTGAACTTTCCGGCAAAACCGGCAGCATTATCGCCACCGGCGGCGGCGCGGTGCTTGATGCGGAGAATATACGCAATCTTTCCAAAAACGGAAGAATCTTTTTTATAGACCGCCCGCTTGCCGACCTTGTTCCCACAGCGGACCGCCCCACGGCCTCCACTGCGGAAGCGATAAAAAAACGGTACGAAGAACGCTATCCCATCTATAAAAATTCCGCGGATATTATAATCAAAGCAAACTGCGGCATTGCAGAAGTTGCCGGAAAAATAAAGGAGGATTTTCTTGAATGAAGATTTTGGTTATCAACGGGCCCAATCTTAATATGCTTGGAATACGCGAACCGGGAATTTACGGCAGCGAAAATTATAATACCCTGCTCGAAAAAATTTCTGCTTATGCAGAAAAAAACGGAGTGGAAACGTGTTTTTTCCAAAGCAACTACGAAGGTGCCCTTGTGGATAAAATTCAGGAAGCATACGGCGTTTTCGACGGAATAGTAATAAACCCCGGCGCATATACCCACACAAGCATCGCCCTTCTTGATGCCGTAAAAGCCGTGGGAATTCCCACGGTGGAGGTTCATATTTCCGATGTTTCCAAGCGCGAAGATTTCCGTCAGATAAGCTATATCCGTCTTGGGTGCATAGCTTCTGTAATCGGCCACGGAACAGACGGCTATCTTGAAGCTATCGATATTCTTAAAGAGAGGAGCGAAAACCCTTGATTGCCGAAATAAAACCTTCCAAAGGCAAAGGCATAATGGCCGCTCCGCCTTCCAAAAGCATGGCTCACCGGCTGCTTATCGGCGCCGGACTTGCAAACGGAACCAGCGTTATAGAAGGCATCTCTTCTTCCGAGGATATGAAGGCCACTTTGGACTGCCTTGCGGCCATCGGAGCAAAATACAGTACAGAAGGCGATAAGGTTACCATTACCGGCGCTGATATCCGCAATATTCCAACCGGTGCCGTGCTTAAATGCCGCGAAAGCGGAAGCACCCTGCGCTTTTTTATTCCTATATGCCTTTTGGACGGCAAAACATTTACTTTTACCGGAAGCGAAAAACTGCTTTCCCGTCCCCTTTCCGTCTATGAAGATATCTTTAAAAAACAGGGTATTTTCTTTAAAGCGGAACCGGATAAAATAACCCTTGGCGGAAAACTGCAAAGCGGAACATACAAAATAAAAGGCAATATCAGCAGCCAGTTTATCACCGGCCTTCTTTTTGTTCTTCCGCTTATGGAAAAAGACAGCGTTATACAGCTTATCCCTCCGGTAGAAAGCTGCTCCTATATCAACCTTACCATAGAAGCTCTTAAAACGTTTGGAGTGGAGGTTGCATGGCAGGACGAAAAAACGCTTTTCATAAAAGGCGGCCAAAGCTATAAAGCCGTTAACGCCAAGGTAGAAGGCGATTATTCCAACGCTGCTTTTTTCGCTGCCCTTAATGAACTGGGCAGCGAAATAGAACTGACCGGCCTTGATCCCGAAAGCCGCCAGGGCGATAAAGTTTACGAAAAAGACTTTGCTCTTCTTGGCAAAGGCACGCCTACAATAAATATTTCCGACTGCCCGGACCTTGGGCCCATTCTTTTTGCTGTTGCCGCGGTTAAAGGAGGAGGAATTTTTACCGGCACCCGCCGCTTAAAAATAAAAGAAAGCGACCGCGCCGCCGCCATGGCAGAAGAACTTGCAAAATTCGGCGTTGCTGTAACCGTTCACGAAGACAGCGTTGTGGTATATCCGCACGATTTTCACGCTCCGAAAGAAAAACTTTGCGGCCACAACGATCATCGCATAGTTATGTCCTGCGCGGTTCTTTGCACCCTTACCGGCGGAATTATCGAAGGCGCGGAAGCTTCTGCAAAAAGCCTTCCGGATTTTTTTGAAAGACTTGAAAATCTTGGATTTGAGGTGACGCTATATGATGCTTGATACAAGCAAAAACATACTTATCGTCGGTCTTGGACTTATCGGCGGCAGCTATGCAAAGGCTTTGCGCAAGCTTGGTTTTAAAATTTCCGCTATCACCTTAAAGCAAGAGGATATTGACTATGCCATAGAAAACGGGATCATCGACGAAGGATATACAGAGCCTGTTCCGGAAGTTATCGGCAAGGCGGAACTTATAATCTTTGCGCTTTATCCCAAAACCTTTAAAAACTGGATTGATAAATACCAGCAATTTTTTAAACCCGGCGCTCTTTTAACAGACGTTACCGGCGTAAAAAGCTCCGTTGTCTATGATATTCAGAATATGCTCCGCCCGGACGTGGAATTTATTGCCGCCCACCCCATGGCCGGTAAAGAAGTTTACGGCGTGCAGAACAGCGACCCCAAAATTTTTCACGGAGCAAACTATATTGTAACGCCCACAGAAAAAAACAGTAAAGAAGCTGTTGAAGACTGCCTTGAACTTGGCAGGCTTATGGGCTTTAACCATGTTTCCGTCCTTACGCCGGAAAAGCACGATGAGATGATAGGCTTTGTTTCTCAGCTTACTCACTGCATTGCGGTTTCTCTTATGAACTGCTACGACGGAGAAAAACTTCAGGATTACACCGGCGACTCCTTCCGGGATTTAACAAGAATTGCCCGGATAAACGACGAAATGTGGAGCGAGCTTTTTCTTCTTAATAAAGAAACTCTGCTTGAACAGATGGATAAATTTCTTGCGGAATTTTCAAAACTTCGCCAAACCCTTGAAGAAGGCGACAGAGATACCATGCGCGAAATGATGCGCATTTCCACCGCGCGCCGCGCGCTTTTTGATAAAAAGTAAAGGAGATTTTTTATTATGAATATGGAATTTAAAAGAAAACTTCCCGTACCGCTGGAAACCAAAAAGATGTACCCTCTTACTCCGGAAATGATTGCAATAAAATCCGCCCGCGATGAGGAAATAAAAGCGGTTTTCGAATCCCGTTCCGATAAACTTGTCCTTGTAATCGGTCCCTGTTCCGCAGACAGAGAAGATTCCGTTCTGGATTATATCCACCGCCTTGCAAAAGTGCAGGAAGAAGTAAAAGATAAAATCGTTATCATTCCAAGAATTTATACCGGAAAACCCAGAACCACCGGCCAGGGATATATGGGCCTTCTTCATCAGCCGGATCCCAACGGCGAACCGGATATTTTCGAAGGCATCTGCGCTGTTCGTAAATTCCATATGCGTGCACTGGAAGAAACCGGTTTTACCTGCGCGGATGAAATGCTTTATCCCGAAAACCACCGCTATCTTTCCGATCTTCTTGGCTATGTTGCGGTGGGCGCCCGTTCTGTAGAAGACCAGCATCACCGCCTTACCGCCAGCGGAATCGACGTTCCCGTGGGCATGAAGAACCCCACCGGCGGCGATCTTTCCGTTATGATGAACTCCATCACCGCGGCGCAGGTTCCCCACAATTTTATCTACCGTGGCTGGGAAGTTCAGAGCCAGGGCAACCCCCTTGCTCACGCAATTCTTCGCGGATACGTTGATAAGCACGGCAAAAGCCACCCCAACTATCATTACGAGGATCTTCAGCTTGTATATAATCTTTATGCTTCCGGAAGTTACGAAAACCCGGCTGTAATCGTTGACTGCAACCATTCCAATTCCGGCAAACAGTGGTTCGAGCAGATAAGAATTGCTCACGAGGTTATGTACAGCCGCAAATATAACAGCGATATTGCAAAAATGGTAAAAGGTTTTATGATAGAAAGCTACATCGAAGACGGCTGCCAGAAAACCGACGGCGGCATCTATGGCAAATCCATCACCGATCCCTGCCTTGGCTGGGAAAAAACCCAGAACCTTATTTACGAAATTGCGGACAAAGTTTAATAATCAGAGGAAAAATTCTATGAAAAGAAATAAAATTCTTTGCGTCCTTTTTGCTGCTGCGGCCTGCTGTTTTCTGGCGGGTACTGTAAATCATATTTTCGTTACGCACGAAGGCTGGCTTTCTTCCCTGCTTCTTGCCGGCGGATGCATCTGCTTTGCCGTTGCATTTTATAAAAGCAAATAAATATTTAGTATTAAAACCAAAAAACGACGGCAAATTCGCTGTCGTTTTTTGCATTATTTGTAATATTTTGTCAGAATTATACGATTTGTAGAATAAAATCAGTAAAACTGCAGCCATCTCCTCGCGGTAATAACATGAAGCAGACAGATGATATTTATGTGGCAGCAACTTGACTCCCTTGCCTAAAGGGGGCTGGATTTTTTAACCGCCTGCGGTTAAAAAAGACTGGGGGATTCTTTTATGGATTACCGGCTGAACTTAATGGGATAGGATTTCTCTCCCTCCGTCACCTGCGGTGACACCTCCCTCATCAGAGGGAGGCTGCCCTCCGGGTTACTTGGTAATCCCTCTTCCACCGCCACAGGCGGCGGTCCCCCTTCCCCTCTGGGAAGGCTGAAATTCGGCCCCCTTGCCTAAAGGGGGCTGGATTTTTTAACCGCCTGCGGTTAAAAAAGACTGGGGGATTCTTTTATAAGTTATCGACCGAATTTAACGGGATATGATTTCTCTCCCTCCGTCACCTGCGGTGACACCTCCCTCATCAGAGGGAGGTTGCCCTTCGGGTTCTTGGTTATCCCTCTTCCGTCACGCCGGGTTGCCTGTTTGCGGCGCGCGCAAGGCTCCCGTCCTACCATAAATCAATTGCTTTCGCGGAACGGTCAGGACCGTTCCCTGCGGTTAACGCAATAAAACGGCCGGATAATATCCGCCCCTGCAAAGAAAAAGCACCGTTTAAAACGGTGCTTTGTTTTTTTAATCTTCGTCTTCTGTTTCTTTCGGAAGAATTCTTGCGTGTACTTTTGCGATGTGGTGTTCTTCCACCTGTGTAACGGTAAATTCTACACCCTGGTATTCCACAACCGGGTGCTCGTCTTCGTCCGGAATTCTGCCCAGAATATCCATAATAAGTCCGCTTAAAGTATCATAATCCGCGTCCTCGTCAACTTCTATATCAAGCAGTTCTTCGATGTCATCAAGAAGAACCGTACCCTCAAAATCAAAGTTATCTTCGTCAATGGCGCTGATTTCTTCTTCCTCATTATCGTATTCGTCCTGAATATTTCCCATAACGGATTCTATAAGGTCTTCCATAGAAACCAATCCGGCGGTGCCGCCGTATTCATCAACAACAATGGCAGCCTGGATTTTTTTCTGCTGGAATTCCAAAAATGCCTCGCGGCAGCTGTTGGATTCCGGAATAAAGTTTACCGGGCGAATAAAATCTTCCACTTTTCTTCCGTCCAGAACGGTATCTCCGATAAGGGTAAGCAGGTCTTTTGCGTAAACAACACCTTTGATGTTATCAATGGTTTCATCAAAAACCGGCATTCTGGAATATCCGTCGGAAATGGCAAGGTCAACCGCTTCGCTTATAGGGGTGGAAATTTCTATTGCGGTAAGGTCTTTTCTGTGGGTCATAATTTCGCCGACGCTTCTGTCATCGAATTCAAAGATGTTGTTGATCATCTCTTTTTCGCTTTCTTCGATGGTGCCTTTTTCATCGGCAACGTCCAGCATCATTCTGATGTTTTCTTCGGTGGCTTCTTCCGGTTCTTCGTGCGGGTTTATTCCAAAAAGACGAAGAACAAGGTTTGTGGAACCGCTTAAAAGATATACAAAAGGTTTAAACGCTTTATAGCAGAAGGAAAGAATTCCCGCTATGGCATAGGATATTTTTTCCGGATAATGCATTGCTATGCGTTTGGGAACAAGTTCTCCCAAAACAAGAGAAACGTAAGAAAGCAAAAGGGTAAGCACAAAAACCGTTGCGCCGTGAACAATATCCGGATCTATCGGAATAAATTTGGAAAGAAATTCCGCCGCAGGATCCGCATAAACGTCTGCCGCCACCGCAGAGGATAAAAGTCCGGAAAGGGTTATGGCAACCTGAATGGTTGCAAGAAAATTGTTCGGTTCATCAAGAAGTTTTGCCAGCATTTTTGCTTTTCTGCTGCCGTCTTCCGCATCCCGGCGCAGTTTTGCGTCGTTAAGAGAAATAACGGCAATTTCGCTCATAGCGAAAAACGCATTGATAAGTACAAGTACAAAAACCAGAATAATGGCCATAGGACTTCCAGGGTCATCCATAAGAATGTTTCCTCCAATACATATAAAATAATAAACAGTATTTAATACTATATAATATATCACAATTTATGTCAATAGCGCAAATGCGGCTTTTTCTTCATATATTCTTGACCTTGGGGCAAAATCGTGTTATTATATTCGGGCAAACATAATACGTAATACGGAGATGTATCGAAGTGGTCGTAACGAGAACGACTCGAAATCGTTTTGTCCTTAGCCGGGCACGTGGGTTCGAATCCCACCATCTCCGCCAGGGCGGCTTTGTCCGCACGATAAGCCGCAAAGGAAACTTTGCGGCTTTGTTTTTACGAGGTGATAATATGCCGTATATTCCAAAAGCACACAAAAAATATGATCTTTTGCCAAAAAGCCGGGCCGATAATACCGAAGTTTTTGAGTATGATTCCAAAATTATATACGAACTTTCCGATCTTCTTGGCGATGAATATGATTTTATCCCGTACGGATACAAAAGTTATCAGGAATACTATGATGAACTTGACAGAATCATCTCCTCTGTATCGGATAATCAGCAGGCTGTAAAACTTATTGAACAGCTTAAAACAAGCACCGAAAAATTAAACTGTAAAGAATTCTGGTCTGTTCTAAAATACATAGGCCCTTCTGATGATCCCGGGTTTGGTCTTACAAACGGAAGAGATTATTACTGGCCGACAACAGAAGAAAATCCTGTTTTTCACGGAATAATTGATGACGAGGAATTTACTTGCTATATTTCTTACCCTGTGGATTCTTCACTTTGGCAAATCCTCGAAGACCCGACGGGAATGGCCTTGCAAACTTTATCAAAATATACCGATTGATTTTTTGGCACACTTTTGTGTGCCATTTCTTTTTACGCACGCCGTAATAATCCCTGCTTTTTCCGGGCATAATATTGCCAAAGAAAGGAGCGATTTTATGGAAAACGATACAATAAGACTTCTTCGGGAATGTGATGCCGGTGTGGAAATGGGCGTTTCTTCCATTGATGACGTAAAGGATTACGTAAAATCCGAAAGCTTTAAAAAACTTCTTACCGACTGCAAAGAGGAGCACGAAAAGCTCGAAAGAGAAATCCGCACCCTGCTCCGTAAATATAATGACGAAGGCAAAGACCCCAATCCCATGGCAAAGGGTATGTCCTGGGTAAAAACAAATGTTATGCTTGTTATGGAAGAATCCGACGCCACCGTTGCGGACCTTATGACGGACGGCTGTAATATGGGCGTAAAATCCCTTAATAAATATCTTAATGAATATAAAGCAGCAGATGAGGTTTCCAAAGATATTGCAAAGCGTCTTATCAACCTTGAAGAACGCCTTGCCATAGATATACGCAGCTATCTTTAAAAAAAAGCGCCGTTTGTAAGCGGCGCTTTTTTCGCTTTATTATCACAAAAACCGGTCTTTGGAAACATTTGGCCTGTTCCGCTTATCTGTGATGCGTGGTATAATCACCCTATCCCAAAAAGCGAGGTGAACCTATGAAAAAGATTTTTTCCATAACCCTTTCCGCAGTGCTTGCCGCGGTTATTTCTGCATATACTCCGCCCGTTTACGCCGCAAACGCAGATTCTTTGGCCGGCCGGGTTGCCACCGAAAGCGGAAATCTTAACGTAAGAAGCTCCGCTTCTCAAAATTCATATATTGCCGCTACCCTTAAAAAAGGGAGCTACGTAACTCTTATATCCAGAACAGGCGACTGGTGGAAGGTGGAATATTCTGCCGGAAAATACGGCTTTTGCCACAGCGATTATATCTCTGTTGTTTCCGATAACACCGCCCGGGTTGCCACCCAAAGCACCAATCTTAACGTAAGAAGCGGCGCAGGAAAAAGCTACCCCATCACCGGCACTGTTTCCAGGGGAGAAAACGTTGTGGTTCTTTCTTCCAACGGATACTGGGCAAGGGTGCTTTATGACGGAATAAAAACCGGCTGTGTAAGCGCCCAATACCTTGCCGCAAACGCTTTGCATTATCCCGCGATATCTCTTAATGTTCCGGATATGAAGCAGACCGACAGCCGCTGGGCCTCTGTAAAAATCGGTTCTTCCGGCAAAACCATCGGCCGCATAGGCTGCGTTACCACCGGCATTGCCATGATGGAATCCTTTCGTTCCAGCACGTATATACGCCCGGATATTATGATGAAAAGCCTTTCTTACGATTCTTACGGAAACGTATATTGGCCCGCAGATTATAAAGTGAATTACTGGCACGAAAATTATCTTCGCACCATATATAATATTCTTGCAGATGGAAAACCCGTTCTTATCGGCGCAAAAAATTCTTCCGGTTCCCAGCACTGGGTGGTAATAACCGGCTATACCGGAGGAAGCGATTTTTCCGCGGATAAATTTACAATAAACGATCCCGGTTCAAAAACAAACACAAATCTTGCCCAGTTTTTTTCTTCCTTCCCCACTCTGTATAAATTTTTCTGTTACTGAAAAAATTGTTTGCATAAATCCCTTAATGGAATATAATATTTATATAAAATATTCTTTGGAGGATATTATGTTTATAACAAAGCGCATAGGCGCAAAATCAAAGGATCTTAAAAAAATCGAAAAGCTTTATATCGAAGCTTTTCCGGAAAACGAACGCTTTTCTTTTTCAAAAATGATAAAAAACGAAAGCGGAAATTACGAAACTTTCGGCTTTTATAAAGACGAAAACTTCTGCGGTTTCGCAATTCTTTTAAACAGCAAAGATATCTCTCATATTCTTTATATTGCCACCCTGCCGGAACTTAGGGGCAGCGGTCTTGGCACAAAGGCTTTGGCCGCTTTGCGAAGAATAAAAAAAGATATGCGCATAATCGTGGATATCGAACGGGAGCTTCTGGACTGCGAAGAAAACGAACTGCGCAGAAGAAGAAAAAACTTCTATCTGCGCAACGGTTATGAAGAAACAGATATCCGTTACCGCTGGCAGGAAGAATCTTACGAAATACTTTCTTCCGGCGGCATTGTTACCAAAGAAGATTTCGGCAATTTCTGGAAAAATCTTGGCATAAACAAAAACGCAAAAGATGAATGAGCACGCAAAACAAAAAACGAGCACGGTGTATTTTCGCCGTGCTCGTTTTGTTTTTTTATTTAAATTTTTCTTGTGCTTTCCCTTTCCCTGACGGTAAAAGGCACTGTTTCGTGCAGGGATTTTCCTTTGTTTTCAATGCAGTCCAGCAAAATATCAACGCTGCGCTGCGCCATAAGTTTTACGGACTGCTCAACGGTGCTCAGTTTCGGCACCAAAAACGATGCCAGACGCAAGCCGTCAAAACCCACTACGGAAACGTCCTGCGGAACACGCAGTCCGCAATCGCAAAGCGCCCTTATGGCACCTATCGCCATAACGTCCGCCGCCGCAAAAAGCGCGGTAAAATCGCGTTTTTCTTCAATCAGGCGCTTTGTTGCGTTGTATCCGTCCTGATAAGAAAATCTTACGCCGCAATAATCTTTTTTTGCGTCAAAATTTATTCCGTGTTCCGTGCAGGAATCCACGCACCCTTCATATCGCAGTTTTGCGGTATCGGAATTTTCTGTATCGCCGCCCACCATAACCATTTTTCTGTGGCCAAGGCCGATGAGAAAATCCACAGCGCTTTTTGCCGCAAGTCTGTCATCCGTGGCAACGCTGGAAAGATTTTTGAACGGAAGACCCGAAGCGGAGTTTGATACAAGAACGCAGGGAATTTCTATTTTTTCAAAATCCGCAATAAAATGTTCGCTGTTTCCGCCAAGAAAAAGTATGCCCAAAGGCTTTTTTTCTCTGCAAAGGGTCACCGCGCGCAAAACCTCGTTGGAATCCTCATCAATATAATCCACCACAAGCGGATAATCCGTTTCCGCAATGCGGCTTTGTATGGCTTCCACAAGGGAACCGAACATTTCGTTCGAAGTTCCTTTTACCACCACAAGAATGGAGGTTGCGCGCTGCTGTTTAAGCTGTTTTGCGTTTTCGTTTATCTGAAAACCGCTTTCTTCCACAGCTTTTAAAATAGAAAGGCGTGCCTTTTCGCTTACGTTCGGGTGGTTGTTAAGCACACGCGAAACGGTTGCGACGCCATATCCGGTCTTTTTTGCAAGATCCTTTATGGTCACTGGGCACGCCTCCTTCGTTTATAAAATTTTTAAAAAAGCAATCAGCCTTTTACCGCACCGGCAGCAACACCTTTGATGATGTGCTTCTGGCAGGTAAGATAGAATATAATAACAGGAATAATGCTGAGCAGAATAAGCGCCATAGTTGCGCCAAGGTCAACAGTACCATAGCTTCCTTTAAGATACTGAATATGGATCGGAATGGTTCTGTATTCGGTACGGTCCAGTACAAGGTACGGAAGAAGATAGTCGTTCCAGATCCACATAATTTCCAGAATCGCAACAGAAATCATGGTAGGTTTCATCATGGGAAGAACCACGCTGAAATAGGTTTTAAGCGGGCTGCAGCCGTCTATTGCCGCTGCTTCTTCTATATCCAGCGGAATGCTCTTTACAAATCCGACAAACATAAATACCGCCAGTCCTGCGCCGAATCCAAGATATATTACCGGAATGGTCCAGGGCGTATTAAGTTTAAGGGTATCCGCGGTTTTGGAAAGGGTGAACATTACCATCTGGAAAGGTACTACCATGGAAAAAACGCATCCGTAATAAACAATGCGGCAGAAAAGGGAATCCACGCGGGAAATATACCATGCAGCCATGGAAGTAAAAAGAAGAATAAGAAAAGTTCCCAAAAGGGTTATAACAATGCTGTAAACAACGGATTTCCAGAACGGGTATCCGCCAAAGGTCATACCGGTGATAAAGTTATCAAATCCGGCAAAGCTTTCTCCGGAAGGAATGGAAAAAGTATCCGTTTTTACAAATGTATTTACTTTAAAGGAGTTGATAAGCACCATTGCAACGGGAAATACGTATGCGATGGAAAGCAGGGTAAAGAAAACCGTTGTAAGGGTTTTTGCAAGTCTTTCTTTTTTGAAGGAGTTTTTCATTACTGCTGTACCTCCTTTTTACGGGTTGCGGTAAGCTGCGCAATAGCCAGCGTTGCAACAAGAATGAAGAACAGAACGGCCTTTGCCTGGGCAACACCGCGGGAATTGGAGTTCTGTCCATAGAAAGTCTGATAAATGTTAAGAGCAAGCATTTCGGTAGTATGTACGGAAGTGCCGTCCGGGTTGATGGTATAGGGATAACCGCCGGTAAGGGCAAGGTTCTGGTCGAAAAGTTTAAATCCGTTGGTAAGAGAAAGGAAGGTGCAGATGGTGATGGAAGGCATTACGTTGGGAATGGTTACTTTGAAAAGGGTCTGCCAGCCGTTTGCGCCGTCTATCTTTGCAGCTTCAAGCATATCTTCCGGAACAGCCTGAAGGCCGGCTATATATATGATCATCATATAACCTATCTGCTGCCAGCAGGTAAGAATTATCAGTCCCCAGAAACCCCATGTGGTATCCATAAGAATGGAAGTCTGATAATATCCGAGGAAACCGTCAAAAATCATGCTCCAAATGTATCCCAGAACGATACCGCCGATAAGGTTCGGCATAAAGAACACGGTTCTGAAAAGGTTTGCACCTTTTATTTTCTGTGTAAGGGCATAGGCAACCGCAAATGCAAACACGTTGATAAGCACAAGGGAAATAATCGCAAAAGCCGCGGTAAAACCAAAGGAATACATAAAACCTTCATCGGTAAGGGCCTTTTGATAGTTGCTGATGCCGACCCATTCCCAGTTGCTTGTGGTTTTAAATTTGCAGAAAGAAAGGAAAAGTCCATGAAAGAAGGGCCATACAAATCCGATAAGGAAGGCCGCTACCATCGGAAAGATGAAGAAAGGTGCCCAGCGCTGAATCGGTTTACGAATCATATCGCTGTTTACCGCAGTGCTGTCGTGTTTGATTTTCATTTGCTCAACTCCTGCCGATTGAAATAAAAAAGGTCACCTTTGGGGCCTCGTGCGGCCCTTTTGGCGATATAGCAAAAACGGAGCGAGCGGAAAGCTCGCTCCGTTTGATCAAAGCGAAACTGCTTTGAAGTTTTTTAAAATCAGAATCAGCCGTTAGCTGCTGCGTACTGTACTGCCCAGCCATCGATGAATGCGGTTACAACGGTTGCCCAGTTTTCATCGGTAGGATCTGCGTTGTATGCGTTCATAGCGGAAACAGCGGTTGCGCGGTATGCGTCAACGTTGGGCTGATAGTTGGTAACCCAAGCAAAGTTGTAGCAGCCGTCTGCAAGGTATGCGTTTGCCTGTGCAAGGAATGCGTTGGTGGATTCTGCAGCAGATTTATAGGGCATTACGCCGAAGGTTGCAACAGCTTTTTCAGAAGCTTCTGCATCGGTTACAAGCCATACAAGGAAGTCCATGGTTGCCTGGATGTCTTCTTCGGAAGCTTCGCCGTTGATTGCCCAGTAGTTTTCGGTACCGCAGTTAAGACCTGCTTTTTCTTCGCCTTCAACACCGCAGTAATAGGGGATCATATAAAGATCTTCTGCGTTCATGCCTTTTTCGATAAGGCTTGCATATTCCCAGTTACCATTGCAATAGAATGCTGCTTCGCCGGCTGCAAATTCTGCGTTTGCATCAAAGCCGCCGTTTGCAAGTTCTTTACGGTCGGTTGCAGAGTTAACAACCATAAGGTCATAAAGAGCTTTGAAGTTATCCATGTATGCACCGGTAAGGGTTGCAGGACCGTATGCGCCGTTGCCCCATGCTTCGGGATTATCACGGTATTCATATACGTATTCAAGGTTGATGAGGTGGCCGGTGAATCTCCAAGAAGAAGAACCGTCCATGCCTGCGGAAGTGAATGCATCGAAGCCAAGGGTTGCTGCGTTTGCATGAATGTCTTCTGCAACAGCTTTAAGGGATTCGAAGTTGGTGATTTCGGAAACATCGTGGCCGGCTGCTTTAAGAAGAGCGTTGTTTACGATGATACCATAGCATTCATAGCAGTAACCGATGGAAACGAGTTTGCCGTCTTCATCATATACGTTGTATGCGTCGGTGGAAAGTTCGTTAGCGATAGGGGTGCCAGT
>SVNB01000015.1 GCA_015067125.1 Oscillospiraceae bacterium
AACGTCTTCGCCGTAAACCACTTCCAGAAAATCAAACCCAAGAGCTTTGGAAACCAGCGAAAGGGCGCTTCCGTCGTCTTCGTAATAATAATAACATTCCGGTGCGGCATAAACGGCGGAATACAGAAGAGAAAGATAGTCTGCGTTTTCAAGCCCCATAAAGCTGTGTGCGGCAACGGCACCGTATTTATGATCGGTTACGTTATAAACGTCTGCGGCATAATTCAAAACGTCATCATAGGGGTTATAAAACTGCCGGTCAATGGTCATATTATTGGCGCCGTTTATGCACCAGTTTTCTTCTCTGCCTTCAAGATAATCCAATTTTTCGTTTTTTGCGGAAGAAATATCCGGAATTTCAGTATCGAAAAAACTGTTCTCCGCCTTTTCGCTTTTATAGACGTAACCTTTTGCTTCGGTTGGCAGGGAACCCGTTTTATAAACAGAAACAGGTTCTATATAAAATTCACCGTTTTCATCGGTGTGCTCAAAGAAAACCACTTCCACCAGGTTAACGTACCATGCCGCGCCGGCAAATTCTCCGTTATAAATCAGTTCGTAAGGATTGGTTCCGCCAAACCTTGCATCAATATATTCCGGTTCATAAAAATCCGTTCCAACATGGTAAAAAACAGCTTTTTTGGAACCGTCAAAACGGCTGTAAAGATTTTTAAGGATAAATTCGGAAGGGGAAGGGCTGTATCCGTTTTTTGCGATAATATTGCCGGTACCGTCATCAATATAACCGGTATCGTATTCCAGAAGATCGATGCCGAAGAATTTTTTGGAATTTTCGGAATAAAGTTCTTTGGAAAGCTTTCCGGTAGCCGGATCAAGCGATTTGTGATAGGTATATGCGCCCATCTGTTTCGGGGAAAATTCCGTTTCGGAAGGATCGCAGATAAGGTATTCAAGGCTGCCGTTAAAATATTCCGCGTATTTTAAAACCTCGGGGTCAACGTCTTCAAGATAGGCGTACCTGTCGTAAACAGAAATTTCTTCGGTTTCAAAATAATATTCATAATAATCGGTATGGATTTTAAAACGTATTTTTTCTTCATCATAAAACAAAATCTGCGGGCGCACAACGTCCGGAAGACCCTGATATTCAAACATAAAATTTATGCCGGTATCTGTTGTTTTTTCAAAACCTTCCGAACCGATAAGATAAAGCAGATAGGTGGAACTTGTATCGCAGGGCTGGTTATTATAAATGTTGCCGAAATCTTCGGGCATATCTGTTGTAAAGACTGCGGCAGCTTTTCTTTCCGGAACGGCGGCAAATTCAATTATCCACTCATCGTACTCCTCTTCCGGATTATGTCCCTTTGGATACCATGTGTAAGCAGGCTTGGAAGTATCATCAAAACGATAAAAATTTATGCCGTCATAATTTTCAAACGCAAAATATTCATCATCAACCATTCCGTAACTGTAAAGATGATAGATATTTTCCGGAACGATTTTTACGGAATCTTCCGTGCTTACATAGGCAAAACCAATGGGGCCGCCGTAATCCGCAAAGCGTTCCGGGTCAAAAAAGAAGGTGCCAAGGGTGTATTTTCCGTCCGAAGTGGTATATGTTTTCCCAAATTCTTTTGCGTGTTCAAGCGGGTTTAATACGGCTTTTTCAGAAAGGCCTTCTTCCAGACATACAGATATATAATAAGAAAGCTGTTCTTCGGTATAACCCATTTTTTTCGCAAGGGTTTCAAAATCATATTCCTGCTCAATTTGCGCATCGGAAGCTTCCGGCGTTTTTGTATGTTCCGGAGCTTCTTCTGGATTTGAGCACCCGGAAAATATTGCGAGCACCGAAAAAATCATAACTAAAAACTTTTTCATGGCAAAACCTCCTTTATTGTTATTTGCAGATATAATCGCTTATTTTGACGGGGAAATGTTCCCCGAATTCATTGAATGCGCCTATATAATCATCAGGAGATTCAATACGAAGGTCGGACCAGAATCCGTTATGACAGAAATCAAAGCGTTCGCTTAAAATATTGCCGTCTTTATCAATAAACCAGAAACCTTCTTCATAAACTCTTCCGTTTTTGTCATAAATCGGGTGATTATAGTAATCATTGTAGGAAGGATATGTTTTTCCGATGCCAACGTAGGAACCGTCATCAAAAACGGTAAAGCTCATTTGATGGAATCTGCTGCAAAGAACATTGCCTTCAAGGTCAACCAGTTCGGAAAGGCACTGTTCGCCGCCCATATAGTCAAGGTCTATGCCGTTATAAAGAATGATTCTGTCTTCAAACGGCATATTAAGATATTCATAAACCGGGTCGATAATTATATTACCATTTGAATCCATAATGCCCCTTTTTGGGGAATGCCAGTTCCAGTAATAATCAAATTTTGTAAAACCAAAGCCGGCGTCCCAGGCCATACCTTCGTTTACGGAAGTAAAGTTGAAATTTTCTCCGTCGTATTCATAAAAATATACCTTGCCGTCAATAACGCCGTGCAACCCCATGCGGTTATAAAAACTTGGGAACCAATATGTGTCGATACAGGCGTCCTCATAGGGAACGTCGTTAAGGCGTTTGCCCGTTTCGTCATAAAGATAAATAAGAGTGTTTTCCGTTTCTCCGATATACGGCCTTTCGCAGCCGGTGGGAGCATCGGTATATAAAAGTCTTTCGTCCGTACCGTCAACAAAGGTGCAGATATAATAAATATATGGGTTGCTGCCAAGCTCTTCTTCGGTTACGGGATCGTATGTGTAATAATAGGAATAGGTCTTTTCTATTT
Organism: Oscillospiraceae bacterium; assembly: GCA_015067125.1. GTDB lineage: Bacteria > Bacillota > Clostridia > Oscillospirales > Ruminococcaceae > UMGS1668. The sequence continues at coordinate 2,767 of SVNB01000015.1, forward strand.
TGGTGAACATCTTTTCTGTTACATAAAGACCGTTTATTTCAAGAGCGAGAAGTTCATCGGTGGCTTCTATTACCCAGTTATCGTATTCACCGGATCCGTAGTATTTGATGCTCAAAGGTTTGATTTCAATACCGGAATCGGAGAAAACAAGGTCAAAAGTGTTGCCGTATTCAAGCCGGAAACGGAATGTTTCTTTAGGATACTCATAAAGGACCCGCTGCACAAGAGCAACATCGCCTTTGCTTCTGTAAACAGGAATTCCGGTATCAAAAGTTTCTTTTATTTTACATTGTTTGTCAAGAATAGTGATGAAATAGTGGGTAAGACCATCTTTTGTTGAGTTATTATCAAAATCCGCGGAACGATCTACCCAGAATGCGATGATTTCTTCCCGTTCCGGAATAGGATAGGAAACGATATCGGGGATGTAGCCTTTGTTTTTGGGAGTCATGATTTCAAGTGCGGACCAGGAAATTTTGGGTTCGGAAGGATTTTTGAATTCATATATCCTTGTGCCGCCGGTTCCGAAAACAAAATATTCATTATCAAGAATTCCAAAGGGAGGTTTGTAAATGTTAAGATAATTTTCATCAATATTTTCCGGAATAATGCGTATTTCTTCCGTTTCAAGATTTTTTATATAAGGAATATAAATTGCGCCAAGCTCATCTTTAACTTCAAAAGGATCAAAAGCAAAAATGCAGAAGTAGTATTTTCCGTCGGCTGTGGTTTCTTCGCACATATAGCTGGAAATGTTTTCTGTGGGATTAAGAATTTTTCCTTTGGTAAGAAGATTGCCGATAAACGGCGCAAGGCGTTCAAGCTGTTCGTCGGAATATCCAAGCTTTTTTGCGGCAGTGATGAAATCCTCGTCGCTCATATCAAAAAGATTATCTTCGGAATACCGCGCCATGCTTTCGCAGTATTTGCGCATTTTTTTAATTAATTCCGTATTGGAGGAAGAAAACACGAGATAGGGCGATTCTTCGGTGATTTTTCCGTTTTCTTTGCTCGAATACTGCTTTGTGATGAAGATTTTTTCTTCTGTTACAATGATTTTGGAAATTCCGGCGGTGATGATGCCTCTATCTTCATCTGTAAAGGCGTTTTGCTTTTCGGTTGTTACAGCGGAAAAATGGTAGTTTGCGGATCTGGCTTTTGCAAAAATATTGCTTTCGTCATAAACAAATTTATAGTCACGCAAAATATTTTTAAGCCATGTAAGGTTAAAATCCTCTGTTTTTGCGGTATTGCGCGGCTTTATGCGAATAAAATCAAATTCCGGAAAAGAAAGGCCGTCGTTCAGTTCATCAATGGAATATTCCCCGGAAAAATCTTCGGCAGAAAAATCGCTTTTTGCAAAAAGCGTTCCTCCAAAAAGCAAAAAGAAAAGAAGAATAATAAAAAATATTATTGCGGTTATAATTTTTTTGATTTTGCTTATGTTCATGGTTCTGCCTCCCTTGTTATTTTGTATTTTTATAATAAAGTTTTATTTTTCCCTTCAACAGTATAGTGTATCAACACGGCATTTTTGTTGCAGTTTTTTCTGAAAAATATCAAAATTTTTTTGTTGAAAAAATCGACCGTCCCTTGACCGCGCCTGCGCAAAGTTATATTATAACTTTATATACAAAACAAAAGGAGAACAAAAAATGAAAAACTTTGGCTTTGGATGTATGCGTCTTCCCATGATCGGCGAGGAAGTTGATATTGAGCAGTTTAAAAAAATGACCGACCGCTTTATGGAAGAGGGTTTTACATATTTTGATACCGCGCACCCCTATATTAAAGGAAAAAGCGAAACCGCGATAAAAGAAGCGCTTACAAGCCGCTATCCCAGAGAAAGCTATGTTCTTGCAGATAAATTAAGCGGAAGCTTTTTTACAAAAGAAGAAGAAATCCGCCCGCTTTTTGAAGAAGAACTTGCGGCCTGCGGCGTGGAATATTTTGACTATTTTCTTATGCATGCCCAAAGCAGAAACAACTATCCCAAATACTGCGAATGCAAAGCTTATGAAATAAGCGAAGAACTTAAAAACGAAGGCAAAATAAAGCATCTTGGAATGTCCTTCCACGACAGTGCGGAATATCTTGAAAAAATCCTTATTGAAAAACCGATGGTGGAATTCGTTCAGCTTCAGTTCAACTATGCGGATTATGAAGATGACGACGTTCAGGCAAAAAAATGCCTTGAAGTCTGCCGCAAATACGGCAAGCCGGTTATTGTTATGGAACCCGTTCGCGGCGGAAGCCTTGTGGCTCTTCCGGAAGAAGCAAAAGAAATGCTCGAAGCCACCGGCAAAAGCTGCGCGGAATACGCTGTGCGCTATGCGGCATCTTTCGAAGGCATTTTTATGGTGCTTTCCGGTATGAGCAGCATTGAGCAGCTGGAAGAAAATATTGCGTTTATGAAGGATTTTAAACCCCTTAATGAAGAAGAATTTGCGCTTCTTGATAAAGTGGTGGAAATTATCAATAAAATAGAAACCATTCCCTGCACAAACTGCAAATATTGTACCGAAGTCTGCCCAAAAAACATCGCTATTCCGGGAATTTTTAATGTTATGAACGAAATCCGCCGTTATGATAAAGAACACACCTGGATTCCCAATTACGGCGAAAGAGCAGCTTCTAACTGCATAAAATGCGGAAAATGCGAAAAAGCCTGTCCCCAGCATATAGAAATAAGAAAATATCTGGAAGAAGCCGCAAAAGTAATTGAATAAAAAATTTGAGCACGGATGAAAAATTCCGTGCTCATTTTGTTTTGTATTGAAAAAACCTATAAAAGGTGATAAGATAGAACCACACAAACATACCGCATAAACCGAAAGGAGAAATGATATTATGGGTAAATTTGCAGTAAAAGAAACCGCTTCCGGCGTAAAATTCAACCTTCTTGCCTCCAACGGACAGATTATCGGCGTTTCCGAAGTTTATTCCGGCAAAGAAGCCTGCCTTAAAGGAATCGAAAGTGTTCGTAAAAACGCAGAAGCCGCAAACCTCGAAGACCGGACCGTTGAGCCTGTTGCAGAAGCAGTGAACCCCAAGTTCGAAATTTATACCGATAAAGCCGGCGAATTCCGCTTCCGCCTTAAAGCACGCAACGGAGAAATTATCCTTTCTTCCGAAGGATACAAAGCAAAAGCTTCCTGCGAAAACGGAATAGAATCCGTTCGTAAAAATGCACTGGATGCAGAAATCGTTGAAGAATAATATAAAAATAACCGGCGGCGGAAGCTTTTCTTCCGCCGTTTTTTTATTGCTAAAAATCGTATATCGTGATAAAATAATGCCGTAATCATTCTTTTAAGAAAGGTGAAATTTATGGAAAAGGCAAAAGTCTATTTTACCCGTGATATCAGTTCAGCGGGACTTATGAAAATATACGAAGCGCTTTCTCCGGAACTTCCGGGAAAAGTTGCGGTAAAAGTTCATTCCGGAGAAACCGGAAACCAGAATTTTCTTCGTCCGGAATTCTGGAAAGAACTTATCGAAAAAGTAAACGGCACCGTAACGGAATGCAATACCGCATATAACGGTACCCGCAACACCACCGAAAAACACCTTAAAACCCTTGAAGAACACGGCTGGAACAAATATTTTCCGGTGGATCTTCTTGATGCGGAAGGTCCGGATATGGAACTTTCCATTCCGGAAGGAAAACGCATTAAAAAGAATTTTGTTGGCAAAAACATTGCAAATTACGATTCCTTGCTGGTGCTTTCTCATTTTAAAGGTCACCCGATGGGCGGCTACGGCGGTGCCCTTAAACAGCTTTCTATAGGTGTTGCTTCTTCTTTTGGCAAAGCGTATATCCATGGAGCAGGGGAGCCGGAAAAAATCTGGACCGCCGATCATGATTCTTTTCTTGAATCCATGGCAGATGCTGCAAAAAGCGTTGTGGATTACTTTGATGGAAAAGCCGCTTACATCAACGTGATGAAAAATATGTCTGTGGATTGCGACTGCTGTGCAGTTGCGGAAGATCCCTGCATGAATGATATCGGAATTCTTTGCTCTCTTGATCCGGTGGCCATAGATAAAGCCTGTCTTGATCTTGTGTATGCTTCCGATGACCCGGGCAGAGATCATCTGCTTGAAAGAATAGAAAGCAGAAACGGCGTTCATACAATAGAAGCCGCTTTGGAACTCGGCATCGGCACTGCCGATTATGAGCTTATAGAAATTTGATTATAAAGCAAAAAAAGGCTTGCCCTGCGGCAAGCCTTTTTTGTTTGCGTTTTATCAGCCGATGCTGATGACTTTGAATCTTGCTACGTCACCGGAAGGAAGAATTGCTTCTGCAACTTCGCCCGCTTTTTTGCCGATAAGAGCTTTTCCTACAGGGGATTCGTCAGAAATTTTTCCAAGGTCGATATCTGCTTCGGTGGAACCTACGATGATGTATTCAAGTTCTTCCTCAAATTCCTCGTCGTAAAGCTTAACGGTGGAACCAAGAGAAACTGCATCGGTAACAAGTTCGCTTTCGTCAAGAATTACTACGTTTTTAAGCATTACTTCAAGATCGGCGATTCTTGCTTCTACGATGGCCTGTTCGTTTTTGGCCTCATCATATTCGCTGTTTTCGGAAAGGTCGCCGTAAGAACGTGCGACGCGGATTTTTTCGGAAACTTCTTTTCTGCGAACGGTTTTAAGCTGTTCAAGTTCTTCTTCAAGAGCTTTAAGACCGCTTGCTGTTACAACAACTTTTTTATCCATGGTAAAAGACCCTCCTAAAATGGATCACAATGTTATAGATTATATAAATATAAAACCGGATTGTCAAGAGTAAATTTGTCGTTTATTCTTCGGAAGAGGTGTCTTCGGAAGAATTTTCTGCTTCGTTAAGCTCCAGTACAACAGAGGAAGAAGCAACTTCTATGGCTTTTGCAAGCTGGGTATCCATTGTGCTGTCAAGCAGAGTGATATCGGAAAAATCCGGAACGTAATCTATGGAAACAACGTGATCCGGAGTGATGCCGATGCCTTCCCACGCAGATTCGGAATTGGCAAGATAATATTTACCTACCGTAAGCTGAATGGCAGAACCGTCATCAAGACGATAAGTTTCCTGCAAAGAGCCAAATCCGATGGTCTGCATACCGACTATTTTTGCTTTTTCAAAATCCCGAAGTCCTGCGGCAAAAAATTCCGCGGCACCGGCAGTGCCTTCGTTAACTATTACAACAACGGGAATATCCGTTTCGCGGGAATTGGAACTGTGCAGAACCTCTTTTTCGCCGTTATTGTATTCAACGTAAAGCATATCGCCGGAACCGGCAAATTTATCTATCATTTCCGCGGCGGAAGAGATAAGGCCGGTTTTTACAAAGCGAACGTCAAAAATAAGAGCCAAAGCTCCTTCGGAAATAAGTTTTTCCGCTGCCTTGCTGAACTGGTCGGGTGTGCCTTCGGCAAAATCATCAATGCGAATATAGCCAAAGCTTCCGAAAAAAGTGGAATAAACAGTGTTTGGAACAAGAACTCGTCTTGTAATTTCCATTTCCGTATCCTCACTGTCGCGGCGAACGGTAAGGGTTACCTTTGTGCCTGCATCGCCGATAAGAAGGGCTTCTGCCTGGGGATAGGTTTCGGAAGAAAGGTTGATGTCATCAACTTTTATAATAATATCGTTTGCTGTAATGCCGGCACTGGCAGCGGTGGAACCTTCGTGTACTTTTGTAACGACCATATAACCGCTGCTGTCCATAGAAGCGGTTATGCCTACGCCCGCAACGGTGCTTTCGGAAGATTCGAGAAAAGCTGCATATTCCTCGGCATTCATATATTTGGCATAGGGGTCGTTTATGCCGGAAAGATAGCCCTTTGCAACGCTGTCCATAAGTGCGGATTCATCAATGTATCCTCCAAAGGCAGAACGCACACGGCTGTCTATCTCGGTAAATTTTGCGTACATATTTTCTCGTTCGGTAATGCTTGTTACCTTGCTGTTAAAATTGCGAAGAGAAAAAACCATTGCAAAAGAAAAAGTTATCGCTATCGCAATAAGAATAAGGGTAACGGCAGTGCCTAAAGATATTTTTTTACCCATATTTTTCTCCTTGGTAAAGAATTAGGTAATATAGGAAATGGGGTTAACGGCGCTTCCGTTTTTGCGAACTTCAAAATGAAGATGAGCGCCGGTGCTCCAGCCGGTGTTGCCGACTTTTCCTATCTGCTGGCCCATAACAACAATATCACCTTTTTTAACGGAAATATCGCTTAAATGGGCATAAAGGGTGGTTATACCGCCGCCGTGGTCAACTATAAGATAAGTGCCATAGCCATAGGAATAACCATTATAGGGGCAATAGTTGGTGTGAACAACCGTTCCGGTGTTTGCGGCAACAACCTTTGCTCCATGAACGCCGCTTCCGGTAATATCCACGCCGGTATGAAAATCTGTGTTGTTAAAACGCCAGCCGTAATAACTGGAAATTTTGGAATACCCTGGAACGGGCCACATCATTTCGCCGCCGACGTATTCCGTATTGCTGGTGTTAAGGTTTTTGTAAATATCAAGAAGCTCCGCCTGTATCTGCTTTGCCATGGCAGAAAGTTCTTCATAGTTTTCTTCATATTCCGCCTGCATCTGGGCAAGGTCGTGAATAGAGTTTTTTGCTTCCTTAAGCTCTTTTTCAAGAGAAGCCTGTTCTTCTTCCAAAGCGGCTTTTTCTGCTTCCAAAGCGGCTCTTTCTTCTTCCAGGACGGCTTTTTCTTCGTTAAGAACAGCAAGTTCTTCGCGCAGTTCTTCCACCATCTGTTTATCGTGTTCCGCTATGCGGTTAAGAAATTCCGTTCTGGTAAGAAATTCCGAAACACTTTTGGAACCAAGAAGCATCATAAGGGAATTTGCGGTGTCGGAATAACCGCCGGTCATATAAATGGCTTTTACTCTGTCACGGAAAAGCTGAAGATTATCTTCTATATCTTTTTCCTTGTTTCGGATTTCGATATTCTTTTCGGTAATGTAATTGGAAGTAAGAGCGATTTTTTCTTTGCCAACGGCAATGGATTCTTCGATGATACTGATTTTTTCATCTATGGAATTTGCTATTGCCTGCTGTTTTTTCTTGCTGTCTTTAATATTGTTGATTTTGTTGTTATAATCCTTCATTTGCTGCTGCAAAGCCGCCTGCTCGTTCTGAAGATCGGAAATCTGTTCGCGGTATTCTTCATCACTTGCTTTTTGCTGTGCGGTGTCATCCGCAAACGCAACCGGAGCGGAAAAATAAATCATAACAGCGCTTAAAAAGCAGCAAATGGAACATATAAAGATATGCCTGATTTTATTTTTGTTCATAGGCCCTCCTTTATACTTTAAGGTGTTTGCCAATGAATGCGATGCAGCCGAAAAGACCGATCAGTCCGCCGCCGATAAGGAATCCGAAAAGAAGATAATCGGATACGATCGCAAAAGGAACAAGGTCGGAAATTATCTGGCTGAACCATGTTGCGGATTGGGAAGAAACCCAGTTTACAAGATAATCATAGGCAAAATAGATTATTCCGTAAGAAATTCCGCCGGAAATTACGCCAAGGCTTATGCCTTCCACAACAAAAGGAAGACGGATAAAGCCGTTGGTTGCGCCAACGTACTTCATAATGTTGATTTCTCTTCTGCGGCTGAAAACGGTGATTTTTATCGTATTGCCGATTATCATAAGAGAAACAGCGATAAGAAGACCGATGATTATGGTTCCGCCGATATAGACCATGCGTTTTATTCCGGTTATAACTTCTGCAACTTCGGTAAGTGCAGAAACGGAATAAACCCCATCAACGGAACTGATTTTTGCAACGGTTTCTTCAAGATCGGAAACATCATCAAAAGTAACGCGGAAGGAATCCGGAAGATTGTTGTTATCACCTTTTGTATAGGCTTCAAAAAGCATTCCGTCATCACCCATGGATTCCATCATGGAATAAAGGGCGTCTTCTTTGGAAATAAATTCTATTGTGGCAACTTTTCCTGTGGCAACAATGCTGTCGCGAACATAGTCTATCCATTCATCATTAAGGTCATCATCAAGATAAACAATGGCTTCGCTCTGATCTTCAAGCTCATCAATGATGTTTGAAACGTTTACGGAAAGAAGCGCGGCTGCACCGATAAGAAGCATACACGAAACAAGAACGCCGATGGAAGCAAGGGACATAAGGCGGTTGTTCCAAAGGTTTTTAAAACCCTGTTTTACAAGATAGAAGAAACTGTTCAGCATAATTCCGCCTCCAATCCTTCGGTATCGCGGATAACTTCGCCTTTTTCTATGGTTATTACCCGGTGATTAAACTGTTCAACAAGGTCGTGTTCGTGGGTTACCATAACAATGGTTACGCCAAGCTTGTTTATTTCGTTAAGAAGATCAACGATTTCGTAAGAAAGTTCCGGGTCGATGTTACCGGTAGGCTCGTCCGCAATAATAAGAGAAGGGGAGTTGACCAGCGCTCTTGCAAGGGCAACACGCTGCTGTTCGCCGCCGGAAAGTTCTTCCGGTTTGCACTTCATTTTGGAAGCAAGCCCCACAAGGTTAAGCATATAGGGAACTTTTCTTTTGATTTCTTTTGAAGAAACGTTTGTTACGCGCAGAGCAAAAGCAACGTTATCATAAGCGTTCATATTCGGAATAAGGCGGAAATCCTGAAAAACAATGCCTATGGAACGGCGGAATTTCGGGATTTTGTATTTTGCCATTTTGCCAAGGTTTTTGCCGTTTACCTTGACTACGCCGGAAGTTGCCTTTTCTTCCCGAAGCATAAGCTTGATAAGGGTGCTTTTTCCCGCGCCGGAAGAACCGACGATAAAAACGAATTCTCCGTCATCGATTTTAAGGTTTACGTTATCAAGCGCAACTGTGCCGTTGGGGTATTTTTTGGTAACATTACGAAATTCAATCAATGTAATACCTCACAAATAAACGGTTTTGTTTTTTAATATTTTACGGGATTTGCAGAAAGGTATTTTTTGACCATAAGCGCAACCTTAAAGATAATTGCGTGGTCAAATTCTCTGAGGTCAAGGCCGGTAAGCTTTTTGATTTTTTCAAGACGGTAAACAAGGGTGTTTCTGTGAACAAAAAGTTTGCGGCTGGTTTCGGAAACGTTAAGGTTGTTTTCAAAAAACTTCTGGATAGTGAAAAGGGTTTCCTGATCCAGGCTTTCTATAGAACCTTTTTTAAAGACCTCTTTAAGGAACATTTCGCAAAGGGTGGTGGGAAGCTGATAGATAAGTCTTGCAATGCCAAGGTTATCATAGCTTACGATGGATTTATCGGTATCGAACACTTTGCCCACTTCCAGCGCGACCTGTGCTTCTTTAAAACTTTTTGCAAGGTCTTTAATGCCGGTGGCGGCAGTGCCGATGCCAACGTTTACTCTTGTAAGGAACTCGCTTCCAAGGGTATCAACAATGGAGCGCGCGAGTTTTTCAAGGTCGGAACTTTCGATACCCGGACGGATTTCTTTAACAAGAACTACGTCGGATTCGCTTACGCTGAAAACAAAATCCTTGGATTTATCCGGGAAAAGATTCTGGATAACATCAAAAACGGAAATATCGTTTGCGGTAAGAACGCGGATAAAAAGAACGACCCTGGAAACATCGGTGGGAAAGCGAAGCTCCCTTGCCTTGATGTAAATATCACCGGGAAGAATATTATCAAGAATAACGTTTTTGATAAAGTTTGCACGGTCATATTTTTCATCATAATATTGTTTTATGCCCGCAAGAGAAACCGCCATAAGAGAGCAGAACTGAGAAGCAAGTTCGTCCGTTCCGGCAACAAATACGGCAAATTCGGGTTTTTCATCAGAACCAAAGGTTTTATATGTAAATCCATCGCGAATGTGGCAATCTTCTGTGGAACCGTAATCGGTTACAAGAAAATCGTTTCTTTCTCCGGTGCGGGCAAGGTCGCTGCAGGCAACAACGGTTGCGCAGTCATCAACAACGCCAACGGTGCGACCGATGCTGTCGTGCATCTGATGTATTATACCCTGAAATAATCTGTTTGACATTAGTACCCCTCTTTCATAGAACACATAATTTATAAATGTCCATTCCATATTTTAATGTATATAAAGAAAAAATTCAATACAAAATAGTAAAAATTTCATAAAAATTCATATTTATTTTTGGAATTGTTTAACAGTTAACATGTGTATTTGCATAAAAACAGCCTTTTTTGTTTGTGCAAAACGTAATTTTTACAAAAAAATTCCGATTTGGATTAAATAATAAAGCCCGCGCTTAAAAAAGCCGGGCTTTTGTGCAATATGAAATAAAAGATTTTCACAAAGTCTTCACATTTCGGGGACTGGTTTTGTGTTCGTCCGCTTCAAAAATTTCTTCGGAATCTTCCTCCAGCCGGATAAAAGAAAGCCGGTGCGGACTGAATTCCGCAATATAATCTTCGTTTTCTCTTCCGCAGATTTCATCACAGAATGGGCAGGGGCGTTTGCTTTTCATAAAAGCACCTCCAAAAAGTTTTTTGGTACATAATATGAAAAAGCCGCGATAAAAATCAAAGCAGATGATAAAAAAGAACGATGTCTTCGTAATGACCGTCCTTCATAAGAAAACCGCCGGGAACAGTGCCAAGCCGGATAAATCCAAGTTTTTCATATAGATGAAGAGCAACGCTGTTTGCTGCCACAACGGCGTTGAACTGAAGTATTTTAAAACCAAGCTCGCCGCCTTTTGCAAGGCAGTGAGAAACCAGTTTTTCTCCGATGCCATGGCCGCGGCAGGTGGATTTTACGGCATAGCTTGCGTTGGCAATGTGGCCGCATCTTCCGATGTTGTTGGGGTGAAGGATATAAAGCCCAAGGACTTCGCCTGTTTCCGTATTCACGGCAATGCCGGTAAAATCCTGCTCGTCAAAAAACTTTTCCGCGGATTTTTCATCAAGAAAATCAAGCTGCGGAAAAGCCTCGCCGTCATCAACAACTTTGTTCCATATTGCAGCGGCTTCTGCCGCAAAGCGCTTTTCAAAAGGTTTTATCTCTATATTCAAAACCGATCCCTCCGCCAAAAGAACTTTTTATTTATTTTAGCACAGAAAAGAAAAAAGGTATATGTTTCGACGCAAATTTCTTTGAACCGGATATATAATTTCTGAGGTCGGGAGTGATTATATTGCGTGTGATATATATTGATATTCTGCTTGCAATAAATCTTGCGGTGGATTATCTTTTGCTTTTTGGAACAGCAAGACTTGCCGGAGCAAAATACGAACGGCTTAAAGGACTTTTAGGAGCATCGGTCGGGGCAATATATTCCATAATAATTATTTTTGAAGTAAGCAAAACTGTGTTTGCTGCTACAAAGCTTGCGGTTTCCGCAATTATGATTTTTGCGGCGTTCGGAAAAAGAAATTTAAAAGAATTTACAAGGCTTTTAACTGTTTTTTATATTTGCGGTTTTTTGTTTTCCGGTTTTATGATGCTGCTGAATTATTTTACAAAAACGGATTCTTTTTACATAAAGGGCGGAATTGTTTATTACGAAATTTCTGCTATGGAAATTGTTTTTTCCGGAACGGCGGCGTTTTTTGTAACAGAGATTCTTCGAAGGCTGTTCCGGCACGGCGAACCGGAAGGCGCGTGTATGGCAAAGATATATTTCAATAAAAAATGCACTGTGCTCAAAGGTTTTACGGATACTGGAAATTCTCTTTCGGAACCGTTCAGCGGTTCTCCGGTGGCAATGGCGGATATAAAATCAATGGAAAAAATTCTGCCGGAAGAAATGGCGGAGGAGATAAAGAACAGTGATATGAGCACGAGATTCGGATTAAAGCCGGTGTTCTGCAAAACTGTTTCGGGAAGCGTGCTCATAAAAACTTTTCGCCCGGATAAAGTGCTGATCGAAAACGAAAAAGGCGTTTTCACGGCGGAGGATATTCTGATAGGAGCATCGGAAAACGTGCCGGAAAACACCCTGATTTTCGGGAAAAACGTTCTGCTAAAAAAAGAAGGCAAAATTTTTTCGGAGGTATAGCATATGAACATTTTAAAAAAGATTAAAATTTTTATAGCAAAATTTGTTGCGGAAAAAACAGCAAAAAACATTTTTTACATAAACGGACCGGAAAATCTTCCTCCGCCTCTTTCCAAAGATGAGGAAGAAAAAGCCTTTGCTTTGCTGGAAGAGGGAAGCACAGAAGCAAAGAATATTCTTATAGAACATAATCTGCGGCTTGTGGTTTATATCGCAAAAAAGTTCGAATCCACCGGAATAGGGATAGAAGACCTTATTTCCATAGGGACAATAGGCCTTATAAAGGCGGTGAATACCTTTGCGCCGTGTAAAGGCATAAAGCTTGCCACATACGCTTCAAGGTGCATAGAAAACGAAATTCTGATGTTTATTCGCAAAACGCAGCCGCAAAAAAACGAAATTTCCATAGATGAACCGCTTAACGTGGATTGGGACGGCAACGAACTTCTTCTTTCCGACGTTTTGGGAACGGAAAGTGACTGTGTTAACAGAGGAATTGAACAGGATGCGGAAAAAGCAGTGCTTAACGATGCGGTGAACCGTCTGGGAGAAAGAGAACATAAAATAATGGTGCTCCGTTTCGGCCTTGGAGGAGAAAAGGAGCACACACAAAAAGAAGTTGCGGATATGATAGGCATAAGCCAATCATATATTTCCCGCCTGGAAAAGAAAATAATATCAAAGCTTAAAAAAGAACTTGAAAAAACAGCCATGTTCTGATCATAGATTCAGCTGCCATACCGAATAATTAAGATAACCCGCAAAACATACCCATACAAAATACGGGAACATCAGCCATCCGGCGGTTTTGTTTATTTTATAAAATTTTATTGTTGTAACCGCAATGAGCACCAAAAGGGCAAGAAGCCAGAAAAAGGCAAAACCAAATGCCCGGAAGTTAAAGAAAATAAGCGGCCAGATAAAATTAAATACAAGCTGAAAACCGTAAAATATCAATGCGGAGTCAAGTGCCTTTCCGTTTGAGCACCAGACAAGCGCGGCCGAAATTCCCATGAGCACGAAAAGAATACTCCATACAACCGGAAAAATCCATTCCGGCGGAGCAAAAGGCGGACGGTTAATATCGGAATAAACGGAAATACTTTCTTTTGTAAGAAAAGCGGAAAAACCTCCGGTTCCAAGCGCAATGCCCACAGAAACAATAAACGGTAAAAGTTTTTTAAACATAAAAACACCTCCGTTTGGGATTATACTGTTTATTCCGCAAAATTATACGCAAAAGAAAGGAAGGAAAACATGAAAATTAAAAAGCAGAAAGAAAAAATTATCGTTCCGGTTTACGAAACAAACCCAATTGCCAAAGCGGAAGAAGGAGGAAAAAAGCCGCTTGAAGATGCTGTTGAAATGGCAAGAAAATGGGTGGAAGAAAATAAAATGTGAATAAACGCCTCTGTTTTAAAAAAAACCAGAGGCGTTTTGTCATTATTTGTTAAAAAATCAAATATTTATAAAAAAATATGTCACATATGCGTTTTTTGTGCTATAATGTATCTATCTGGTTATATATAACTGGAAGGAGTGAATAAAATGGATGAGATCTGCAAAGAAATACGCAGAATGACAGTTGAATGTATCGGCAGCATCGGAAGCGGCCACATAGGCGGTTCCATGTCCATTGCCGAGCTTATGAAGGTTCTTTATTTTGAAAAAATGAACGTCGATCCCGCAAACCCCAAAATGGAGGGCAGGGACAGACTGGTTGTTTCAAAAGGACATGCAGGCCCGGTTGTTTACGCAACCCTTGCACTCAAAGGATTTTTCCCCAAAGAATGGCTTTATACTCTTAACAAATTCGGCACAAATCTTCCAAGCCACTGCGATATGAACAAAACTCCCGGCGTTGATATGACTGCCGGTTCTCTTGGACAGGGTTTTTCCTGCGCAGTAGGCATTGCAATCGGATCCAAAATAAAAAAAGACGGCGCAACCATTTATACAGTTATCGGCGACGGAGAATCCCAGGAAGGACAGATCTGGGAAGCCGCAATGCTTGCCGCGAGCAAAAAAGTCGATAACCTTGTTGCATTCACCGATTATAACGGAATGCAGCTTGATGGCAACGTAGAGGATATAAACTCCCTCGGAAATCTTAAATCCAAATGGAAAGCCTTTGGCTGGTACACCCAGGAAGTTGACGGACACGACTGCGAAGCGATTTCCGCTGCAATCGACCGCGCAAAGGCAAAAAAAGGTCAGCCTTCCATGATCATTCTTGATACCGTAAAAGGCAAGGGCATCAGCTTTGTCGAAGCGGCGGGCTATAAATGCCACAGCATGACCATGAACAAAGAAAACGTAGAAGCCGCGCTTGCGGAACTTCAGTAAAAAGGGAGGCGGAATCTGTTATGATGATGAGAGAAGCATTTGGTAACACCATTGCGGAACTTATGAGAAAGGACGAACGCATCTGCGTTCTTGATGCAGACCTTGCAAACTGCAACGGCACCGCCGGCCTTCGCAAAGAATTTCCGGAAAGAGCTTTTGACGTAGGCATTGCGGAACAGAATATGGCTTCTGTTGCCGCGGGACTTTCTTCCTATGGATTTATTCCTTTTATTTCTTCTTTCACTCCTTTTGCAACAAGAAGAATCTGCGACCAGATTGCAATTTCCATTGCTTATGCAAAACAGAACGTAAAAATAGTCGGTTCCGATCCCGGAATTTCCGCACAGCTTAACGGCGGCACCCATATGAGCATGGAAGACATCGGCGTTCTGCGTTCTATTCCCACAATGGTTATTTTTGAACCTGTGGATAACGAGCAGATGATACAGGCTCTTCCGCAGATTGTGGATTATAACGGCCCCGTATATATCCGTATGTTCAGAAAAGAATGTCCCGAAGTTTTCGGAAAAGACTATAAATTTGATCTTTTCAAAGCGGATAAAATCAAAGAGGGAAAAGACGTTACCATTTTTGCTTCCGGCATAATGGTAAAGACATCTCTTGATGCTGCGGAAAAACTTAAAGCAGAGGGTATTGATGCGGAAGTAATCAATGTACATACCATCAAGCCCATTGATGCAGAAACGGTTGTGGAATCCCTTAAAAAGACCAAATGCGCGGTTGTTGCAGAAAACCACAACGTAATCGGCGGACTTTTTTCCGCAGTTGCGGAAACCGCTGCACAGAACTGTCCGGCACCTATTATCCCCGTAGGCGTCAACGACGTATTCGGAGAAGTCGGCAAGCTTGACGTTCTTGCGGAAAAATTCGGTATGACCGAAAAAGACGTTATCGAAGCGGCTAAAAAAGCAGTTGCCGCTAAATAAAGAAAGGCACAGATCATGAAAAAGAAAACCAAAAAACCTTTGTTCGACCCAAGATGTCCCGGTGCAAAAATGATTTTTTACGGCGCAATCCTTCTTATTGCGGCAGGCGCCATTAACGCGTTTTTCTCCTGGGTATTGGCTATAACCCCTTATTTAAGCGATGCCGCCGCAGGCGATGTTTTTGGAGATACGCTTGTATTTTCCCTGCAGGTTGCAGTTGCTTTTATCGTTGCTGTTGATAGTATCAATAACCGCAACAGACCCAGCAAAGCAAGAGGCACCATGATTAAATCCCTGTGTGCGCTTTTGGTTGCGGTTGTGTTTATGCTTCAGTTCAGCAACTTTGAACAGCAGTTCTGGGGCGTTGTTGCTTCCGGAATTACCATTGCCGGTTCTCTCTTTATTTTCATCGGCGCATTCAGAAACGCAAGGGTTCTTGGCGGCAAAAAATAATTTATTATCAAAGCAAAAACCGCAGGCATACAATGCCTGCGGTTTTGTGTTTTTTACAGAATTTTTTAAAGCCGTGTTTTATTATTCCGATAAAATTTCTGTTGTGATTTTTCCGTATTTATCGGAAAAACCATCGCAGATGAATATCTGCCTTAAAACGGCATTATTTTCATTAATCGAATCAATTACAAAGATATCACCGTTTTCCATATTGCACGGATAAAGCGCCTCCGGAATAAAATTATCTTGCCTGACGTATTTTTCAAAATCATGTTCCGGTTCGGCAATGCGGAAAATTTCTATATATTCGCAGTTTTCATCAAAAGGCGTATATACTTTTCCAAAATTTTCGGCAGTATAATTTTTTCCGTTAATCAAAATTTTGGAATGGAACAGGGGATTTATAAGATTTTTTATAAGTTTCGGCTTTATATTGATTTTATCTTTATAATGATTTTTTATTGCGGAACACATATTTTTCTCTATGCCGAAATTTCCTGTTTCTTCCGAAAAAACGTGGGCTTCTCCGTAAAATCCTACTATATCACAGTTCAAAGAATCAAATTCCCGGATGAAATTTTCTGTCATGGATTTTTCACGGTTGGCATCAATATAATCTTCGTTTCCGTTTTCCTGCCATGTTTTGTAATATATTTTGCCCTGTTCGATGTTTTCTGCCGCTATGCGGTATTCTGCGGAATCCGGAGAAACGGTTTCAAGATATCTTGTTCCGATGGTATTAAAAGCGTGTCCGATATCCGTTCCGTGGAAAACAGTTTCGGGGCAGAGTTTTTTAATTTCAACAAAAAATTCACGGTTAAAATTTGAATTTCCCTGGGTGCCTTTGCCGTTTTCCCAAAGTTCGCAAAGAATATTGTCATCGCCGGATTTTATCCAAAGGTTAAGGAACTGAGCATAAAAATAGGGAAGTTCCATAAAAAGGTGGCGCAATCCGCGTTTGTAAAAATCCTGCCAGATTTCAAATTCCTTTTGGCAAACGGCTTCGGAACCGTGGATTTCTCCGAAAAGATATGCTGTTTTTGTCATATTTATACTCCTTTGCGTCAAAAGTTTTTCAGAAGTATATATTGCGCATTTTAAGCACGTCCTTTCGCTTGTTTTCATATACATATTATCATAACGGGAAAAGACTGTAAAGAATTGTGAATAAGCTTTTAGGTATAAAAAAATCCCGCAATCTTTCGATTGCGGGATTTTGGTCTGAGTGACGGGACTTGAACCCACGGCCTCTACCACCCCAAGGTAGCGCGCTACCAACTGCGCCACACCCAGATGCTGTATCGTCAGCAGGAATTATTATAGCATAACCGAAGCCAAAAGGCAAGCATTATTTTCAAAAATTTTGTAAAAAATTGATTTTTTGACTTTTATATAATATGAAACGGTTTCATTAAATATTTTTAAGCAAATTGTATATGTAAAGCTATACATCTTTACATCTGCGTTTGGCAGAAAGCAAAATCCCCAAAAACGGCTTGTTTAAGGGGATTTTAGGTTCTGGAGCTAGTGACGTGACTCGAACACGCGACCTGCTGATTACGAATCAGCTGCACTACCTGCTGTGCTACACTAGCATCATTATTGACTTGACTGTAATATTATATATGAAGATAACCTTTCAGTCAAGAAGATTTTTACGACAGAATTTTTGAAAAATTAATAAATTTTAAGTAGACAGAAATTGTATTGATATGTTATTATACATAAGATACATAAAAACGGAAAGGAGAGTCGGATTTTTTGACCGTTAAAAAGAAGCAAAACGTTGTAAGAACAAAAAAATACGGAAAACTTATCCGATTTTCCGTAATTCTTGCTTCGGTAATACTTATTTCAGGTCTTGCGGCATACGGCTGGCAAAACTATGAGGAAGAAAAATATCCCGAAGGAACCGAAAAAGACTACAGCCTTCCAAATGCGTTCATAAATTTTGCAAAGCTTATAAACGATTTTATGACGCAGAAGGAAGAAGAAACACCTCTGGTGATCGATGAGCCAACAGAAAACGTTGACGAAGAGGACAACGTCATCGTTGTTGGTTCCGAAAACACCGAGTCGCCCGGTGAAGAGGTCGTTGAGGAAGAAATTCCGGAGGCGAGGGGAGGAATTGTTCCCAAAACGGACAGCGACGGATACTATTCTTTCAAGGATTCGCTTTTTGTCGGAGATTATTTTGTTGTTCAGGCAAAAGAACTCGGCTATTTTGAGCATTCCGAATTTGTTACCGCCAGCGGAACGGGAATAGACATCAACACAATTCTTACAAAAGGCGTGCTCAAATATGAGAACGAGGTGCTCACGCTTTCGGAATATGTTAAAACCGTAGAAAATGTTGAAGCCGTTTACGTTTTGTTTTCTGCCGAAAGTATTTCCTGGATGGACTGCCCGACTTTTGTAAAAAAATACACCGCTTTTATCGACGAGATAATTGCGGCACAGCCGGAAGCACATATTTACGTTCAGCCGATAATTCCTATAAACGAAGCAAAAGCTTCGAAGAGAGGATATTCCGTGACCAACGAAAAGATAAGCGACATCAACGAATATATCTATTCGATTGCAGAGGAAAAAAGCCTTTGGATACTTGATAACATTGATCTTTTTGCCGATGAAAGCGGAGCTCTTCCGGAAATTTCGACCACGAACGGAATCCGTCTTGAAAAAGAGCTATATGAGCCCTGGGCAGAATACCTTCTTACTCACAAAGCACATTGAAAAAAAGAAAAAACCGCGGAACTTTGTTCCGCGGTTTTTTTATTGTTTGATTAATTAGTAGTTTTTTGCCTGGATTTCGAAATATGCCTGAGGATGAGCACATACGGGGCAAACAACAGGAGCAGATTCACCAACATGGATATGACCGCAGTTTGCGCATTTCCAGATAACGATGGAACCTTTCTGGAATACTTCGCCGTTTTCAACGTTTGCGAGGAGTTTGCGATATCTTTCTTCGTGTTCAG
>SVNB01000016.1 GCA_015067125.1 Oscillospiraceae bacterium
GTTTTCAAAAATTCCGCAGGATTCAAAATACTGCGCAGTAGTCATTCCACGGTTCTTTTTGCAGTTTTCGTGTTCGGATTTTGTTTCGTCCATATGAATATGAAGACGAACATCGTTTTCTTTTGCGTACGCCGCAACTTCTTTTACAAGAGGTTCTGTGGAAGTATATTCCGCATGAAGACCAAACTCTTCAACAAAGCGTCCCCTGCTGTGGCCGAATTTTTTAACCATCGCGTCAACCGGAGGAAAATACTTCTGCTTTTTAAGAGGAGTTCCGTCAAAGCAGATGGGCGGGTTATCAAAATTGCATTTGATTCCTGATTCGCGTACCACTCTTTCCGCAACCGCATCATAAAAATACATATCGGAAAAAGAAGTGGTGCCGCAGGCAATCATTTCTGCCATACCAAGAAGGCCTGCCCAATAGATGCTGTTTTCGTCCCATTTGGATTCAAACGGAAAGATTTTTTCATCAAGCCATCTCTGAAGAGGAAGTCCTTCTCCGTATCCGCGCATAAGGCCCATTGCGGCGTGGCAGTGGTTATTTACAAAACCGGGAATAAGAACTTTTCCCGCTCCGTCATAAACTTCGCCGTATCCCCAATCGGGTTTTTCGGTGGAGATGTAATCAATAACGCCGTTTTTTGTTCCGATATATGCGTGCTCAACGGTATTGAAGTTTTCATCAATATAGGTTATGTCTTTAAACAGCATTTTATTTTTCCTCCTCCAAAATTTTTACGGCCGTATGAAGAAGCGCTTTAAAATCCTCTTTGATGGAAGCGCAGGTTTCGGTAACGTCCGCACCGGAAAGTTTTTTGTTTTCAACTCCGGCCGCCATATTGGAAACAACCGAAATTCCAAGAACCTTCATATTGCAGGCAGCTGCCATAATTGCTTCCGGAACGGTGCTCATGCCAACAACGTCCGCACCAAGAACTCTGAGCATTCTTATCTCTGCCGGGGTTTCGAACTGCGGGCCGGGCATATAGGCATAAACGCCCTGATGAAGTTTTTTGCCGCTTTCTGCTTCAAAAGCGCCGGCAACGCGGTTGCGAAGATATTCGGTATATGTATCCGTCATATCAAAAAATCTGTGTTCGCCGATGATGGAAGCATCTTCTCCGGTAAGGGGACCTTCCGTAAAGAATTTGATGTGATCGGAAATAAGAACCATATCTCCGTTTTTATAATCGGTGTTTATTCCGCCTGCCGCATTTGTGATTATGATTTTTTCAATGCCCATGGCCTTGAAAACCGCAACAGGATATGCGCATTCCTTCATGGAATTGCCTTCGTACTGATGAAGTCTTCCGTTCATAACCGCAACGGGGATTTTATCAAGATATCCCACAATAAGAACGCCTTCGTGGTCCGGATTGGTTGTGGAATTCCATCTGGGAATATTCTTATAAGGGATTCTGGCCGCGTTTTCAATTTCGGAAGCAATGGGGTTAAGTCCGCTTCCAAGAATAATTGCTATCTTCGGGCGGATTCTTGTTTGCGCAAGAATATATTCCGCCGAACCTTTTATCTGATTATACGTCATCTGTACTTCCTCCGTTTTGTGGATTTAGTCAATGTTTATATCAAATTCCTGTGCTTTTTCCGCAATGGCAGGAACTTCTTCCTCTTCTTCAATAACTGCCGGTTCTTCAACAACCTCGCCGTCGTTTTCCATCACAACAATAGAAACCTCGACCTCTTCGTCTTCGTCGTATTCTTCGGCATATTCTTCTTCCCAGTCCTCTTCTTCTTCGGGAACATAGGTGCCGTTTTTAATGGCGTTTATTTCTTCATAAAGTTCAGAAATACGGAAGAAATCGTTATCAAGCTGTTCGGTAATGGCTTTCATTTCTTCCTCAATATCTTCGTTGTTTTTAAGTCCGCCGTAAACAAGCTCTCCAAGCTTTTGATAGTTTTTCTGAATATTGCCTTTAAGGCTTATTCTTTCTGCACGGCGTTTGGAAATTTCGAATGTTTTTTCTGCTTTTTTGCCAACGTTTTCTGCGGCTACTTTTATATCAGAGCCTATTCCTCTGATGAAATCGTCGAAATCGGACATTATGATCTTTCTCCTTTTCTGCAAAATATTCCTTTTTAATTATATACCTCTAATATATGAAAATCAACAAAAATCAACCCACAAATTCCCTAAGAAGCGAATCTTTGGGAAGAATTTTTGTTTCTGCCCCGCAAAAAAGGCCAAGTTTTTCAATAATGTTCTGTGCGGTGCCAAAAAAAGCGGAATTTTCTTTTACTTCTCCAAGCATTTTAACAAGAACGGTTTTTAAAAACATCGGTTCAAATTCCATGGAACTGTTCACCCGTATATTTGCGGAATCAATATATGGTTCTATGTAAATTTTTTCGCCTTCCAGAACGCTTTGCCACTGAACAAGCGTTTTTTCCGCGCTCCATCCCCTGAAAAGTTCATCTCTTGCCGCTCTGCGAACAAGCCTAACCTCCTCCGGAGAAAGCATTTTTTCTCCTTTGCTGTAATAGGAACATTCCGGCTGAATATAAACGCGCATAATTCCCTCTTCCGGAAGATTTTCTGTTAAAAGCGGATTAAGGGCGTGTATTCCCTCTATTATAATAACTCCGTTTTTATCCGCTTCCACCCTGTTCCAGATTTCTCCTCTGCGTTGGTTGGGAAAATCAAAGGTAGGAAAATCCGCAAAACCCTCCTCCAGAAGCTTTTTAAAGCATTCGTTTGCAAGAGCAACGTCAAGACCCTTTATACTTTCCATATCGTATGTGCCGTCTTTGTTCTGCGGAAGATAATCTATTCCCAAAAAGAAATCATCAAGGGCAATATGCCTTGCAGTTCTGCCCATTGCGCAAAGTATTTGGCACACCTTTTTGGTAAAAGTGGTTTTTCCGGAAGCCGAACGCCCGCAAACAAGCACGATTTTAAGTTTTTCTCCGGCCTCTAAAATTTTCTTTGCCGTTCTTTTTGCTTCTTCTTCAATTTTTGATTCGCTTTCTTCAACGCATCTTTGGGGATTCTTCGCAAAATCCGCATTGATGCGGTCGATATCAAAAGCAAAATCAAAGGGGATATCTTGCATAAAAATCTTTCACCTGTTCTTTTCTTTCGTTCATAAGGTCAAATCTGTCAACATATTCATACGGAAATTTAAAGTTAAATATGCGTTCTATTTTTGTTCCGTGCGGGTCGCGCATTTTGGTAACGCCGCCTGCGCCGGTTGCAAGAATGGTATGGGTTTCGTCCATAATAAACACGTTATAAATTCCCTCTTTGCCCGGTTTGCAGAATCCGGTGTTTTCAAGGGCTTCCACCGTGCCTTTCTGCCGGTAAAGATAATACGGATAATATCCCGCCCCATCAAAGCAGCGGAATGCGTGCTCGTTCATTTCGTCCACGCTTTTTCCAAGCATTTCTTTTGCTTCTGCCGCAAGGTTTGCGCTGCGCTTTACCGTAAGAGTGTGCAGAGTTATGTTTTCCGGATCCAGTTCGAGCACGGAATCTATGGTTCTTCTGAATTTATCAAAATCATCGCCCGGAAGTCCGGAAATCAAATCCATATTTATATTATCAAATCCAAAGCTTCTTGCCATATAAAAAGCTTCGATAACGTCCTTTGCGGTGTGTTTTCTTCCTATCTGCTCAAGCACTCCGTCGTCCATGCTCTGCGGGTTTATGCTTATGCGGCCAACCCCGTTTTTCTTCATAACCTCAAGCTTTTCCGGCGTTATGGTATCGGGTCTTCCTGCCTCCACGGTAAGTTCCCGCACGCCTGCAAAATCAAAAGAACTTCTCGCCGTGCTCAAAACCCTGTCCATCTGTTCCGAAGTGAGCACCGTCGGCGTTCCGCCGCCCATATAAACCGTTTCAAGATGCAGTCCAAGCTCGTTCATAAGTTCCGCCGTATCCCTCAGTTCCTCGCAAAGCAGATCAACGTACTGCGGGATAAGCTTTGCCGCCTTTTCTATGGCGTGAGAAGTAAAAGAACAATAGGAACATCTGCTTGGGCAGAACGGAATGGAAATATACATGCTCACGGATTCCGGCTTTGAAAGGGCGCGTATTTCACGTTCGTGCTCGGCCGTGCTCAAAAGAAGATCCAGCTTTTCATCGGTAACAAGCCTTTCCTCTTTAAATTTTCTGCGCACTTCTTCGGCAGAAAATCCTCCGTCCATCAAAGAAAGCGCCAGTTTTACCGGCCTTATACCCGTAAGGGTACCCCATTTGGGCACCATTCCCGTTATTTCCGAAAGCAATTTATAAAGCAGATATTCCAGCTTTGCTGCTTTGTTTTCGGCTTCTTCTGCGTTTAAAGAAAGATCTTTTCCGTCCATTTTAATCCGCACGGAAATTTCGTCGCCAAAAATTCCGGTATAGATAAAATCATCTTCCGGAATATCCGCTCCTTCAAATATTTTAAGCTCCCTGCCGCGCAAAAACATGCGGCAGAGAGCTTCTGCTTCATAGCGATAGGGGTGGGAATCAATAACAAGTATCATATTCCAAGTCCCAGTGCTTTTCTTAAATATGGGTTTGCATAGCGTTCCAGATCAAGGGTCGTGCCGGAACCGTGCGCCGGATAAATCTCGTAATCTCCTTCAAGAGAACCGATTTTTTTAAGGGACTGCTTCATATCGCGCAGAGAACCGCCGTAAAGATCGGTTCTTCCGTAACCGCGTGCAAAAAGAGTATCTCCGCTGAAGATATTTCTTTCGCAGATAATGCAGGCACAGCCTTTGGTGTGTCCCGGAGTCGCCATATATTTAAAAGTAAGGTCATCAAGTTTAACAATATCTCCGTCCGCAAAAAGCATATCCGGAACGGTAACAACACCTATTTCCGCATTGATAAGGCTTGGATCAAGGCAGATATCCTCGTCCTCTTTAAGAATTACGGATTTAACTTCCGGGAATATTTTTTTAAGTCCGTTTACCGCGCCGATGTGGTCAAAATGTCCGTGGGTAAGAAGAATAAACTTGGGCTTTGCGCCAAGCTCTTTTACTTTTGCGGCAATTTTTTCCGCATCAAAACCCGGGTCGATAATAACCGCGTGGTTCATATCGGAAGTTACGATGTAACAATTTGTTTTAAGGGGTCCTACTACAATTTCATGAATCTGCATTTGTATAATCCTCCCGTTTTTTATTTCCATTCCTCGGTATCAAGAATCAAAGTTACCGGTCCGTCGTTCTGAATATGCACCTGCATATCTCCGCCGAAAACGCCCGTTCCTATTTTCTCCACGCCGTGGAATTTAAGTCTTTTTATAAAATATTCATAAAGCTCGTTTGCCTGCACCGGCCTTTGAGCATTGATGAACGAAGGTCTTCTTCCGTGTTTGCAGTCCGCACAAAGGGTAAAATTAGAAACCACAATAACCTCTCCGCCCACTTCTTCAAGCGAAAGATTCATCTTTCCGTTTTCGTCCTCAAAAATGCGCAGTCCCGCAATTTTGGAAGCAAGAATATCCGCCTCGGCTTCGGTATCGGTTTTTGTAACGCCCAGAAGCACCATAAAACCTTTTTCTATTTGCGAAACGGTCTTTCCCTCGCATTCAACCGAAGCCGCAAGCACTCTTTGCAAAACAGCCTTCATATTTTTATCCTCTTGATTTTTTAATATCTTTTATCAGCATAAAAATTGTTCCGCATAACGCAGCAACCGATGATATATATACAATCTCCCGCTGCATCATAAAGTTATATATAAACACCGCCGCAGAAGAAAGCACCAGCAAAATTTCAAATAAAATACGAAAATTTATTTTCATCTATGTGCTTCCTTCCATCACATACGCACAACGCTGTCCACTCCGCGAATGCGTTTAAGCGCTTCTATGGTTCCGCGCAGCTGTTCCACGCCCTGGGTTTCTATGGTAAGGCGAACTTCTGCCTGATGGTCGGGCAGTTCTCTTGCAAGCAGGGTGTGCATGGGCACATGCAGGTTTGCAACGGTAATGGAAACGTCCGCAACAAATCCGCTTCTGTCCATGCCGTGAACAAGCACATTGGTTTTATAGGTATCCTTTATGTTGTCGCTCCAGCTTGCGGTAACCCATCTTCCCTCCTGCTCTTTATCCACAAGACCGTTTACTGCGGTTTTGCAGTTGCAGGTATGGATTGTAACGCCGCTGCCGCGGGTAATATATCCCATAATATCGTCACCCGGAAGCGGGTTGCAGCAGTGACCGAATTTTACAAGGCAGCCTTCCAGTCCCTCAACAATAACGCCGCTGCTTGCCTTGGGTTTGCGTTTGGGCTTAACAACCTCCGGAATGATTTCTTCCTGTTTATATTTTTTGGTGTATTCCTCTTTGACCCACGGCATAATCTTGCTCATGCTTATGCCGCCGTAACCCAGCGCCGCATAAAGGTCCTCTATGCTGTTGCAGTGCTGTCTGCGCGAAATTTCCTCAAGAAATTCCGTATGGTCGTGTTCATTAAGAATAATGCCGTTTTTGCGGAATTCTTTTTCAAGCAGAATTCTTCCTTCGGCAATATTTTCATCACGGCGTTCTTTTTTAAACCAGCCGCGGATTTTCGCTCTGGCGCTGCTGGTGCGTGCCATATTTATCCAGTCGCGGCTCGGGCCGTGGCCTACGGCATTCGTGGTCATAATTTCCACGATCATACCGGTTTTTACCTCTGTTTCCAAAGGCACTATTCTTCCGTTTATCTTTGCGCCGGTCATTCTGTTGCCAACCGCGGTATGAATGGCATAAGCAAAGTCCACGATGGTGGAACCCACCGGCAGGTTGATAACGTCGCCTTTGGGGGTAAAAACAAATACCTCGTCAATGGCAATATCCGTTTTGATGGAACTTACAATATCCTCAACGTCATCAAGTTCCTGCTGCTGTTCCAAAAGCTGCCGAACCCATGCAAGGCGTTCTTCAAGCTTATATTTTCCCTGAATTCCCGCCTTATATTTCCAGTGCGCGGCAATACCGTATTCCGCGGTGTGGTGCATATCCCAGGTTCTTATCTGAATTTCAAACGGAATACCTTTTTCGTCAATGCAGGTGGTGTGCAAAGACTGGTACATATTCTGTTTAGGGGTAGAAATATAATCTTTAAAACGGTCCGGAATGGGCTTGAAAAGGTCGTGCATAAGTCCCAGAACGTAATAGCAGTCCGTAACGGTATCCACTATCACGCGCACCGCGTAAACGTCATAAATCTCTTCAAAAGATTTGCCGAGTGTATATATTTTCCGGTAAATTCCGTAAACGCTTTTAATTCTTCCCGTAAGGGTGGCTTTGTATTTTTCGCCGTCAAGGCGTTCTTTTATCTTGGTCTGCAAATGGTTCAAAAATTCTTTCTGTTCCTCTTTTTGCAGCTCCATGCGTTCTTCAATATCTTTATAACCCACAGGGTCAAGAATACGTATGCAGCGGTCCTCAAGTTCCTCCATAATGGAGCGTATGCCCAGTCTGTGTGCAAGCGGAGCATAAATTTCCATGGTTTCGTGGGCGGTTCTGCGCTGTTTATCCATAGGCTTTGCATCTATGGTTCGCATATTGTGCAAACGGTCCGCAAGTTTTACTATAATAACGCGAACGTCCTTCGCCATGGCGATCATCATTTTACGGACGTTTTCCGCCTGGGCTTCTTCTTTGGAAACAAACTTGATTTTGCTCAGCTTGGTAACGCCGTCAACCATGGTGGCAACGTCCGGACCAAATTCTTTTTTTACCTCTTCAAGGGTAACAGAAGTATCCTCCACAACGTCGTGCAAAAGCGCCGCGCATACGGTATCGGTATCCATGCCCAGATTTACAACAGTAAGAGCCGCCGCCACCGGATGAATTATATACGGTTCGCCTGTGGCGCGTTTCTGGTCCGCGTGGGCGCTTCTTGCCATCGCATAGGCACGCTCTATTTTTTCAACGTCATATCCTTTGTTTACGTTTATCGCCTGTTTAAGTTCTTCAAAAAATTCGGGCATTTTCTCACCGCCTTGTATCCCCTGTTGTTTTTTTCAGATATTTCCTCTTTTAAGCTTTTCAAGAAGTACGGAATCTTCCATGTTTACTTTTTGAGTTTGCGGATTAAGGGTTATGGTTTCTCCCTTTCCGTCAAATTTTCTTGTAATAAGTCCCATTTCTTCCATAATATCAAGGCAAAGGCGCATTTTGCAGGAATCCATGGTGCAGTCTTTGTTCTGGCCCGTTATGCGGCCGAAAAGCACGTCCAGTTCGCCTTTAAAGCTTGTGCAGTTACGAATAAATCTATATACTGCCGCAAAATCTCCGCGCTCCGGAATATCCTCTTCCGGAACCGGTTCACCGCGTTTGTAACCGTCATAAAGCAAATTACCGCTGAAAAGTTTTTCCTGGCTTAAAGAAGAAGGTCTTATATCACGGATTTTTACAGAAACCCGCTCTTCGCCGCCGTATTCGCTTACTTCGCAGGTGGCGGCAACGTCAACAATTTCTCCCTGCGCATAGGGGAATTCCTCTTCCGTTACGCCAAAATAAACCGCATAAAATACCATTCCGGCTTTTTTAAAGCGCAGACGAAGGTGTTTTCCGTTTCCGATGGGATAGATTCCGTCCACAAGCACTTTACGGAACGCAAAAACCGGAACTTCGTTGGAAGCACCGAAAGGCTCCAGAAGTTTAAGGGAAGAAATATTGTTCACCGTAAGTTCCGCCGGATCCATAACCTTATCAATTTTTTGAGTATATACCGGCATCTGCAAAAAGTTTTTTGCGGCAAATTCATTAACCGCCTTGCGGAAGGCATCTATTTTGCCGGATTCAAGGCTCATTCCCGCGGCAAACGGGTGTCCGCCATATCTTGTAAGATGTTCCGAAGCATAGCTTACCGCGTCTATCATGGAAAAACCTTCAACGCTTCTGGCAGAACCTCTGGCCTCTTCTCCGTCACGGGAAATAAGAACACAGGGTTTTCCTGTTCTTTCCACAACTTTGGAACACACAATTCCTATAACGCCGTGGTGCCAGCCTTCTCCGTCAAGAACAACCACCCTGTCGTTAAGAATATCCGCTTTTTCCAGGAACATGGCGTCAATATCCGCCGCAATTTCCTGTTCAAGCTGCTGGCGCTGGCGGTTCTGCTCGCAAAGATCAGAAGCCAGCTGCGATGCAAGTTCATCGTCTTCTGTGGTAAGAAGCTCCGTAACCTGATAAGCAGAACCAAGCCTTGCCGCGGAATTAAGCTTTGGCGCAATGCCAAAGGCAACCATATCCGCGGTAAGATTTTTTCCCGCAAGTCCGGTTTCTTCCAAAAGGGCGCGCAGGCCGTAATTTGTTGTTTCGCTCATAAGGGCAAGTCCCTGGCGCACAAGAATTCTGTTTTCTCCGGTCAGCGGAACAATATCCGCCACCGTACCTATGCAGATAAGATCCGCATACTGTTCAATAATACCCCAGCCGTTGTCGTTTTCCAGTGCGCACACAAGTTTAAACGCAACGCCAACTCCTGCCAGTTCTTTATAAACCGCTTCGCTGTTTTCGTCCTCTCTGTGCGGATCCACAACCGCCACTGCATCGGGCAGAATCTCTCTGGGCTTGTGGTGGTCTGTAACAACAACGTCTATTCCAAGAAAAGAAGCATAATCAATTTCGTTGATTGCGGAAACGCCGTTATCAACGGTTACTATAAGATCCGTTTCTTTAGAAGCTATATAATCTATGGCCCCTTTGTTAAGGCCATAGCCTTCGGTTTCTCTGTCCGGAATATAATACCATACGTCGCAGCCGATGGAAGCAAGATAATCATAAAGCAAAACCGTTGCGGTCATACCGTCACAGTCATAGTCGCCGTAAACACAGATGCGTTCGCCTTCATCAAGCGCTTCGTTTATTCTCTGCACTGCTTTATCCATATCACGATAGGACATGGGGTCGGTAAAAGGTATCTCTTTTGCAATAAACTCCTTTGCTTTTGCGGGAGTATCTATTCCTCTTGCAACCAAAACTTCGCTTACAAGCGCTGGCACGCCAAGCTCCTCTTCAATATGTTTGGCTTTGCCGGGATTTCCCTGCATCAATCTCCATTTTTTCATTCCCATAACCTCCGCAAAAACACTCATCCATTATAATATATTTAAATAATTATAGCACTCTGCCCTTTCTTTTTCAATGGAAAGTTATAAAAAACCATTTTTTTCGCGCACAAAAAAATCCCGCAGATTTTTCTGCGGGATTCAAACAAATCAATCGTTTTCTTCCAAAGGTTCTTCGGGATTTTCTCCTTCGGCCGTTTCGCCTTCCAAATTTTCTTCGGGCATATTTTCCAGCTGCTGGTTTATCTGCTCCTGCTGAAGAGCATCATAATCAAAATACTGGGTCTGGTTAAGGGACTGTACGTCAGAAACTTCCAGGTCATCCGGAAGTTCATCTGCAGGAATACTTCTTACGGATTTTATCACGTATGTTTTATAAGCGATTTTTTCAAGATCGTAATAAAGATATTTATCTGGCACGGATTCGTAATCTCCGCCTTCGCTTACGTTCCAAAGGGTTGTGGGCGCAACGTAACCGGCAATAAGAGTATAAATATCTCCGTTTTTATTGATATCCACGACTTTCGGAACATAAATCGCGGTCTGTCCCATAATCGGAACAGAATACGTTCCGGTTTCTTCGTCATAAAGATAGCTGAATTCGTATCCTTCCGCAAAGGTCTGGTGTTTAAGGGTAACCGCATTGCCATAAAGGCTTTTTGCCGCAACGTCAAGGTCCGATGCCGGAACAATAAGCATACCCATTTCGTCATAAGCATATTTTGTGCGGTTTTCCAAAAGTGTGGACCAAAGCGCGGTTTTAAGAACAAATACTTCGTCCAGCTGGGCTGGGTCATCAAAGGTTGCGGGGTCAAGCATCAAAAGCGGATATATTTTCCATTCAAACGCTTCTTTCTGGCTTGTATTATCAAGTATTCTTGCTCCAAGGTTAAAAAGCAGAGAGCAAACAGAAACAGCGCCCACCGCCGCAAGCGCAATAAGCACCGCTCCGATGGTTGCTACGTATTTATGTTTTCTTTTTTTGTTTATAATTTTTTGGGCTCTGGGAAAAAGAACCTTTTTCTGTTTTTTTGGTGCTTCTTCCGCTTCTTTATTCTCTTCGTTCAGGGGTTCTTCCGCATTATCCTCCGGTTCTGTTTCGGTTTCGGCTTTTGCTTCTTCGTCCTCTGCGTGCTCAAAAGAATCTTTTGCGTGCTCGTCGGCGTTTTCTTCGTGCTCAAAAGTTTCCTCCGGATTATTTTCTTCTTCCGGTTCCTCTTTTATAGCAACAATTTCGCTTCCGGTATCAAGCGCAACAACCTCTGTAATAACAAATCCGGGGTCTGCTTCTTCAGAAACCGCAAGAATATCCGGGCCTTTTTCCGCTTTTTTTCTTCCGCGTTTTTTGCCTTTTTCAGAAACCGCAATTTCCTCTTCTTCGCTGAAAAATCCTGCAAAGCTATCCTCTATTTCGTTTTCCGGAAATTTTTCTTCCGGCTGATTCCAGCCATTATTTTTATCAGACATAATTTTTCCTTTCATATATAAAGCGTTTTTTCGCTTTTTGCCTTTGTTTTCAAATTATACCAAGATAATAATACCAAAAAACGCAGATTTACACAAGTGGATAAATAAATGTTTACATTATTTTTAAATTTATCCGGTGCTTTTTTGGCAAACATATGTTCAAAAAATAATTGCACAAATATATTTGTTGTTATATAATGGTTAACATAAAAGGAGGTGCTTTTTATGGCAAAACGCAGCGGAAGAATTTATTTTCTTGATGAACTTCGCGCCCTTGCGCTTATCGGAATGATAATCTATCATGCGGCCTATGATTTATATGCGATATTCGGCCTTGATTTTAATTTTTACTCCACCGGATGGGATACCCTGCAAATGGCCGTTTGCTGCACTTTTATTATTATAGCCGGCATTTCTTCCCGCCTTACCAAAAACGCGCTTAAACACGGCCTTGTGGTTTTTGGCGCCGGAATGCTTATGACCCTTGGCACATTCTTTTTTATGCCCGACCAGATTATCTGGTTCGGCGTTCTGCATTTTCTTGGAATTTCCATGATGATCTATTATCTTATCAGAAAATCCGTGAACAAATGCAGTGCGCTTATCGGCGCCGTTTTTTCCTTTGCCGCATATCTGTGCTTCTACGGAATTCAGCGCGGAACCATACTTTTCGGCAGCGTGGAAGTTCCTTCCAATCTTTACTTTTCAAAATTCCTTGCGATTTTCGGTTTTCCCGGCGGCGGGTTCCGCTCTGCGGATTATTTTCCGCTTTTGCCATGGTTTTTTCTTTTCCTTTTCGGCTGCTTTATCGGCAAATGGTTTAAAGAAAGAAAAATTCCGGATTTTATGATGAACAAACACAGCGATTTTCTCTGCTCCATAGGTTCCAACACCCTTGCGATCTATATAGTGCATCAGCCTGTTATCTACGGCCTTCTTTATGCGTTTTTCTGGGTAATAGAGAAAGGAAGCGCCGTATGAACACAGAAAGCACCTGTTGTTTTACCGGCCCGCGTTCTCCGCGCCTGCCCATGAACGGAAACGAATATTCCGCAGAAATAGCCGCACTTAAAACAGAAATCCGCCGGGCGGTTTTCGAGGCCTATTATGACGGTTTTCGGTTTTTTATGAGCGGCATGGCCGAAGGTTTTGATGTTTTTGCGGCAGAGGCTGTTCTGGAACTTAAAAAGGAATACGAAGGAATTTTTCTTGTGGCTGTTCTTCCCTATTCCGATGCTCCAAAGCGCCATTCCGCCGCAACCTGCCGCAGAATGGAAAATATTATGCAAAATGCAGATTTTGTTTACAGCCTTGGCGAAGCCCATATTCCCGGGTGCGAACTTCGGCGCAACAAATATATGGTGGAAAATTCAAGCCGGATAATCGGTTATTATAACGGCCTTTCTTCCGGCACCGCCCATTGCTGGAACTATGCCCTGGAAAAAGGCCTTGAAACGGTGAATCTTTATGAAAGCGTATAAACCCGGCGGACTTTTTGCCGCCCTTTTTGCAATAATTATTATTTTTATGAGCGCCGCCCTTTACGAAAGCGGCTTTATTACAGAAGAATTTTATCTTCGGCTTATTTCCGCAGTGGATACGGAAGCGGTTTTTGAATCCCACGAACTGGAAGTTCATTTTATCGACGTGGGCCAGGCGGAATGTATTCTTATAAAAGCTCCGGAAAAGAACGTGCTTATTGATGCCGGAGAAATCGGCTGCGGAAACGAAATAACCAACCATCTTCATGCAAACGGAGTCTTTTCAATAGATATTTTTATTACAACACATCCGCATTCCGACCACATAGGTTCCGCAGAGCACATTCTTAAAAAATTCCCGGTGGCAGAGGTAATAATGCCGTATATTCCGGAAGAATATATTCCCACCACCGCCCTTTTTGAAGATTTCCTCGTTGCTCTGGAAAAAGAAAACTGTTCCGTTTCATACGCAAAACCCGGAAACACCTATGACCTCGGCGGCCCGGTGCTCAAAATTCTTGCTCCCGATGGCGATCTTGGCGATAATCTTAATAACTATTCCGTGGTTACAAAACTTGTTTATGAAGAAACTTCATTCCTCTTCACCGGAGATATAGAAAAAGAAGCTGAAGAAGCGATTCTTGCTTTGGAAGAAGATATTTCCTGCACGGTATATAACGCCGCCCATCACGGAAGCTCCACTTCCAACACCTATGCTTTTCTTGCGGCTGCCGCACCGGAATACGCTGCCGTTTCCTGCGGACTTAACAACGATTACGGCCACCCGCACAGAGAAGTTGTTTCTTCTTTTAAAGAACTTGGCATAAAATATTTCCGCACAGATTATGACGGGGATGTCATTTTTGGTTCCGATGGGGAAAACATTTATATAACCACTTCAAAGTAAGGTGATATATATGAAAATTTATATTCTGGACAGAACGGAAGAAAACTCGGCTTTGCTCGAAGATCCGGAAGGAACGGTAATTTCCGTTCCAAAAGAACTTCTTCCGACAAACGCAAAAGACGGCGACTGTTTTTGCCTTGAAAACGAAAAATTTGTTTTTCTTGAAGAAGAAACAAAAAAACGCCGCAAAAGCATTTCTGCCCTTCTTTTCGGCCTTATAAGCAAAAACTGAAAAAGCTTTTTTCTTTTATAATTTTCATCACAAACCCCACACCATGCGATGATATAATCCGGTAAGAAGCTTATGAAAGGAAGTCTTTTAAATGAGCAGGATTCTTATTGTTGATGACGAACTGCGTGTTCGCGATCTTATCAAAAAATACGCAAAATTCGAAGGCTATGAGGTAAGCGAAGCCGGCACCGGTCTTCAGGCTCTGGAACTTTGCAAAAATCACGAATTTGATATAATAATCATGGACGTTATGATGCCGGAACTTGACGGTTTTTCCGCCTGCAAGGAAATCCGAAAATTTTCCAACGTTCCCATCATCATGCTTTCTGCCCGCGGCGAAGAATACGACAGAGTCCACGGTTTCGAATCCGGCGTTGATGATTACGTTGTAAAACCATTTTCTCCAAAAGAGCTTATGATGCGCATAGGCGCTATTTTAAAGCGCGGAGGCATCTCTGTTCCGGAAGCAAAAGCCGTATATCAGTATAAAGGACTGGTGGTGGATTTTACCGGCCGCCTTGTAACCGTTGACGGAAAAAGAGTCGATATGTCCCCAAGGGAATACGAACTTTTCTTCTTTCTTGTTAAAAACCGCGGAATCGCCCTTTCCCGCGAAAAGCTTATAAACGAAGTATGGGGATATGATTTTCTTGGTGACGACCGAACCATCGATACACATATAAAACAGCTGCGCAAAATACTTGGCCCATACAGCAGCTGCATTTCCACCTTAAGAGGAGTTGGCTATCGTTTTGACGACTGATAAAGTATCTATCCGATGGAAACTTTGCGCCTATTTTATTCTTTTTGCCATATCCCTTTTGCTGATGCTTTGGTTTATGCAGACTGTTCTTCTGGACAGCATATATGCCGTATATACCAAAGAAACCATGAAGGCATATTCCGATACCATCGCAGAAAATATAGATAACCCGGAACTTGACAGCCTTCTAATTTCCATAAGCCAGGAAAACGAAATTTCCATCTATTTTTTAAGCGAAGACGGCACGATAAAAAGCGCAACAGAACGTTCCACCAGCGTGCGTTTAAACAAAGCTTCCAAAGAAATGTTCGATTACTGGAATCTTGCTTCGGAAAACGGCGGAATATATATTACAGAAGTGGAATCTTCCGGCGTTTTTACAGACAGCGGAGTTTATCTTGATTATGATCCCGGCCACTTTGTCGGCGACGTTCCCGGAAAAAGCGACTATAACAGCATGATAGTCGCCGCCGAAGTTGCCTCTTCTTCCGGCGAACATTCTTTGCTTGTTCTGCTTTCAAGAATAGAACCCATCGCTTCCATGGGTGACGTTTTGCAGATAATCCTTGTTGTTGCAAGCCTTTTTGCCTTTGCCGCAAGTATTATTCTTGCATATATATCTTCCAAAGGTCTTGCAAGCCCCATAAAAAATCTTTCGGATTCCGCCAAAAGCCTTGCGGAAGGAAATTATAACGTAACCTTCGAAGGCGGCGGCTGCCGCGAAATAACCGGCTTAAGCGATACCCTTAACAGTGCCGCTTCAAAGCTTCAGAAAACAGATAAACTTCGCAAGGAACTTCTTGCCAACGTAAGCCACGACCTTCGCACTCCGTTGACCATGATAGGCGGTTACGGCGAAATGATGCGCGATATTCCCGGCGAAAACAATGCGGAAAATATTCAGATCATCATTGACGAAACAAAACGCCTTACAAAGCTTGTCAACGATGCCCTTGATCTTTCAAAGCTTCAAAGCGGAAACTTCAACTTCCGCCCGGTGGTTTTCTGCATTACAGACGAAGCTTCCGATATAGTAACGCAGTTCAAAAAACTTTCCGGAAGAGAAGAACGAATAAACTTTTTAAGCGATTGCGATGTTTATGTAAAAGCGGACGAAGTGCTTGTTTCCGAAGCAATTTATAACCTTGTAAACAACGCCGTAATTCACAGCGGAGAAGATTCTTTCGTCACCGTTCGCCAAAGCGTTGCCGATGGAAAAGTCTGCATTTCCGTCGAAGATAACGGCCGCGGAATTCCTCCGGAACTTCTGGACGGAATCTGGGAGCGTTACCAAAAAGGCATGGGCGGCGGCGCCGGCCTTGGCCTTGCAATAGTAAGCACCGGAATAAAAATGTGTTCCGGCACCTGCGGAGTTGAAAGCGAACCCGGCAAAGGCAGTAAATTCTGGATTGAACTTCCGATTTATGAACACTGATATAGCAAAAATCCCTCCGGATTTCCGGAGGGATTTTTACTTTTGTGGATTATAGAAAAGAGCTGGGGGTATTTTCTATCAATAGGAAGAAAGGCCGTTATCTATTGCAAGTTCTGCACCGGTAACGGTTCTGGATTCATCGGAAGCAAGATAGATGATTCCGTAAACAATGTCTTCCGGTTCGGAATAATGGGGTGCAAGAGGTGCATGGGTTTTGCAGGCATCAAGAGCTGCAGGGTTTGCGGAAACAATCATTTTCATCATATCGGTCATAATACCGCCCGGATGAATGGAGTTTACGCGGATGTTTTTGTATGCAAGTGCGTGCGCGCTGTGCTTGGTAAGAAGTCTTTCGCCGCCTTTTGCGGTGTTATATGCTGCATCGTTACCGGTTCTCGGGCCGCCAACAAGTCCTGCTCCGGAAGAAATGTTTACGATGGAGCTGTGGCCTTCGGTTCCCATAACTGCAGAACAGGTTTTGATTCCGAGGAAGCAACCTGTTGCGGAAACGGAAATAACTTTGTTCCATTCTTCAAGGCTTTCCTCTTCAACACTTTTTCCGATAATAAAACCGGCGTTGTTTACAAGAACATCGAGTTTTCCGAATTTTTCAAGAGTTTTTTCAACAACATTTTTCCAGTCTTCTTCGGAAGAAACATCGTGCTGAACTGCGATTACGTTTTCGTTATTAAGTGCTTCGATGTTTGCCATAAGTTTTTCACCCTGAATATCGGTTGCAACAACTTTTGCACCTTCATCAAGGAACATTTTTACTGCGCAAAGGCCAACGCCCTGTGCCGCACCGGTAATGATTGCTACTTTGTTTTCAAGTCTGTTCATAATAAATCACCTCATCTGTTTTGTACCTATATCGTAAAATAATTAACAAATTATTTCAATTAATATTATTCAATATCTTGTAATTTAAGTTACAAGTTGTATAATAGTGTTGGGTGATTTTATGAACAAAAACGATTTGCGCTATATCAAAACAGAAAAAACAATAAAAGAAAGCTTTAAAAAATGCGTAGAAAAACATGGATTTGAAAAAGTTACCGTTTCGATGATATGCAAGGAAGGCCTTATAAGCCGCAACGCTTTTTATCTGCATTTTACGGATAAATATGACCTTCTGGATAGACTTTTTGATGAATTTCGCGCTGCTTTGCTAAAAAACTATGACAAAAACATAACCGAAAGCGTCGCAAAAAACGATGTGCTCACATCAACAAAGCTTTATGCCGAAGCAATCTTATCAATCAAAGATGATTTTTTGTTTTTAATAAAATGTTCCAGAAATAAAATGGAGCTTGTAATAAAAGAAGTCATAATTGATTACCCGAACAAAAAAATCATTCCGGATTATGAAGAACTTTGCAAACCCATAGAAATACAGCTGAATATCCAGTATATGTTCACCGCAATGGTCACCTATACGGAGCTTTGGTTCAAAAATTTTGAAAAAATCAGTAAAGAAGAAGCCATTCTTAAACTTTACGAACTCTGCAAAGGTCCCACAACTCTTTTTTATAACTATATCTATAAATAAAACAAATCCCGCCTTCAAAGGCGGGATTTTCTTACAGCCATATATAACTTTCTTTCGGGTCGCGTTTGGAATAGATTTCTTCAAGCTCCGCAATAATTTTTTCTTTTTTCTGCACGTATTTTTCATCGTGGCTGATAAGAAAATATTTTGCAGAAAGTTTTTTGAGCACCGCAATTTCTTCTTTGAGCACCGAAGCATTATAACAAACCCTGCCCTGCTTTGCTGTGGCATAGGTCGCATCGCCCAAAAAGGCATATTCCCCTGCTTCCATTCCAACAGAACCCTTTGCGTGGCTTGAAGGCAGCGGAAAAATATGAATTTTTATTCCGTCATCAATAAAAACTTCTTTTTCAACAATCGTTCCGGCGTGCGTATATTTAAAAGTATTGACACCAACAAAGGTTTCTTCAAAAACAGCGTGCTCAAAATTGCCCGTGTGATCCGGATGAAAATGAGAAATAACAAGTTTCTTCGGCTTTTGGATTTTCAGAACCTCTTCAAGCGCCGCTTTATCCGCGCCGATATCGAAAAGCCAGAGATATTCATCGCCCAGCACCATTCCGATATCTGCGGAAAGCGGATTTTCCGTTGCTTTGATATACGATATTCTTTCGCTTATATCAATTTTTTCTGCCATAACCGCACCTTATTCCGCTTTTGGGTTGCCTTTATATCTCATGAGCATGGGCCGCAGTTCCGAAGCAAGATAAAGCGAACCCGCAACCACAAGAGCTTCTTCACTTTCAAGCTTTTCGAGCACGGATTCCAGAGCTTCTTTCGCGTTCTGCTCCGCTTTTACGTTTTTGCAGTATTTTGCGGCAATTTCCGCCAGTTTTTCCGGCAAAACCATTCTTGGGTTCTGCACCGGAACAGTTATAATGCGTTCAAAACAGGGCGCAAGCTCTGCCATTACCGTTTCACAATCCTTATCCGCCATCATTCCACAAAGAAGAGTGCGTTTTTCCGGCAAAAACTCCTTCACGTTTTCCGCAAGGGCCTTTGCTGCCTGCGGATTATGAGCACCATCAAGAATAACCATTGGTTCCTTTGAGCACAGTTCAAATCTTGCCGGAAACTTTGTGGCGGCAATTCCTTCAACAAGATGCTCGTCTTTTATAACAAAATGCTTTTCTCTAAGTATGCCTACGGCAGAATACACCGTAAGCAGGTTGTTTATCTGGTGTCTTCCTCCAAGCGAAAGGGCAAGTTCTGTTTTACCCACTAAAACATCCATTCCGGAAGCATCGCAGGAAACAATTTTCGCTCTGCCGGCGGCGCCCGTCACAAAAGTTGCGTCCAGCTCGGCGCATTTGTTAAGCATAACCGTAAGCGCTTCCTGTTCCTGCCCGGGAGAAGTTAAAAGCGTACAGCCGGGGCGCAGAATTCCGCATTTTTCGGCAGTGATTTTCGCAACTGTATCTCCAAGCTGCTCCATATGGTCAAGGCCTACTGCAGTTATTATCTGCAAAACCGGTTCCGGAACGGTATTGGTGGCGTCGAATCTTCCGCCAAGGCCGGCTTCGAGCACCACAAAATCACACTCTTCTTCCGCAAACCAAAGCATTGCACAGGCTGTGGTAACTTCAAAAGCGTTGAGCACGATACCGTTTTCCATAAGTTCATCGGCCTTTTCTTTTACCGTTTCCACTATCTTTGCAAGGCGTTTTTTGCCGATCATTTTTCCGTTTATCATCATGCGTTCTCTAAATTCGAGCACGTACGGAGAGATATATCTTCCGGTCTTATAACCAGCGGTGCTCAAAACGGAAGAAAGCATCGCAACGGTGGAACCTTTTCCGTTGGTTCCGGCAACGTTGATGCTTTTCAGCCTGTTCTGCGGGTCGCCCAGCTTTGCCAGAAGCATCTTCATTTCATCAAGGGAAGGCTCTTTTTTAAACCTTGGAAAATTTGCGATATATTCAAGGCTTTCTTCATAATCCATTCTGCCGCCCTCCTTTCAAAAAACATCAGAGCCGCCGAAACGGCGGCTCTTTTATTGTGAATCCCCTCGCCACACTTAACGATATGTGGCCCTCTCCCCTTTAGATAAGGGGCGCATTATTTCATTGCTGCGATGGACTCTTCGAGTTTTGCAAGTCTTTCTTTAAGTTTTGCAAGACGGTCGCGTTCTGCGGCAACAACGTTTTCCGGTGCTTTGTTAACAAATCCGGGGTTAGCAAGTCT
This sequence comes from Oscillospiraceae bacterium, assembly GCA_015067125.1. GTDB lineage: Bacteria > Bacillota > Clostridia > Oscillospirales > Ruminococcaceae > UMGS1668. Next base: position 20,043 of record SVNB01000016.1, read on the forward strand.
TGCCTCAAGTCCTGCGGCCTGTTTTTCGCACTGTTCTTTTTCTTTGTTAAGGCGTTCAAGCTCTTTTGCCATATCAATAAGCTCTGCCATAGGAATATAAATCTTTGCTGCATCGGTGATTACCTGAACAGCGCCGGCTTTATCAAATTCCGCGTTGATTTCCACTTCGGAAGCGGAAGCAAGTTTGATAAGGAAGGGTGCTCCCTGTTCAAAAACTTCGGCGGAATCGGTTTCGATGAAAAGTTTTGCTTTTTTGGAAGGCGGAACGTTCATCTCTGCGCGGCGGTTACGAATGGCCTTGATGGCATCCATAACTTTGGTGAAGTCCTCTGCTTCTGCGGTAAAGTTATGTTCTTCGGTATATTCCGGCCAGGGTGCAACCATGATGGATTCGCCTTCGTGAGGAAGTGCCTGCCAGATTTCTTCGGTGATGAAAGGCATAAAGGGATGGAGAAGTTTGAGAACGCCGGTAAGAACATAAACAAGAACTCTTCTTGCAGAATCTGCGGATTCTCCGTTAAGTCTTGCTTTTGCAAGTTCGATATACCAGCTGCAATAGGTATCCCAGATGAAATCGACGATTTTCTGTTCGGCAACGCCGATATCGTAGTTTTCGATATTTTCGGTGGCGGCTTTTACAAGGTCGTTATACTGAGAAAGAAGCCATTTGTCTTCAAGAGCAAGCTCTTCGGGAAGTTCGGTTTCGTTAAAATCTTCCGGAAGGTTCATAAGAACAAATCTTGCTGCGTTCCAGAGCTTGTTTGCAAAGTTGCGGCAGGAAGTTACCTTTTCATCGGTAAAACGGGTATCGTTACCTGCAGAAATACCGGTTACAAGAGCAAGACGGAGTGCGTCCGCACCGAAAGTATCGATAATTTCCAGCGGGTCTATGCCGTTGCCAAGGGATTTGGACATTTTTCTTCCCAGCGCATCACGAACAAGTCCGTGAATAACAACGTCGGTAAAGGGTTTTTTGCCGGTATATGCAAGGGCGGAGAAAATCATTCTGGAAACCCAGAAAGTGATGATA
>SVNB01000017.1 GCA_015067125.1 Oscillospiraceae bacterium
GCGAAGAGCGGCATAAATAATAAGGCTCGGGTCCTGAACTTTGGAAGCATCAAAAGGTTCGGTAAAAAGTGCGCCGTCGCGTTCAACAAAAACACGGTTGCGGCTGTTTGCGCTTCTGCCCATGATGAAATAGGCAACGGCGGCTTTTTTTGCGTCGGCGGTTTTGCCGATTACAATTCCGCGGCCGACGTATGCGTTATCTTTGATAAGTTCGGCAATGTCGTTGATTTTGTAAATATCCATGGTCTTTTTCCTCTCTTTATTCAGAAATTATTTTTGCACAGACTTTTTCTACCGAAAGGGGAAGGATTTTCCATTCGGCAAGGCGCATAACGCGCTTCTGAAGGGTTTCCGGGGTATCGTTTTCGCGGATATTAACCGCTTTTTGCATGATGATTTCGCCGCCGTCGGGAATTTCGTTAACAAAATGAACCGTCGCTCCGGTAACTTTAACGCCATAGGCAAGTGCCGCTTCGTGCACGTGAAGCCCATAAAAACCTTTTCCGCAGAAGGAAGGAATAAGCGCCGGATGTACGTTGATTATGCGTTTGGGATAATCTTTGGTAAAGTTTTCGCTGAGAATTGCCATAAAACCGGCAAGAACAATTATCTCTATGCCGTTTTCGGCAAGAAGATCTTTTATGCGCTGTTCAAAAGCTTCGGCAGAGCCAAGTTCTTTTTTAAGAACCACGGCGGTTTTTATGCCGGCTTTTGCGGCTCTTTCCAAAGCATAGGCGTTTGCGTTGTTTGCAATAACAAGCTCGATTTTTCCGCTTTTGACTATGCCGCTGTTTTGCGCGTCAATCAAAGCCTGAAGATTAGTGCCGCCGCCGGAAACAAGCACGGCGATTTTTACCGGGTTTTCACGCATTTTTCGGTTCCCCTTTTCCAAGAATATTAAGAATGGGCATTGCCATTCCGCCGATGGAGTTTCCGGCAACAACGATTGCAAGATAGATTATGGAATCGGGATTAATGATGCCGGAAGCTCCGAAATAGAACATATTTGCTATGGAGTGTTCAAATCCGCTGAGGATAAATACAGGTACGCAGAAGAAAATTCCCGCAAGGGTGTTTTTTTCGCGATAGGTGCTTACAGCCATATACATAAGCACGCCGCAGAAAAACGCCCGGATAATTGTCTGCAAAGGATCCTGCGCAAGCTTTGTTTCGCAAATGCCAACGGCTGCTTCTTTAAGGGCCGGGTTTGCAAAGGCAACGGCAAAGCCAAGAGATATGGTGGAAACAATATTGCCAAAAAGTCCGCAAAGAAGAATTTTAAAAGCTTCTTTGCTGTGGTTTTCCGGAAGATATCCTACTTTTCCGGTAAAAAGAGAATACCCTTTAAGGCAGATGCAAAGCAGCGCAACGGAAAAAAGAACTGCGCCGACGTATCTGTTTTCGCAGGCAAGAAAAACGCTTCCGCCGATGGAAATCATAATTCCGGCTTTTATGCCGTCGATAATAAGTTTCAGCATATGGTGATTTTCTCCTCGGATTCTTCGATGGTGCCGATGATATAGGCGTCTTCGCCGTTTTCTTTGAGCACGGCAAGAGCGGTTTCTGCATCTTCTGCGGAAACAACGATGCTCATACCAACGCCCATGTTAAAGGTGTTGAACATATCGTGCTCAGAAATTCCTCCGCGTTCCATAAGAAGCTCAAAGATAGGAAGAACCCTTACGTCTTTGCGGTTGATTTTTGCGCCAAGGCCATCGGGAATAGAGCGCGGAATGTTTTCGTAAAAACCGCCGCCGGTAATATGAGAAATTCCTTTTACCTTTACTTTTTCAAGCAGGGCAAGAACGGATTTTACGTAAATACGGGTGGGCGTAAGAAGGGTTTCGCCAATGGATTTTCCGCCGAGTTTTTCTTCCGGAACGGTGATATCGGCGTTTTCAACGTCAAAAACTTTTCTTACAAGAGAAAATCCGTTGGAATGAACGCCGCTGGAGGGCAAAGCAATTACAACGTCGCCGGGTTTCATGGTTTTGTTGTCGATAATATTTTTCTTATCCACAACGCCGGTGGAATAACCCGCAAGGTCATATTCATCAGCAGGATAGAAACCGGGCATTTCGGCGGTTTCACCGCCGATAAGTGCGCAGCCGGACTGAACGCAGCCTTCGGCAACGCCTTTTACAATATCCGCGATTCTTTCCGGAACGTTTTTGCCGCAGGCAATATAGTCAAGAAAGAAAAGGGGTTTTGCGCCAACGCAGATAATATCGTTTACACACATGGCAACACAGTCGATGCCAACGGTATCGTGCTTATTAAGAAGAAATGCAAGTTTAAGCTTGGTGCCAACGCCGTCCGTGCCGGAAACAAGAACCGGTCTTTCCATTCCGGTAATATCAAGCTCAAAAAGTCCGCCAAAACCGCCAACGTCGGAACATACTCCGGAGGTCATGGTTTTTGCGATATGCTGTTTCATAAGTTCAACAGCTTTATAGCCCGCGGTAATATCAACACCGGCGGCCGCATAGCTGTCCGATCTGGAATTGGTGTTCATAAAAATTTATTCCTTTCCGTTCCAACAATAAGTACAAAGTTTGCATTCGGGAAGACCGATGGCTTTTACAATGCCTTCAACGTTCTGAAAATCCAGAGAAGCAAAATGAAGTTTTTCGCAGATTGCTTTGCGCAGGTTTTTGCCTCTTTCGGTGTTTCCGTCGCTGTATTCTTCGATATACTTAAAGCCTTCTTCGCCTTCAAGTTCCATAATGGTGCGCCTTGCGATAAGTTCCATATCGCTTGTGGCACGGGAAAAATTAAGGTATTTGCAGCCGTACATAATGGGCGGGCAGGCCGAACGCATATGTACGGATTTTGCGCCGTTGCTGTAAAGAAAATCAACGGTTTCTCTAAGCTGGGTTCCGCGCACGATGGAATCATCCACAAAAAGAAGATCCTTATCTTTAATAAGTTCATCAACGGGCATCTGTTTCATCTTTGCAACTTTTGCCCTTTCCGTCTGCTTTTGGGACATAAAGCTTCTGGACCATGTGGGTGTATATTTTATAAACGGACGAGCAAAAGGAATTTTACTTTCGTTCGCATAACCTATCGCGTGGGGCGTGCCGGAATCCGGAACGCCTCCGACATAATCTATGTGCTCACAAAATCCGTTAAGTTTGTCCATCTGTGCAAGAAGGCTTCCGTTGCGGTAACGCATTGTTTCAACGTTGATTCCTTCATAAGTGGAAGTGGAATATCCGTAATAGGACCAAAGAAAAGCGCAGATGCGCATTTCTTTTCCAGGTTCGGCCAGCTGAACCACACGGTCCGAAGAAATTTCGACTATTTCGCCGGGGCCAAGCTCCTTGATAATCTCGTAACCAAGTTTTTTTGCGGCAAAGGATTCGAAAGTTACGCAGTGGCCGTTTTCGTCCCTGCCGACTATTACGGGAAGACGACCCATTTTATCCCTTGCGGCGATGATGTTTCCGCCCTCTTTAAGAATAAGGATGCAGGCAGTGCCGTCTATTACTTCCTGTGCAAATTTAATGCCTTCGGTAAAACTTTCTTTAAGGCTGATAAGTGCCGCCAGAAGTTCCACGGAGTTTACTTTTCCTCCGGTCATGGCGTTAAAAAATCCGCTTTTTTTGGAAAGATATTTTTCAATAAGTTCATCGGCATTGTTGATTATGCCGATGAAGCTGATTGCAAACGCACCCAGGCCGGAACGGATAAGCAGCGGCTGGGGTTCCATGGAACTTATGCATCCGATTGCGGAATTGCCTTTCATTTCGTCAAAAACGTTTTCAAAACGGGTTCTGAAAGGCGAATTTTCTATATTGTGGATCTGTCGCTGAAGGCCGGTTTCTTCATCATAAGAAGCCATTCCGCCGCGGCGGGTGCCGAGGTGGGAATGATAGTCCGTTCCAAAGAAAACATCGACCATACAGTCGTTTTTAGAGGCTACGCCGAAAAAACCGCCCATACTTTCTCCTTTTGCTTTACTTCGTTTTTTTAAAATTGATTATGCGAAGAAAAGTTCGGAAAGAGTCATGGGATCAATGTATTTTCCGTCTTTATAAACGCGCATATTGCCGGAAGCGATTTCGTCGATAAGCATTACTTTGCCGTCTGCATCATAACCGAACTCGAATTTGATATCATAAAGAACAAGGCCTTTTTCTTTAAGGTCATCTGCAACGATCTGGGTGATATCCTGGGTCATTTTTTTGATGTCGTCATACTGTTCGTCGCTCATAACGCCAAGGGCAACAAGGGCGTCTTTGGTAACAAGCGGATCGCCTTTTTCATCGTTTTTAAAAGTGGTTTCAACGTATGCGGGAAGATCCGCGCCGTCTTCGATATAATCGCCATAGCGGCGGATAAAGGAGCCTACTGCTTTGTGGCGGCAGATAACTTCAAGTCCGTGGCCGAATGCTTTTGCGGGAAGAACTTCCATAGTGGTGTTTTCAAGATCTGCGGAAACATAGTGGGTTTTGATTCCGGCAGCGTTTACTTTTTCAAAGAAGTAGATGGACATACGAAGGTTAACATCGCCAACGCCTTCGATGGTAAGGCCTACGGAGTTTTCGCCCGGATCAAAAACGCCGTCTTTGCCGGTGCAGTCATCTTTGAATTTGAGAAGATAGTTGCCGTTTTCAAGTTCAAATACGTCTTTGGTTTTTCCACTGTAAACAAGTTTGTTTTCCATAGTTTTATTGCTCCTTATAAAGTAAAATTTATTTCAAAAAATCAAAAACTTAATTAAAAGATGCGCTTACTGCGGCGTCTTTTTCAAGAACTTTTGCCGCATCGGAAGCACGTTTGGCATCAAGCTTTGCGGCAAGTTCGGCATCTTCCACTGCAAGAATCTGCGCACAAAGCAAAGCGGCATTGGCTCCTCCGTTTATCGCAACAGTCGCTACCGGAATGCCGGTGGGCATCTGTACTGTGGAAAGAAGGGCGTCAATGCCGTCAAGATTGGAAGATTTGCAGGGAATTCCGATTACCGGAAGGGTGGTGTTTGCGGCTATTGCGCCCGCAAGGTGCGCAGCCATGCCTGCGGCCGCAATGATTGCGCCAAAACCGTTTGCTCTTGCGTTTACTGCAAAATCGCGTGCTTCAACAGGGGTTCTGTGCGCGGAATAAACGTGCACTTCAAAAGGAATATCAAGCGCTTTAAGGGTATCGGTGGCTTTGGTAACGATCGGAAGATCGCTGTCGCTGCCCATGATAATGCCAATTTTTTTCATGTTGCTTCTCCTTTTTTAAGAAAATAAAAAATGGACACACTTACTCCTTGCTTATAAATAAGGAGTAAATGTGCCCAGACGGTCGACCAAAAATAAAAAAGAGGATAAATCCCCAATCCCATTCTTTGCTTCCCCGTGGTGCTCCACTTAAGTCCGTCAGTCGCAAAGAAGGTGTATTCACTTATATAATAAATTTATCATTATTTAAAGACATTGTCAAGGACAAAAAACATAATTAATCAACATTAAATTTGTTGAATTTACATAATAACAAAGAGTTTGTTTTGTAAGAAAAATCATACGGCGGCGGATATTATTTACCCGCCACAGGGTCGGCAATAATAGCTGTTCGATTTATTTGCTTGAAAGACGACGGGCATTGTATTATAATATGCCTTGTAAAAATATCTTTTTCGGGAGGAATAAAATTATGAAATTCAACGTTGACGAAAAATTTATTGTGGATTGTTTTAAGGATATTGTAAATACCCCAAGCCCCGTTGGCTATTATGTAAAAATGAACCCCGTGCTGGAAGAATACGCCGCAAAATTCGGCCAGAAGGTAACTTATGATAACAAAAGCACCGCATATATCACTCTGGAAGGCGAGGATAATTCCAAAACCGTTCTTGTAGGAGCCCACCCGGATACCCTTGGTATGGTGGTGCGCACCATAGATAAAGACGGCATGATCCGTGTTCGCCAGCTGGGCGGAGTGAATTACAGCAGTTACGAGGGCGAAACCGTTACCGTTCATACCCGCGACGGCAGAGAATACACCGGACTTATGACCTGCCAGAGCCATTCCGTTCATGTTTTTGACGATGCAAGAACTCTTCCCAGGGACGAAAACACCATGATGGTTATTCTTGACGAAAAAGTTTCTTCCAAAGAGGACGTAAAAGCCCTTGGTATTCGCCACGGAGATTTTATTTCTGTTGATCCCAGATGTCAGGTGACCGAAAACGGATACATCAAATCCCGTTTTATTGATGACAAGGGCGCCATTGCCTGCGTTTTCGCAATGCTCAAATATCTTACCGAAAACAACCTTAAACCCAAATACAGAACCATTCTTGCATTCCCTTATTCCGAAGAAATCGGCATGGGCGGCACCTATGTTCCGCCGGAAGTTTCCGAATACGTTGCAATAGATATCGGCCTTATCGGACCGGGTTACGACGGCAACGAATACGCTGTTTCCATCTGCGCAAAAGATGCTGCCGCTCCTTATGATTATGAACTTACCAACCGCCTTATCGCGTACGCGGAAAAAGCGGAATGTGACTATGAAGTGGATATCTATTATCATTACGGAACCGATGCCACTGCCGCGGTAAGAGCGGGCAACAACCTGCGCGCCGGAACCTTTGGCATGGCGGTATGGTGCAGCCACGGTATGGAAAGAACCCATATTTCCGGCCTTGTGAACACCACCAAACTTCTTCTTGCGTATGTTCTTGATATTTAAAGCATTCCTCAACAAATAACGGAAGGTTTTTCAGCCTTCCCAGAGGGGAAGGGGGACCGCCGCTTGCGGCGGTGGATGAGGGATAACCAAGAACCCGGAGAGCAGCTTCCCTTGTGCAAAGGGAGGTGGATTCGCCACATAGTGGCGAAGACGGAGGGAATGTTTTTTGATTTCGGGCGGCCACACAGGGCCGCCCCTACGACGTTTCAATAAAATGCGCCGGTAATTATAAAAGAATCTCAGCTTTTTTAACCGAAAACGGTTCGAAAATCCCATGCTCAAATTCCGAGCACGGGATTTTTTTATTTGAGCACGGCCTGTTCCGACGGTTTTTCAATAAAAATTGATTTTTGGTTTACAGTGGCTTTAAAATATGGCATTATAATTATGGAAGAAACAAAAAAGGAGAGATTTGCCTTGTTCAAAATTCTTATTGCAGAGGACGATAAAGAGCTTTGTCAGCTTTTTCAGCACGTTCTTACCAAAAACGGATATTCCGTAAAAGGCGTTGCCAACGGAAAAGAAGCTCTTGATGCCATAGATTCCGATTACTATGATCTTATAATTTCCGATATTATGATGCCGGTTATGGACGGTTACGAACTGGTAAGTTCCCTGCGCGAAGCCGGAAGCACCATTCCGGTTATGATGATAACCGCCAAAGACGCTTTTGACGATATGCGCCTTGGGTTCCTTTCCGGCACGGATGATTTTATGGTAAAACCGGTTAACGTAAACGAAATGATTTTAAGAGTGGGCGCTCTTTTGCGCAGGGCACAGATGATAAACGAACGCCGCCAGACCATAGGCAGCACCGTTATGGAATGTGATTCCCTTACCGTTACCACTCCGAAAGAAAGCATGGTCCTGCCGCAGAAGGAATTTATGCTGCTTTATAAAATGGCTTCTTTCCCGGGAAAAATCTTTACCCGCCAGCAGCTTATGGACGATATTTGGGGATACGAAAGCGAAAGCGATACTCACACAGTAGATGTACATATCGGTCGCCTGCGCGAAAGATTCCGCGACAGCGAGGATTTTAAAATTGTAACCATCCGCGGTGTTGGTTATAAGGTGGTAAAAGCATGAAGATGAAGGAAATCCGAAAAACAAGAAAAATTCTGCGCCGCAGTACAAGGCTTTGGTTTACCCTTGTAATGATGCTGGAGCTGATTGTTACCTTTGTTGTTTCTGCCGGACTGGCGTTTTTTATCGGGAATATTTTTTCCATAAAAGAAACAATGCTTTTGCTTATCTGGATTGTAATTTTTAATCTGATAATAGGCTATACCGCAACTTTTTATCTTGGAAAACTGTTTTTCGGCCCCATAACCAAATTAAGCGATGCCATGCACGAGGTTTCTAAAGGCAATTTTGATATCCGGTTGGAAACCAAAACCCCGTTCAGAGAAATTCAGGAAATGTACGCAAACTTTAACCTTATGGCAAAGGAACTTGGCGCAACAGAAATTTTGCAGACGGATTTTGTTTCCAACGTTTCGCACGAATTTAAAACGCCGATCAACGCCATAGAAGGTTACGCAACGCTTTTGCAGTGCAACCCGGATTGCTGCGACGAAGAAAGAATATATACAGAAAAAATCATTTTCAACACAAAACGCCTTTCGGCTCTTGTGGGCAATATTCTGCTTCTTTCAAAAGTAGATAACAAGGCTATTCAGTCGGATATAAAAAAATACCGTCTTGATGAGCAGGTGCGCCAGGCGGTGCTTGCCCTGGAAAACGCCTGGACGGAAAAAGATACAGAACTGGATATAGACCTTGACGAAACGGAATACGAAGGCAACGAAAACCTTATGTTCCATGTGTGGAGCAACCTTATTGCAAACGCGATAAAATTTAACCCCGAAGGCGGACTTTTAAAAATCAGAATGTTTGCGGAAGAAGGCAAAAAAATCTGCACGGTGGAAGACAGCGGCCCGGGATTGGCTTTGGATTCCGTAGAGCATATTTTTGACCGCTTTTATCAAAGTGATTCTTCTCATAAAGAAGAAGGCAACGGCCTTGGCCTTGCCCTTGTAAAAAATATTCTTATTATGCACGGCGGCACGGTAACTGCGGAAAACCGCCCGGAAGGCGGCGCAAAATTTACTGTTGTTTTATAGTTTTTTCATTTTTATCTCTTCTCACAAAAAGAACGCCCGGAAAATTTTTCGGGCGTTCTTTTTTTAAGCCTTCCCGGGGTGGAAGAGGGATAACCAGGAACCCGAAGGGCAACCTTCCCAGAGGGGAAGGTGGATTTTTCGCCGCAAGGCGAAAAAGACGGAAGAGGGATAACAGGTAACCCGGAGGGCATTAAATAGGTGACAGTTGAAAGTGGAAAACTAATGTTTTCAATTTACCGTAGGGCGGAGGTACCCCAAGGGTGTTTCTTCGTGCTTTGCACTCAGGGCACCTGCTCCCGCCGCTTTTTTCGGGCGGCCACACAGGGCCGCCCCTACAACCTTTCCGTTAAATGCACAGGTAATTTATAAAAATTTTTTCGGTCGGCAGCGCAAAAGCAGCACAATATTTAATGCATTTGTGCACGGAAAATATTAAAATGAAAAAAGCACTTCGCAAAAGAAGTGCTTTTTTCTGGTTGGGGTGGCGGGATTCGGACCCACGAGATGCAGGAGTCAAAGTCCTGTGCCTTACCGCTTGGCGACACCCCAATATGTAGTTGGTTTATAGTAAAAACGCCCACAGCATAACACTATGGGCGTATTGCTTTTATATGGGGTGGAGGGTGGGATTCGAACCCACGGTCTTCAGAGCCACAATCTGACGCGTTAGGCCAGCTACGCTACATCCACCATATTTGGCAGCCGAAAAAGCTGCCTTGGCGCGCCGTGAGGGACTCGAACCCCCGGCCCTCTGCTTAGAAGGCAGATGCTCTATCCAGCTGAGCTAACGGCGCAAGTTGGAGCGGATGAGGGGAATCGAACCCCCCTATCCAGCTTGGAAGGCTGGCATTCTACCAATGAATTACATCCGCATAACGCACGAATTATTATATCAAAGAGAATTTGATTTGTCAATAACAAAATATCTTTTCTGCAATAAAATTTATTCCGGAATAATTTTTCTATTGCCCGAAAACCAAAAATGTAATATAATCATTTATTATAATACCATATTATGCCCAAAATTAACACAGGGTTAACAAAAACAAAGGTAAAAAAGGGTATGATATTTTTTGTTACGAAAGGAGGCGCGGCGATGAAAAACAAATTTTTAAAAATCGCGGCACTTGCCATGGCTTTTTTGCTTGCCTTTTGCGGCTGCTCAAATAAAAACGAAGAAGACGAAGAAATAAATCCGGATGAGTTCGGATGGGAAATGCTTGATATTTCTTTGGTTGTGGACGGAATATACGTAAATCTTGATATAAGCAAGCTTACCGCTGCAAGCGTTTCCAAGGTTACGGATGAAACCGTTCTTGAGGAACAGTATTACCTGGATCTGGAAAATATCATTACATACGATATCCGTTCCGCAGAGGGTAAATACGGCGCTGCGGACGTTGCCATAATCCGCCCGAAAGAAGGCTTTGCCGGAGAAGTTATGGATTCTCTTGAAATGCGGAAAGACGACCGCATAAACGAATTTTTAAATTATGACGTTTATGATTCCTATTCCATAGCGATGGAAGCGGAAATTTATCAGGCCGGAGAACTTGTTGTGATGCTTATGCTTTCGGAAGACGATAAAAACACTGCCAAAGAACTTATTGACCACTATCTTCCCTGATTGCGAAAGGACTTTTGATGAACGGATTTTTTGATTTTTGGGAAGGGCTTTCCTGCAAAAAACGCGGATTTTTGTTTATTGCCGCCGGAATGCTCTGCCTTGCGGGCTGTTTGCTTCTGCTTATTTTTACAGAAAGCATTTTTTCAACGGTGCTGCTATATTTTTCTCTTGGTTTTAATATAATTGGCCTGTATATCCTTATGTGGGTAAAAGACAGGAGGGACAAAAATGACAAAAAGTGAGGTTCTTCGCAGAACGTGGGTGGATATTTCCCTTGATGCCATTGATTACAACTTCAGAAAAATAAAAGCTTATGTGGGCAAAGCTATGGTTATGGCTGTTGTAAAAGCAGATGCCTATGGCCACGGCGACAGAATGACCGCGCCGTTCCTCGAGGACGCGGGCGCGGACTGGTTTGGAGTTTCCAACCTGGGCGAAGCCCTTGGCATACGCGAAAGCGGAGTTACAAAGCCTATCCTTATTTTCGGCAATACTCCGGCGGAATGTGTGGGCGACCTTGCAAAATGGAACATAACCCAGACCGCGTATTCACTGCACTATGCAAAGGAACTTTCTGCAGAAGCGCAGAAGCTTGGCGTCACGCTCGAAGTTCATTTAAAATTTGATACAGGCATGGGCCGCATCGGTTTTGTCTGTTCAGAAGATAATTTTGATATTGCCGTTGCACAGGCGGAAGAAGCCGCAAAACTGCCGAACATAAAAGTTACCGGCGCGTTCACTCATTTTGCTTCTGCCGATGAACCCGATCCGGAAGGCGAAGCTTATACAAAACTGCAGTTCGACCGCTTTTGCCGGGTTTGCGATGCCCTTGAAGCAAGAGGTACAAAAGTGGGCATCCGCCATTGCTGCAACAGTGCCGCAGTGCTCTGCTATCCAGAAATGCACCTTGATATGGTGCGCCCCGGCGTTATTCTTTACGGACTTTATCCTTCCTCCAACGAGGAAGTTACCTGCCGTATAAAACTTAAACCGGCCATGGAACTTCGCACCGTGGTAAGCATGACGAAGGATTACGAAAAAGGTTCCTGCATAAGCTATGGCCGCCGCTTTACCGCGCCGGATGATATGCGCGTTGCTTCCACAGCCATAGGCTATGCGGACGGTTACCACCGCCTGCTTACCAATAAGGGAAGAATGATAGTCCGCGGAAAATACGCACCGGTTGTGGGCAGCGTTTGCATGGATCAGACCATGCTTGACGTTTCCAACATTCCGGAAGCGGAAGAAGGCGATATAGTAACGGTTTTCGGCCGGGACGGCGATGCCTTTGTTTCCGTCGAAGAAGTGGCAACCCTTGCCGGAACCATAAATTACGAGATAATCTGCGCGGTTTCGCGCCGTGTTCCCAGATGCTATTATCTGCGCGGAGAAAACGTGCACAATTTTGACTATGCAAGGTGGAAAGAAAAATGAACTGCAAAATTATCCGCCTTTGTGAAAAAGACGTATGCAATATGGCAAAGGCAGAAAAAAGCTGCTTTTCTCACCCATGGAGCGAAAACGCTTTGCTGGGAGAAATAAAAAGCTCTTTTTCGGATTTTTTCGGAGCTTTTTGCGAAGATGAATTTGCCGGATACATCGGCGGAAGAACCGTTGCCGGAGAAACAGAAATTTTCAACGTGGCGGTCCTGCCGGAATTTCGGCGCAAAGGCATTGGCAAAGCTCTTATAGAAGAATTTATAAAAACCGCAATAGAAAAAGAAACCCGTGTGATTTTTCTGGAAGTGCGCACAAGCAATCTTCCGGCAATAAACCTTTATGAAAAATGCGGATTTGTTTTCTGCGGAATAAGAAAAGATTATTATGATGACCCCAAAGAAAACGCCATTCTTATGCGCCTTGCCTTTGACGGCACCCAGGAATATGAAGAATGGGAAGACGAAGAGGAATAACCGTGCTCAAAAAACAAAAGCCGTGCTCGAAAAGATGAGCACGGCTTTTTTGCGTTTATTTTTATTTATTTGCTGATTTCTTTTATGCAGTGTTCGCAGATGTTTTTGCCTTTAAAATCAACAACACCATCGGCGCTGCCGCAAAAAACGCAGGCAGGTTCATACTTTTTAAGCATAATGGTGTTTTCATCAACATAAATTTCAAGTGCGTCTTTTTCTTCTATGTTGAGGGTTCTTCTAAGTTCTATCGGCAAAACAATTCTTCCAAGTTCATCTACTTTGCGGACAATACCGGTTGATTTCATATAAAAATCCCTCCCATAATTTTACAAAATTTGTAATTTAACTATACAGTAATTTCCTTTTTTTGTCAAGAAGTGACAACAAATTGGAATAAAATTTATTTTCTGCAAAAAAAGGAGCGGTTTTGATGGGAAAATTCTTTTTTGCCGCGGCGGCGCTTTCTTTAATTTTCGGTGCGGTTAACGGAAGAACAGAGGCGGTTTCTGCCGCCGCTTTGGAAGAATCTTCTCATGCGGTGGAACTTTCCGTAAAACTTCTTGGTTCCCTTTGTTTCTGGAGCGGGATAATGTCCGTTGCGGAAAAAAGCGGATTGGTAAGCATCATCTGCAGCCTGCTGCGGCCGCTGCTTAAAATAATTTTTCCGCGGCTTAAAAATGAAGAAAAAGCTCTTGGCGCCGTTTCCATGAACATAACCGCAAATTTACTGGGGCTTGGCAATGCGGCAACGCCTTTGGGAATTTCCGCCATGAAGGAACTGCATCGCATATCCGGATATTCTTCTGCGGCCACTGCAGAAATGGTCTGCTTTGTGGTGATGAATACCGCATCGTTACAGCTTATTCCCACAACTGTGGCGGCTTTGCGGCTGGAAGCCGGAGCCGAAAACCCCATGGATATTCTTCCGGCGGTGTGGTTTGTAAGCGCTCTTTCCCTTTTGGTGGGAATGGCCGCGGCGAAAATCACTTTTTTAAAAGGAGGAAAAAAATGACCGGCATTGTGGTACCGGCGGTGATTGCTTTTATCACCGGATTTGCTGTGATAAAAAAGATCGACGTTTTTGCGGTTTTTACAGAAGGCGCAAAAGAAGGTCTGCGTTCTGCCGCGGCAATTTTGCCCGCCCTTTGTTTTCTTATGACCGCCGTTGGAATGATAAGGGCAAGCGGAATTCTTGAAGCCGTAACCGTTTTTGTTTCTCCGCTGGCAGAAAAACTGGGCTTTCCGCCGGAAGTTCTGCCCCTTGCGGTTATGCGGCCTTTTTCCGGTTCCGGCGCGCTGGGGTATTACGAAGAACTTTGCCGGGAACTTAAAAGCGGCTGCTTCGCGGAACGTGTGGCTTCTGTGCTTATGGGGGGAAGCGAAACCACCTTTTATACCGTTGCGGTATATTACGGCGCGGTGGGAATAAAAAACAGCAGGAATACGGTTCCTGCTGCTCTTTTGGCGGATATCGCCGCCGCAATATTAAGTGTTCTGGCAGTAAATCTTTTTATGCCGGAGTAAAATCCTCTTCGCTTTCTCCGGGAACTTCGGCAAGAGAGCGTTCGTATCTTTCCATAAGATATTTGGCGAAAATGGCTTTTGCAACGGAATAATACGGAACGGACCAAAGCAAAGGAAGAATAAATAAAGAAACAAGCGCCCAGCCAAAAAACGAAAGCTTGAATTTTATTATAGTTGTGCAAAGCCCTTTTGCGGCTTTTGCGGAAAGGGAAAAGGATTTTATAATTCCGCTTCCGTTTACATAATAATATTCCGCCAGTGCCCAGCGCTGGATAAAAATAAGCGCAAGAGAAAGGCAAAGAATAACCACGGCCACCGCAATGCAGCAAACCGCAATGCGAAGAATCTCTATCGTTCTTCCGCTTTCGGGAATAAACTTCCACGCGGCATAAAAAATTGCCGTACCGGGAATTGCCGCCGCGGCAAGAGAAACCGCCGCGCGTATTCCATAGCCAAGATAAAAGAAAATGCAGCCAAAAAGCCTTTTTAAAGAGGAAAATCCATCAAAAAGCACGGTGATGTTTTCGTCTTTTCCTTCCGCAAAGGCAAAATGCAGCTTTGTGTGGCCAAAGGCAAGGGCAGAAATAACAAAAATATAAACCGCCGCGCTTCCGCCGGAAATATAAAGCACCTCCGGCGATATTTGGCTTAATGCGGCATAGTCAAGATAAAGAGATTCCATTCCGGCAAAAACAAAAAGCAGAATGGATTCTGTAAGGCTTATGGCAAGATATGCCAGAAAAATTATCAGAACGCATGCGGAGGCTCTTCCGCCGCAAAACCGCAGAGCACACCTTGCGTCGCGCCGGATTACTCGAAAAAGTTCCATTCGCGTTCCTCCTCGGAAAGTGCGGGCACATCATCTTCATCATCGCGGTTTTCAAACGGAAGGGTGGAAATAACCTCGAAGCACTGGTCGTGCATCCACATGGAAACCGAAGTGCTGATGGTGTATCCGCAGCCGCTGTTTGCTGCCCAATAGCGCATTTCCTGTCTGGGGTATCCGCACATGGCGCAAAGACCCATAATAACCGTGCCGTGGGTAACAACCGCCGTTTCTATAAGGTGGTTTTTGGACATATCGTGGATTATATCATCAAGGGCACAGGCAATGCGGTTTCCGAATTCATCGGATTTTTCTCCGCCGGGAGGAGGACATTTGCCTTCCACCCAGCCGATGAATGCCGGATTTTCCATAAGTTCGGTTATGGGCTTGCCGTCAAAAACGCCAAGGTCGCATTCCCCAAGCTCGTCCATAATTTCAGATTCCGTTTCCGGAAAAAGAATATCCGCGGTCTGGCGGCAGCGAAGAGAAGGGCTGCAATAAACTTTTTCTGCAAAGGGATACTGATAGGTATCCATAAGTTCGCGCAGTTCCTCTGCGCCTTCCGGAGTAAGCGCAGGGTCGCTGTGGCGGCCAAGACAAATTTTCTTCTCCGGATCTTCCGCCATTCCGTGGCGGATAAGGTGGATTCTGTAAGTTACCATATTTCCTCCTGCAAAATACTTTACAAAATGTATGAATTGATTTATAATATACAAACAGTATCATAAAAAAGGTGGACGTTTTTAATATGAAATCCGATTTTCCCCGTGTGCTCTCTCTTTTAAGAAAAGAAAAAGGAATAAGCCAGAAAGATGCCGCAAAGGAACTGGGTGTTTCTCAGGCACTGCTTTCTCATTACGAAAAAGGCATTCGCGAATGCGGACTGGATTTTCTTATCCGCGCGGCGGATTTTTACGGAGTTTCCGCCGATTATCTTCTTGGAAGAAGCGCCGACCCGGACGGCATGACCCTTACGGTAGATGATATTCCGGAACCGGATGCCGCCGGAAAAGAAAACACCGTTTCCGGAGCGGGTGTTCTGCCCATAATCAACAAAAAGCTTATAGCCAATTCTCTTAACGTGGTTTTTGATCTTTTGGCCAAAAGCGGCAGCAAAGAACTTACTAAACAGGTTTCCGGCTATCTTATGACGGCGGTTTACCGTATGTTCAGAATTATATATGCTTTTAATCCAAAAAACAATATGAATACCTTCAGTATTCCAAATGCCGGAGCGCTTGAAAGCGCCGACGCATATATGAAATCCTGCGAAGCAAAAGCCAGAAGGCTTGAAAAAGAAGATTCCGTAAAAACAGATAATATTTCCGTTTCTTCCGAAAGCATTGCAAGAACCTATCCGCTTTTTGCTTCCAGCCTTTTCAGCCTTATCAAAAACTGCGAAGACAGCATGGAAAAATAAACATATATATTTTACCATGCCTTTAAAAGAATTTAAACCCGAATATTGTAAAAAAATAAAATACCGCAAAAGTTTTATTTTCGGAGCGCGCGTTATGCGTGCTCCGTTTTTTCTTTTTTACACAATGTTTACAGCTTATTGATTGACAAAGAAAGCGGATTTGTATTATATTATAATATAGAAAACTATAATCACAGATTTAAAAGAGGAGGTGCTTCGTTTTTATGAAAAAACTTTTTCTTGCAGCGGTTGCGGCTTTGTTTTGTGCGGCGCTTTCCGGCTGTTCGGTTTTCGAAACGGATACAGAAGCCCTTATGCATCCTCCGCTTTTAAGTGAGGAACAGGAAAAACTTAATGCCGCCCTTGCGCAGGTTGCCGGAGAAAACTATACGTTAAAATATCCCGAAAGCGGCGGAAGCAACTCTGCGTTTATTTTCCGTGATCTTGACGGCGACGGCGAGGAAGAAGCAATGGCTTTTTATTCTTCCGTTGATGAAAGCACAAGAATAAACGTGCTTAAAAAAGATGCCGAAGGCTGGATTTCTGTTTACGAAGCCGCGGGTTTTTCCGGAGATATAAAAAGCATAGAATTTACTTTTATCGACGATAAAGGCGAAGCTCTTATCGCAAAATGGGCGGACAGAATCGGAGTATATCGCTTTGCGCAGAACAGGCTTGAAACCATTTATACAGAAACCTGCAACGGCGCGGATATCACCGATATAAACGCCGATGGATACAGCGACTTTGCGGTGTTCAAAAACAATTCCGCGGACCGTTCGTTCTTCAGCGTTCTTTTTTATAATGGAACAGAAATGACCGTTACGGAAGAAATAATTGTTCATGCCCAATACAGCAATATTCTTTCCGCAAAAACAGGTTCTCTCGGCAACGGAAAAACCGCCTATTTCATAGATTCTTCTGTTTATGAAGGGGTATATCTTACAGAAATAATAACTTTGGAAGAAGAAAACGCAGAAAGATATACCATTGCGGATTTTGTGACCTATGAGGAAGAAAAAGAACCGGAACCCGAACCCGAGCAGGAAGAAAACGCCCCTACCATAATAATAGTCGGCGGAAATCTTGGCAAGCGCGGAATTTTTCTGCGTAATACAGAAGTTCACTGCATGGATACCAATGGCGACGGAATTATGGAACTTCCGGTGGAGGTAAGAGAGGATTACGCCAGAAAAAAGAGCGACGAACTCTATTATATCCAGTTTGAACAGGTGGTGGAAGAAAACACCATAACCGTGTGGAACGGCGCCGTAAATCCGGAAAACGGTTTTCTTTTCGAAGTTCCAGAAGCATGGAACGACAGAACAAAACTTAACTATAACTCCCTTAATAACGAACTTGTGTTTATAGAAAAAGAAAGCGGAAAAGTGATTTTTAAAATCTGCACCGTGCAAAAAAGCGATTATCAGGATAAATACGAAGAATATACTCTTGTTGCAGAAGATGGCACAAGAAATTTTTACGCAAAATCCTTTGCGGAACCGGAAGATAACTTCTATATCGATCCGGAAGAATTTGAAGAACGTTTTATGTTTATGTAAAACCTTCGGGAGGGACGAAATATGAAAAAAATCCTTATTTGTGAAGACGAAGACGCTATCCGCGAATTCGAGGTTATAACCCTTCGCCGCGCCGGGTACGAAGTTGTTGATGCCTGCTGCGGAGAGGACGCCCTTAAATATTTCGAAGCGGCTCCGAACGATTTCAGCGTGGTGCTACTTGACGTTATGATGCCCGGAATCGACGGCTTTGCCGTTTGCCAGCGCATAAGAAAACAAAACAGCAACGTGGGCATCATCATTCTTTCCGCAAAATCGCAGGAAATGGATAAGGTAAACGGCCTGATGCTCGGCGCGGATGACTATATTACAAAACCCTTTTCTCCAAGCGAACTTACCGCAAGGGTGGATGCAATCTGCAGAAGAATTTCCGTAACGCCGGAAAATTCCCACAATGACGAGCTTGTTTCCGGACCGTTTGTACTTAATATTTTAAGCAGAACCCTTACCAAAAACGGCGTGCCGATAGACCTTACCCAGGTGGAATTTCAGCTGATGGAGCTTTTTATGGGCAACGAAGGCACAGCTCTGGAAAGAAAAAATATTCTGGAAAGAATATGGGGCAACAGCTATAACGGTGATGATAAAATCGTTGACGTAAATATCAGAAGACTTCGCATGAAGATAGAAGAAGAACCTTCAAGCCCTGCGCATCTGCAAACCGTCTGGGGTTACGGATATAAATGGATGGCGTAAACAGCCGCATTTTTAAATAAAGCATAGATTTGCTGTTTTTGATTTTTGAGGAAGGGAGGTGCCGGAGCATGGCGGTAAAAGCAAAAAAGATAACCGCACGCTGGATTTTCAACAACCTTGGCGTTATTCTTGTAATACTTATAAGCTTGGAAGTTGCCCTTGGTTTTTCCATAAAAAACTATTTTTACGAAAGCGTGGAAAGGGTAATGCTTTCTCAGGCAGAAACGGTTTCCGGCCTTCTTTCAAAATATACTCTGGAAGAAAACGGGGATTACGAAGCGTACTTCCGGGGAATTGTAACCTCTTTTGAAAAAAGAAACATGATGGAGCTTATGGTTATAAGCAAAGGCGGAGAAGTTGTTCTTACCTCCAGCGGATTTATCCCTGCGGAAGATTCCGTTACGCCGGATTGGAACGAGGCAATGCTTACGGAAGAAAAATCCGCAGTATATACCGGAGAAATAAACGGAGAAAACATAATGTCCGTTACCGTTGTGCCAAAGGGCAGTACAGAAACCTTTGCCTCTTTCCGCATGGTAACTTCTTTGGCAGAAGTGGATTCGCAGATAACCTTTGCCATAATCGGCACTGCTCTTATCGGTATTGCCATTATATTTTTTGTGGTGGTTTCCGGTTCGTTCTTTATAAACTCCATAGTTATCCCGGTCGGAGAAATCGGCGAAGCGGCCAAAAAAATTGCCGAAGGCGATTTTAACGCCCGCCTGGAAAAGAAAACCGATGATGAAATCGGCGACCTTTGCGAAACAATAAACTATATGGCAGATGAACTTGGCGCAACAGAGAGAATGAAAAACGATTTTATATCTTCTGTTTCTCACGAACTGCGCACCCCTTTAACGGCAATAAAAGGCTGGGCAGAAATGCTCGAAGATTCTTCCAGAGATAACACCATAGATAACAAAACTTTAAGCCGCGGCATGGGCGTTATTATCGGAGAAACCGAACGTCTTTCTGTAATGGTGGAAGAGCTTTTGGATTTTTCCCGTCTGCAAAGCGGAAGAATGATTCTTCAGCCCATGAAGCTGGATATTATTGCGGAACTTTCCGAAACGGTGCTGACCTTTGAACAGCGCGCCATAAGAGAGAAAAAAGACCTTATATATCAAGAAAGCGACGATATAATCCCGGTTATGGGCGATAAAAACCGCCTGCGCCAGGTTTTTGTAAATATAATTGATAACGCCATAAAATACAGCGATGAAGGTGGCAGCATAACAATAACCGTTGCAAGAACAGAAAAAGGCTTTGTGGATATCGCTGTAAAAGATACCGGCATCGGTATTCCGGCGGATCAGCTTGAAAAAGTAAAAACAAAATTCTTCAAAGGCAACGCCACTCGCCGCGGAAGCGGCATCGGCCTTGCGGTCGCCGATGAAATCATCAGAATGCACGGCGGCGAAATTATACTCGAAAGCATTGAAGGCGAAGGCACAACAGTTGTTATCCGCCTTCCCATTGATAAATAACAAAGGAGAAAAAATGGAAAGAAACGAAAAACAATCCTGCGCAATAAAAACTTCCGTTGGCGGCCAGGCCCTTTTGGAAGGCATTATGATGAAAGGCCCGTTTAAAAGCGCCATGGCCGTAAGAAAACCAAACGGAGAAATAGATCTTTCCGTATGGGATACAAAAAAACTTACCGGAATAAGAAAAGTTCCGTTTGTCCGCGGAATATTTAATTTTGTGGATACACTTATTCAGGGTTACGACTGCCTTATGAAGTCCGCTGAAATTTCCGGTCAGGAAGAAGAACCGGATAAATTTGAACTTTGGCTTGATAAAACCTTTGGCAAAGCTGCCGGAAGCGTTTTCAGCACCATTGTCACCGTTCTTGCGCTGGTGCTTGCAATAGGCCTTTTTTTTGGCGTGCCTGCACTGGTTACGGGTCTTGTTTCGGATTTTATCACAAGCAAAGTTGCGCTTTCCGCAATAGAAGGCGTTATAAAAATCGGACTTTTTCTTGTTTACGTAATCGGTGTTTCCCAGATGAAAGATATAAAAAGAACCTTTATGTATCACGGCGCGGAACACAAAACCATATTCTGCTATGAACAGGGTCTTGATCTTACCGTGGAAAACGTAAGAATGCAAAAACGTTTTCACCCCAGATGCGGAACAAGCTTTCTTCTTATCGTTCTTGTGGTAAGCGTTTTGGTTTCTTCCGTAATCACCTGGGAAAATCTTTTGATCCGCGTTCTGCTTAAAGTGCTTATGCTGCCCATAACCGTGGGAATTTCTTACGAGATAATCAAATTT
>SVNB01000018.1 GCA_015067125.1 Oscillospiraceae bacterium
GAAAACATAAAAAACGGAACTTACCCAATAACGGGGCCGCTTTATGCCGTTACT
This sequence comes from Oscillospiraceae bacterium, assembly GCA_015067125.1. Lineage (GTDB taxonomy): Bacteria > Bacillota > Clostridia > Oscillospirales > Ruminococcaceae > UMGS1668. The sequence continues at coordinate 55 of SVNB01000018.1, forward strand.
TATAAAGGCAATACAAACGAAAACGTTGATAAATTTCTGGAATGGGTGCTTTCGGAAGAGGGCCAGGAACTTATAGAAAAAACCGGATACGTGGGTATAAATTAATGAAAAAAATAAAACTTTATCATATGAGCGAAACCCTTAAACTCGGCGATGAATTAATGCCGGATTATCTTAATAAATCTGTAAATTGTGAACCTTATATTTCCTCAATGGAAAAAGGTCTGGATTCGCTTGAATTGCTGCTCGAAAAAAAGATTGAAGAACAGCAGGAAGACTGGAATGATGTTGTAAAATGGTGTGTGGAAGGTATTTTTGAATATATCAGAAAAAACGAATTCCCGGATGTTCCAAGCAGAACAAAAAGCAATTATTATTTTGATAATCTTGATGATTTTGCGGTTTTGTATCAGGCCGGATGGGCGCAGGAACCGGAAGAAGAACGAAATAAACTTCATCTTTACGAAATAGAAATTTATACAGAACATCTGTATAAATTCGATATGTCTGTTTTTGACAAAGCGTATGATAAATTGCACGATGATAAAGATTTGGAATCCGTAATAATTTATGCAAGAAATTATTTTGAAGGAAAAAACACAGAAAAACCGGTATGGGAAATTATGAGCGACAGCCGCGCAAAAGCAGTAAAAGATATTTCGGATTATCTTAAAAAATGCGTAGAAGTTTAGAAAAGGGAGCGCGTTTTTATGACGAATAAAACATTATGCTGTGGGTAATTAAAACTTTTGTGTGGCAATAATAAAATTATAAAATAAAAATGAGCAAAGCATATTTATGCTTTGCTCATTTTTGCATAAAACATACGGTGCTCAAAATAAGACGGCCGGTTTGTTGCATACTCAAACAAGATTAATGTGCTCGAGTGCGGCACGAAGATGATCTTTTTTGCTTGCTTCCATAGGACCGAGAGGCAGCCTGCACGGGCCGAAATCTTTGCCGAGCATATTAAGCGCTTCTTTTGCAGGAACGGGATTTGTATCCGAAAAAAGCGCATCAATAAGCGGAATAAGCTCAATTTGTTTACGCGCGGCTTCTGCGTATTTTCCTTCAAAATACAGCGAGCAGAGCTTTTGCATTTCTTTTGGAACTATATTTGCTGCAACAGAAATTACGCCCTTGGCGCCGATGCTCAGAAACGGAACGGTAAGTTCATCATTTCCGGAATATATATCTATTTTATCACCGCAAAGAGAAATAGTTCTTTCTGCCTGAACAATATTGCCGGAAGCTTCCTTGATTGCGCAGATAAACGGATTTTCTGCAAGTTTTGCGTATGTTTCCGGTTTTACGTTCATTCCGGTACGGGAAGGTACGTTATATATGATGGTAGGAAGCTGGCAGTATTTTGTAATAAAAGAATAGTGCTCCAAAAGGCCGTTTTCATTGGCTTTGTTATAATATGGAGTGACGGAAAGAATCGCGTCTGCGCCGGCGTTTCGTGCGTTAAGGGCAAGCTTTGCGGCATGGCTTGTGTTGTTGCTTCCGGCTCCGGCAATAAGCGGAACACGGTGATTTATCACATCTTTTGCACAGCAGATTATATTATATTGTTCTTCGTCAGAAAGTGTGGCGGATTCTCCGGTAGTGCCGTTCACAATTACTGCATCAATGCCTTTTTGAATAAGTTCATCAATAAAATCGGCATATTTTTTCAGATTAACGGTACCGTCTTCTCTCATTGGAGCAGCAACGGCGGCTCCGCATCCGACAAACAATGTGTTTTTCATATAAAAAACCTCCGCAAGTTTTAAGTATATGCTTAAAACCTATGCGGAGGTTACTTTTATTATGTTAATATAATCAGTCAAAATATCCTTTTGCGGCATAAAGTTCTGCCATAAGCACGTTTCCGCCGGCTGCACCGCGCAAAGTGTTGTGAGAAAGACTTACAAATTTATAATCATATTGACTGTCCGGACGAAGACGGCCGATGGAAACACCCATACCTTTTTCAAGATTGCGGTCAAGCTTTGCCTGAGGACGATCCGGTTCTTCAAAATAGGTAAGAAAATGTTCCGGTGCGGAAGGAAGACCGAGCATCTGCGGTTCACCTTTATATTCCTTCCAAAGAGCTTTTATCTCCTCTTCGGAAGGTTTGTTTTCAAAACTTACGAATACTGCGGCGGTGTGACCATCGGAAACGGGAACACGAAGGCACTGGGTAGTAATGGCAGGGGAAGAAGCATTGATTATTTTTCCATCTTCGATTTTTCCCCATATTTTAAGCGGTTCCTGCTCGCTTTTTTCTTCTTCTCCGCCTATATATGGGATAAGGTTATCTACCATTTCGGGCCAGCGTTCAAAGTTTTTTCCTGCGCCGGAAATTGCCTGATATGTGCAGGCCAGAACCTTTGTAATGCCGAACTTCATAAGCGGGTGAAGCGCGGGAACGTAGCTTTGAATGGAGCAGTTGGACTTTACGGAGATAAATCCGCGTTTTGTTCCAAGGCGTTGTTTTTGAGCTTCTATAACTTTTATATGATCCGGATTGATTTCCGGAATGATCATCGGAACGTCCGGTTCTTTGCGGTTTGCGCTGTTGTTGGACATAACGGGGCATTCCAGTTTTGCGTATTTTTCTTCAAGAGCTTTTGTTGCGGCTTTATCCATATTTACCGCGCAGAAAACAAAATCAACAACAGAAGCTATGCCTTCGGCATCTTTTTCCGCATCAAGAACGGTCATATTCTTTATGGATTCCGGAATAGGGGATTCCATTGCCCAACGGCCGGCAACAGCGTTTTCATAGGTTTTTCCGGCACTTTTGCCGGAAGCGGCAAGAACTTCTATATTAAACCACGGATGTTCGGAAAGAAGAGTTATAAGACGCTGACCGACCATTCCGGTGGCTCCGATAACACCAACCTTATAATTTTTCATAAAAGCGCCCTCCTTTAATAAAATAACTTGCAATAAATTCCTTATTGCAATATAATATATAAGTTATATCAATATGTTTCTGATTTTATCATTACATATTTTTTATGTCAATATTTTTACAAAAATTGTGATAATTGGTGATTTGATGAAAACAAGTGATTTTTATTTTGACCTTCCGGAAGAGCTTATTGCGCAGCATCCTGCGGATCAGCGCGACCATTCCAGGCTTATGCATCTTGACAGAGAAACCGGTAAAGTTGAACATAAGCATTTTTATGATATTATAGACCTTTTGGAACCGGGAGATCTTCTTGTACTGAACAATTCCCGTGTTATTCCTGCAAGGCTTATCGGCGAAAGAGAAGACACACATTCTCCGATAGAATTTCTTCTTCTTAAACAAAAGGATCTTGACGTATGGGAAATTCTTGTACGTCCGGGCAAACATGCCAAAATCGGAAAAAGGTTTGTATTCGGCGGAGGCCTTCTTAAAGCGGAAGTTATTGATATAGTTGAAGAGGGAAACAGAATAGTAAGATTTGAGCACGAAGGCAATATTTATAACGTGCTTGATGAAATCGGACAGATGCCTCTTCCGCCATATATTACAGAAAAACTTGCGGATAAAGAGCGCTACCAGACGGTTTATTCCGACCCGATAGGTTCCGCAGCGGCGCCAACCGCCGGATTGCATTTTACAAACGAACTTCTTGAAAAAATCAGAGAAAAAGGCGTTAAAACGGCCTTTGTTACTTTGCATGTGGGTCTGGGAACCTTCCGCCCGGTAAAAGTGGAAGATTTTGAACACCACATAATGCATACGGAACATTACGTTCTTCCGGAAGAAACCGCAAAACTGATAAACGAAACAAAAGCTGCAGGACATCGCGTTATTGCAGTTGGCACAACTTCGTGCAGAACGCTTGAATCTGTTGCGGCAAAATACGGTGATATCCGTCCGGACGATGACGATACAAGCATTTTTATTTATCCCGGATTTAAATTTAAGGTTCTTGACGGACTTATCACAAACTTCCATCTGCCGGAAAGCACCCTTATTATGCTTGTTTCTGCCTTTGCCGGTTACGAGAACGTTATGAATGCCTATCAGCAGGCCATTGATGAAAGATACAGATTTTTCTCTTTTGGCGATTCCATGGCGATACTTTGATTTTTTATTGTAATATGTTTTAAAGCAAAAAAATGACCGCATCTGCGGTCATTTTTTGTTTTGAGAAAACTTATTATTTATCGATTATTCCTGAACGTCTTTTGCAACGTTTCTGAACTTATCCTTTGGCATTTTGCAAAGCGGGCAGCGAAAATCTTCCGGAAGATCTTCGAATTTGGTGCCGGGAGCAATTCCTTTTTCGGGAATGCCTTTTTCTTCATCATAGGTGTATCCGCAAATCATGCAAGTATATTTCATAGTATTTAACTCCTTTAATCAATTAATTTTTTATTGTGTCTGTATTATAACCCAAATTTTTCTGTTTTTCAGTGACAAAGTCACATAAGTTATAAATTTTTTAAATTTTTAAAAGCTTCCAGTTCTTCGGAAGTCATATGGTCTTCCAGAACGCCGAATATTATTTTTCTGTCCCTGGCGCTTGCCCTTGCAAAAGCGCTGAGCATCAGCGTTTCTTCCGTGCTCAAAGTTTTTATCGGGGCAGGGAAGCCGGTTATTCCCATAAGATAATCCAAAGAAACGTCCAAAGCTTCCGCGATTTCTGCGGCAATATCTGCCTGTGGTTTTCTGCTGTTGTTCACATATCTTGAAAGAGTGGCTTCGGTTGCTCCTATTTTTTGAGCAAGCCAGGTTTGGGTTATTCCGCGCTGCTTCATAATTTTTTTAACTTTGCGTCCAAAATCTGCGATTTCTGCCATAAGAACTATCTCCTGATTTGTTATACAAAAAGTATTATTATATTATCATAAAAATTATACAAATGTCAAGAATTATTATCCAAACGGAAAGTGTGTTGAAAACAATATTTTTTACATTTATTACTTGAAAAGATTTGGCAGTTAAGTTATACTTATATAGTTATATTATTGCCTTATTAAAGAGGAGAATTATGTTTACAGTATTAAAAACAGAAGGAAAAGCCCGCAGATGCGAGTTTGAAACTGTTCACGGAACAGTTCAGACTCCTGCATTTATGAACGTAGCCACCTGCGGAGCGATAAAAGGCGGCGTTGCCGCAGAGGATTTAAAAGATCTTCATTGCCAGGTTGCCCTTTGCAACACATACCACCTTTCTTTGCGTCCCGGCGACCTTGTTGTTAAAGAACTTGGCGGTCTTCATAAATTTATGAACTGGGACAGACCTATTCTTACAGACAGCGGCGGTTTTCAGGTATTCAGCCTTTCCAAACTGCGCAAAATAAAAGAAGAAGGCGTCTATTTCAGAAGTCATCTTGATGGTCACAGAATTTTTATGGGACCGGAAGAATCCATGCAAATTCAGTCCCATCTTGGAAGCACAATTGCAATGGCTTTTGATGAATGTGTTGAAAACCCTGCGCCAAAATCTTATGCTGCACAGTCCTGTGCGCGCACCGTAAGATGGCTTCATCGCTGCAAGGCAGAAATGGAAAGACTCAACTCTCTTCCGGATACCATCAACCCGCACCAGATGCTTTTTGGCATCAACCAGGGATGTACTTTTGAAGATCTTCGCGTTGAGCATATGAAAGAGATTGCAAAACTCGATCTTGACGGATACGCCATCGGCGGACTTGCCGTGGGCGAACCCACTCTTGAAATGTACCGTATTATAGATGCGGTAGAACCCTATATGCCGAAGGATAAGCCGCGCTATCTTATGGGCGTAGGTACTCCGGTAAACATTCTTGAAGCGGTTCATCGCGGCGTTGATCTTTTTGACTGTGTTATGCCAAGCCGCAACGCACGCCATGGCACGCTTTTTACCTGGCAGGGTATAAGGAACCTTAATAACGAAAAATATATTTATGATCAGGGTCCGGTGGATCCGGAATGCGGATGTCCTACCTGCCGTCTTCACAGCAGAGCTTATGTTCGCCATCTGCTTCGCGCAAACGAACTTCTTGCGCACAGGCTTACCGTTCAGCATAATCTTTATTTCTATAATACCCTTATGGAAAAAATCCGCGAAGCTCTTGATAACGGAACTTTTGAAGAGTTTTATCAGAAATACAGAGAGATTCTTGGAAAAAGAATATAAACGCTTGAATATACTTTATTTTTAATCTATAATATTCTTATATTAATTTTCGGAGGTACAAAATGAATTATCTTCTTACCGTAGCGGATCCCGCGGCAGAAGGCGGAATCCTTGAAAGCGTTATCAGCTTTGCTCCTATTATTGTTGTACTCATCGTTTTCTATTTCATGCTCATCCGTCCCCAGCAGAAAAAAGACAAAGAAGACAGAGCGATGAGAGAGAATCTTGAAATCGGCGATGAAATCGTAACCGCAGGCGGAATTATCGGCCTTGTTGTTTCTGTAAAAGAAGATACCGTTGTTATCGAAACCGGCAGCGACAGAAGCAAAGTCCGCATTGCAAAATGGGCTGTTGCGCAAAATCTTACCGCAAAAGAGAAAGCAGCAGAAAAATAATTTATTTGTGAATAAAAACGCTCTTTTCAAAATATCCTTATAAAGGATAAATCCGAAAGGAGCGTTTTTTATATGTCCGGAAAAATTATTAAAAAAATTGCTTCGGCCGCAGGAATAGGTGCCGGTATAGGCATTTTAATATCTTCATTAATAATTACCATGATGGCGGCAGTGCTTGCCGCGGCAGATATTCCTGCGCTTGTAATTTCTCCTTCTGTTGTGGCTGCCCTTGCCGCAGGAGCCTTTTGCGGAGGGTTTGCTTCTGCAAAAATCTGCGGGGAAAAAGGTTTTGCATGCGGCGCTTTTTCCGGAACGATTTTCTTTATAGTTGTGTGGATATCCGGAGGAATTGCCGGAACGGCCGGATTTGGCACAGGTGCTTTGATTAAAGCGGCCATGATAATTTTTGCAGCTTTATCTGGCGGAATAATAGGAGTTAATTATATTAAAAGAAAATAGTTGCAACGCAATAAATTATGTGCTATACTAACTATGTTAAAATGTAATTTTTTCAGGAGGATAACATAATGGAACACATTAAAACTGTTAACAACGCAAATCTTAAAGAATCCTGCGCAAAAGGCGGCTGCGGCGAATGCCAGGCTTCCTGCCAGTCTGCATGCAAAACTTCCTGCACTGTTGCTAACCAGGAATGCGAAAACGAATCCCGCAAAGGCAACAAATAATTATTATTGATTATTAAATTGCAGGTGTGCCATACACGGCGCACCTGCCGTTTTTTTGGAGTAATTTAAATGGTACATACTTTTTATCAAAATGGTTATTATATCGCTTTGGACGTGAACTCCGGTGCTGTTCATGTTCTGGATAAGCTTGCGTTTGATCTTCTTAATAAGTTCGAGGACAAGCTTCCGGAAGAATGTCCCTGCGAAATTGTAAAAGATCTTTCCGCGGAATATCCGGAACAGGATATTCTTGACGTTTATGCCGAACTTTTAATCCTTCAGAAGGCCGGTCAGCTTTTCAGCGAAGATGATTACGAGCGTTTTACTGATATGATGAAAGGCGCACCCATCAAATCCATGTGCCTTCATATCTCTCACGACTGCAACCTTCGATGCAAATACTGTTTTGCTTCCACGGGTGACTTTGGTAAAGGCAGAATGCTTATGCCCGTAGAAACCGGCAAAAAGGCAATAGATTTTCTGCTTACTCATTCCGGCAACCGCCATAATCTGGAACTGGATTTCTTTGGCGGCGAACCTCTTATGAACTGGGATGCCGTTAAAGAAATTGTTGATTATGCAAGAAGCAAAGAAGAGGAATATAATAAAAAATTCCGTTTTACCGTAACCACCAACGGCGTTCTTCTTAATGATGAAAATATTGATTATATCAATAAAGAAATGAAGAACGTTGTTCTTTCTCTTGACGGAAGAAAATGCGTTAACGATAATATGCGTCCTACCATTAATAAAAAGGGAAGCTATGATATTATTGTTCCCAAATTCCGGAAACTTGTGGAAAAGCGTATGCAGGGTGAAAACAAAGAATATTATGTCCGCGGTACTTTTACCAAGGAAAATATTGATTTTGCCCAGGACGTATATCATATAGCGGACGACCTTGGCTTTGATCAGCTTAGCGTCGAACCGGTTATTGCGGATCCCAGCGAGCCTTATGCTCTTACAGAAGCCGATCTTCCCGCGATTTTTGCCGAATACGAAAAACTTGCAGTGGAAATGGTAAGAAGAAAAAAAGAAGAAGGCGGATGCTTTAACTTCTTCCACTTTATGATCGACCTTGACCAGGGTCCCTGCGCAATCAAACGCCTTCGCGGATGCGGATGCGGAAATGAATATGTTTCCGTAACTCCGGACGGAGATATCTATCCCTGTCACCAGTTTGTCGGCAACGATGAATGGAAGATGGGCAATCTTGATGACGAAACTCTTAACATCGAGATGAAGGATAAATTTGCGTGCTCAAATATCTATACAAAAGAAGGCTGCCGTGATTGCTGGGCAAGATTTTATTGTTCCGGCGGCTGTAACGCCAATAACTACAGCTTTAACAAAGATATAAACAAGCCTGTAAAAATCTCTTGCGAGCTTGAAAGAAAACGCGTTGAATGCGCTATTATGATAAAAGTTGCAATGGCAGATAAATAATTTAAAAAATATAAAAGCTCCGGAATATCCGGAGCTTTTTATTTATATATATGATAGGGAAGCGGTAAAAGGGAAGAGAGGTTTAAGAAAAATGGACAAAAAGACAGTAATAAATGCGCTTTATAAAAACAGAATTCTTTTAATGTTGTGCATCGTGCTCATTCTGGGTGGTGTTTTTGGAATAAGCGTGCTAAAAATAATTCCGGAAAATATCTGCAAAAATTTGTTTATGATGACTTCAAAAACAACAGAAAATTTTTTAAATGAGTTTTTAAATAAATTTTCTCTTTCTGCTGTTTTTTTAATTTTGATATACTCTGCCGGATTAAGCATAATAGGAAAATATACGTCTGTGTTTTTTGTTTTTGCATACGGAATTTTTAATACGTTTGCAAGCGGTTTAAATTATATGTTTTTTGGATCGCAGAATTTTGTAAATTCTGTAATATCTTATTTTACATCGGTGATTTATTTTGGATTTATGCTTATAATAATGGCAGAAAATTCTTTTTATTCTTCGCTTGCTCTTAATGAAGCAGTTAAAAACAATAATGCCGAAAAAGCACGGTTTAAAGCCAAAAACCTTACTGTAAAATTCATAGGCTTTACAGCTGTTTTTGCAATTTTTTCTGCTTTTTCGGCATATGTTTCAATAGTTATTCAGTCGGTTCTTTGATTTTTTTCTTTGGCTGTTTTACATTTTTAAGCGGAGATTTATTGGAAGCATCTTCGATTTGTTTGTTGCTTACATGGGTATATATTTCTGTTGTGGAAAGGCTTTCGTGTCCAAGAAGCTCTTTAAGAACGCGGATATCAACTCCTGCATCCTGATAAAGAAGCGTTGCGGCTGTGTGACGAAGTTTATGCGGAGAAATTCCCATACCGTCAAGACCGGCTTCTTTAAGACAATGTTCCACAATTTGTTCCACGCGTCTTGGACTTATTCTTTTGCCGTTCCGGTTCAAAAAAAGTGCGTTTTTATCAACTCTTTTTACTTTTTCGCCGGAATTGAGCACCGCAAGATAATTATTTACAGCATCAATGCAGGAACCGTTAAGATAAACTATGCGTTCTTTGTTACCTTTACCAAGCAGTTTAAGCTGATTATCACGAATATCATGAATATTGATTCCGCAAAGTTCCGAAAGACGCATTCCGCAGTTTAAAAAAAGCGTTATAATACAAAAATCTCGTTCGGTAAAATTGGTTTCCACATGTGTTAAAAGTTCCAGAGCCTGTTCAAGAGTAAGGTATTTAGGCAAAGTTTTTTTAAGTTTTGGCGTTTCAAGATTCAGCATCGGGTTTTCGGCAAGTTTACCGCTGGAAACCGTAAGATATTTATAAAAAGACCTTATAGCAGAAACTTTTCTGGAACGTGCTTTGGCTTCGTTATCGTGATTGCGCTGGAATTCTGAAAGAAAACGCATTGCATCGTTTCTCGTAGCGTTTTTAATAAGATCAAAACTTGCAGAAGCAATTTTAATTTCTTTATAATCTGTATCTTTGGGAACAAGTCCATTATCTATCATTAAAAATCTAATAAATGATCTTAAATCAAAATAATATCCGTCAACAGTCCGAGGAGATCGTCCTTTAATGGTTTCCATATAAAAAAGAAAATCCTGAAGGAATTCCGGGCAATCATTAAGATTATCTTTATTCATAGCAGTACCTCCTGTTTTTGTCCCCTAAACTTCGTTAAATTTCTATTTAGCGAAATAGGCTCTATGAAAATTATATCATATAAAGCCTCTTCTCGTCAAGTTCTATAAATAAAAAAGCCCGGTAAAACCCGGACTTTTTCTAAACGGTTTATGCATTTTATTCTTCGCAAAGCGGTAAAATTCCACCAATATCACGCAAAGTTTTTCCTCCAAGATTTTCTGCATAAATATTTCTGTTACGAAGAAAATCTTTTATATTGTCATAATCTTTAATGGATTTAAGACTTCCTGATGTGCCAAGAATTTTGTTTTCGACCATTCCCCCGCAGCCGCCGATTAATCCGGTGTCGTATCCGCGTAAATATATTCCACCTTCTTTAATTTTAAGAACCTCTATTTCTTTTTGTGTTAAAATTTTCGCAATACCTGGATCGGCAGTTATAATTGCATCTTCGCATACTGCAAGCGTTGAACATTTTGCATAGCCTTGTTTTACGGCAATGATATTATAATTGTTTTCTTCGGCAAAACGCAAAAGTTTTTCATCTGCGGCATCCGGATTAATTATAATGTTTCTGCCTATTATCTGCGCATTTATAAGACAATCATCCGGATACGAAGCATCGGGCTGTTCTTCTGTATTTTGTAAATTAAACCCAAACATTTCCAGCATATCGGTGCTCTGCTTTGAACATCCGGCTGTGAGCACAGAATTTCCTCCAAGGTGAAGAAGCTGCAAATCTGCATGAGAAGCTATTCCTGTGGGAAGGTTTTCATTAGGATTTATGGGAATAACAGCTATTTTGGCAGATTCAAGCGCGGAAATAACATCTTCCGCTTCGGAAGAAACCGCCGCAGCTGTTATATTTTTTGATGGAAAATTAGGTTTTTCTATAAAATTCATTAATTTTTTTCCTCTTTTTTACGAATTGCCGAAAAAGCTTCGCCGATACTTGCAACACCGGTAAGCTTTATTTTGTAATCCTCTTTATGAAGTTTTTTAAGGCTTTGCAGAGGAAGTATTATTTCGGTAAATCCAAGTTTTTCGGCTTCTTTTATGCGGCTTTCTGTGTTGGAAACACTTCGCAGTTCCCCGCCAAGGCCAATTTCGCCGAAAGCTACAATACTGCTGTCAACAACCGTATCCGTAAGGCTGGAAATAAGAGCGATGGCTACGGATAAATCTGCCGCAGGCTCGTCCAGCTTTAAACCGCCGATTACGTTTATATATGTATCCATGCTCCCAAAATAATATCCGGCCCTTTTTTCAAGGACAGCAATAAGCAGTGCAGTACGGTTAAAATCAAACCCTGTGGAGGTCCTTCTTGGAACACCGAAGCCTGTTTTGGAAACAAGCGCCTGAACTTCCGCAAAAATGGGCCTTGTTCCCTCTATAATGCAACTTACGCAGGTGCCCGAAACATTTGTCGGCCTTTCGGAAAGCAATGCAACGGAAGGATTTTCGACCTCGTGCAGACCGTTTTCATTCATTTCGAAAATTCCGATTTCGTTTGTGGAACCAAAGCGGTTTTTTATTGAACGAAGAATGCGGTAGCTCATGGTGCGCTCGCCTTCAAAATGCAGAACGGTATCCACAATATGCTCCATAACCTTTGGTCCGGCAATGGCACCGTCTTTATTGACGTGGCCTACAATTATGACCGGAATATTTGCTTTTTTTGCAACTTTTGTCAGTATGGAAGTACATTCCTTAACCTGTGTTATGCTTCCGCTGGAAGATGAAATTCCGGAAAAACTCATAGTCTGAATAGAATCCACCATAACCATATCCGGTTTTTCTGCATTTATTGCGTTTACAACCTGACCGATATCGGTATATGGTGCAATAAGCAGGTTTTTACTGTTCACACCAACCCTTTTGGCACGGAGTTTTAGCTGTGATTTGCTTTCTTCTCCGGCCACATAAAGAATTTTCATTTTTTCGGAAAGTCTTCCGCATATTTGAAGCAGCATAGTGGATTTTCCGATACCCGGATCGCCGCCAAGAAGTATAACGGAACCCTTTACAATTCCTCCGCCAAGAACTCTGTCAAGTTCGTCTATTCCGGTTACATAACGGAATTCATCATCAACGTCAACGTCAGCAATGCTTGTTACAGTTTCGGCTTCCGGATCGGTTATTATAAGTCCTGCTGTTTTTTGTTTGGAAGGCGTTTCTTCTGCCCGGACATCTTCGATAAAAGTGTTCCATTCGCCACACTCTGGGCATTTACCCATCCATTTTGGAGTTTCATATCCGCATTCGGAACAAATAAATATTTTTTTAAGTTTTTCCATTTTATACTTCCTTTTCGGTAAGGTGTTTTACTGATGAAAAAGCAATAGCAAAAGCCATTTTATTCTGATAGCCGTCTTCGGAAAGCAAGGCGGCCTCTTTGCTGTTGGAAATAAAACCGCATTCCACAAGAACGGCAGGATTTTCTGCATGGTGCAAAAGATATATATCTTTTGTGGCTTCTTTAATCACCCTTTTGTTTTCGGGCTGAAGCAGAGAAGATATTCCGTATTGCAGGGTTTCTGCAAGTTTTTTGCTTTCAGGTTCGTTTTTGCTGTAAAAAACCTGTGCGCCGCGGGCATCTCCGCCAAAAATATTTTGGTGTATTGATATAAAGCAAAGGCACTGCGAATCATTCAGCATTGCAAGACGGTTTTTGATATCCGAAATTTTTCTTTCTCTTTGAGTATCAAGGCCTTCATCGCAGGTCATAATATCCGTTTTTCTTGTAAGTTTAACGTCATATCCGAAAAAACGAAGAAATTTTGCGGTTTTAAGAGTTATGGAAAGATTTATGTCTTTTTCGACTATGCCTCCGGCTCCTATGGCTCCGCCGTCTTCTCCGCCGTGCCCCGCATCAAGAATAATAAACTCTTCTTCGGAAAAAAGACCTGAAGAAGCCGCAGCTATCGGTTCTTCCGGATAATATAAAAAAGGCGCTGCAACAATAAAAAACGCACATATTGTAACGATAAATGCCTTTATTACGCTATATTTCAAAACAAAGCACTCCCCTTTCGGCATATAAATATACGCAAAAGGTTTTTGCTCTATGCAAACAATATTCTATCACAAATTTTTATGTTTGTATATCCAAAAAACACACCATAAATTTGTATAACTTATTAATATATAATTTACATTTTATTATTGACTTTCACACACTAAACTGATAAAATGAAAGAGCTGGATTCAGTTCAGTATTTTAAAGCGTGAGGGGTGTTTTTTATGAATAAACGTCTTAAAGACGAACGACTTGACAGCCTTTTCGAGGCCATCCTTACTCTTGAAACCAAAGAAGAGTGTTACAGCTTTTTCAGGGATCTTTGTACGGTTCCGGAGCTTAAAACCCTTTCGCAAAGATTCCATGTAGCAAAGATGCTTACAGATAAAAGAGTTTACAGTGATATTGTTGAAGAAACCGGTGCTTCTACCGCAACCATAAGCCGCGTTAACCGTTCCCTTTCCGAAGATTATGATTCCAGCGGTGGTTATGCGCTTGTTTTCAGCCGTCTTGAGGATAAAAAATGAGCGATTACGGTGATTTTGCACGATTTTATGATAAATTCACAAAAAACGTGGATTATCCTGCAAGGGCAAGATATTTTGATGCGATTATTCAGAAATATAATCCAAATGCGCAGCTTTTGCTTGATCTTGCCTGCGGAACCGGTTCTTTAAGTTTTGAACTGGAACCTTTTGGATATGATATAGTGGCGGTGGATAATTCTTACGAAATGCTTTCCGTCGCTATGGAAAAGCGCGAAATGCTTGAAAGCGAAGTTTTGTTCCTTTGCCAGGAAATGAGCGACCTTGATCTTTTTGGAACCATAGACGCTACCGTATGTGCTTTGGATAGTATTAACCATATTCTTGATGAAGATGAGCTTATGGACGTTTTTAAAAAGGTTTCGCTTTTTTCCAACAAGGGTGCGGTTTTTGTTTTTGACGTAAATACCGTTTATAAGCACAAAGAGGTTCTTGCGGATAACTGCTTTGTTTATGAAACCGAAGAAACCTTCTGCGCATGGAGAAATGCTCTTGATAAAGACGGTGTTACTGTGGATATATCTTTGGATTTCTTTGATAAAACAGAAAACGACGGACTTTATTGCCGCTATAACAGCGATTTTTCTGAAAAAGCTTACGATATAGAATATCTTAAAGATATGCTTTCTCAAACGGGTTTTGAAGTAAAAGCGGTTTTTGATGAAGACAGCTTTCTTCCCATTCGCAGGGACAGCGAAAGAGCAATTATTGTTGCTATAAAAAAATAAAAAAATTTTTTAATTTTTTTCAAAAAAGGGTTGACTTTTGTTTTTATATGGGTTATAATAAACAAGTCGTTTGGGGGCATAGCTCAGCTGGTTAGAGCACCTGCCTTACAAGCAGGGGGTCATAGGTTCGAGTCCTATTGTCCCCACCAAACAAAACCGCAGCTTATGGCTGCGGTTCTTTTTTTACCTCTTCCCTGCCGTTTTTGCACAAAAAGCAAAAACGGCTCTTTTTATTATCGGGAATTTGTAGTATAATCTGTTTTGGGTGATTTTTATGAAACATATTGTAAACGTAGTAAGCGAAAACGAATGGCTTAAAGCATATAAAGATAAAGCGGATATGAATAAATTTATTGCGGATTGCCTTTGCGACGGCTGTGAGGTTATTCGCGGCGGCGAGGATACCACCGGAATTTATGATGAAAACAACGTTCTTGGTGTGCATCTTTATTTTTATCCAAACTGGGTTGATTTTTGGTACGGAGATACCGAAAGGCTTAAACTTCATTTCGGAACGCAGGAAGTCTGGGAAGGATATTACAGAGCAAAAAACCGCGAAGAGTTTCTTGCTCCATATCGTGCAGATATGGATTATGCTGAAAAAATGGGTGCGGAATATGTTGTTTTCCATGTAAATGATGTTTCCAACGAAGAAGTTATTACATATAAATGGGAACACACCGATGAACAGGTAATCCGTGCCGCGGCAGAGGTTGTGAACGAGCTTACAAGGGGCAGAAACTATCACTTTAAACTGTTGTTCGAAAATCTCTTCACTCCCGGAATGATGCTTTTAAAACCCGCAGAAACCGCTTTGATGCTGGAACTTACAGATTATGATAATAAAGGCATTCTTATGGATACCGGCCACCTTATGTGTGCCCCACAAAATATTACCGATGAAGAACAAGGCATAGATTTTGTTCTTGATACCGTTAAAAATCACGGAGAGCTTGCAAAATATTTTAAAGCGCTTCATCTTCATAAATCCACCACAGGAAAATACGTTGCAAAACTTAAAACCATGGATATTACTCCGGAAGAAGATTTTTATGACCGCTTTGCACAAAGCTATGATATAATTCTTAACATAGATCAGCATCTTCCCTTTTCAAGTCCGCGAGTCAGAGAAATTCTTGAACTTGTGGAACCGGAATGGTGTATCCACGAAGTTGCGGCCAAAAACCGCGAAGAAAAACTTCAAAAAGTGCTTGCCCAGATGAAGGCGCTTGGAAGAATATAATAAAAAGGAACCGAAAAAGTATAAAAACTTTTTCGGTTTTTTTAATTATTCTGCAACTTTTGGTAAAAAAACGTTACTGTATTATTGAAAGGATAAAAATAATAACAAGGTGGTGAAAAATTTGGAAGATGAAAAAATAATAGAGCTTTATTTTGAAAGAAAAGAATCCGCAATTACCGAAACCGCTTTAAAATACGGAAACTACCTTTATAAAATAGCTTATAATATTCTTTTGAATAACGAAGATTCCGAAGAAAGCGTAAACGATACATATCTTGGTGCGTGGAATGCTGTTCCGCCGGAAAAACCAAGGATTTTTTCCGCTTTTTTAAGTAAAATTACAAGGTACATATCACTTAACAAATGGCGCAGCAAAAAAACAGAAAAAAGAGGCAGCGGCGAAGTTGATTTGGCTTTTGAAGAAATAGAAGAATGTGTTCCTTCAAATAATTCTGTGTTTGAGGAAATTGAAACAAAAGAACTTGCAAAAATGATTTCTGATTTTCTGAAAAAACTTCCGGAAACAGAAAGAGTGATTTTTATCCGCAGATATTATTATTTTGATTCTGTTTCGGATATCTGCAAAAAATTCGGGTTCAGTAAAAGCAAAACCTCTACCCTGCTTTGCAGAACAAGAAAAAAGATATTATCCTTTCTGGAGAAAGAAGGTATGCTTGATGAACGGCGATAAAATTATGGAAGCTATTGGAATTATAGACGAAGAGCTTATTGCAGAAGCGGATAAAAAAATATATAAAAGGCGAATAAGCAAAAAAGTAATACTCTCTCTTATTGCTGCGCTTATTGCCTTTTCCGCTTTGGGTATAACGTCTTTTGCAAAAGCATATAACGCAAGCCTTGATGAGGTTTTATATTACGCTTTTCCTTCTGTGGCGCAAAGCTTAAAGCCTGTAAACCTTTCGTGCGAAGATAACGGAATAAAAATGGAGGTTATATCTGCGGATATTAAAGATAACGAAGCGCATATCTATGTTTCTATGCAGGATATAACGGGTAACAGGATCGATAAAAGTATCGATCTTTACGACAGCTATAGTCTTAAAATTCCCTATGACCAGCACGGAACCTGCTCCAAAATAGGATATGACGAAGAAACCGGAAAAGCTGCTTTTCTTGTTAATATCAACAGCAGGGACAACTCTATTCCAAAGGGCAAGGTTACCTTGAGCATGAACTGCTTTTTAAGCGGAAAGTTTGAGCACGAAGGATTTATCGATGAAATTGATCTTAGTAAAGCGGAACTTTTTCCGGAATATGAAACAGACGTAACAAGATATAAACGTCTTAAAGATAAATACGAATCGGGTTCTTTGCAAAATAATATTTATCGTTTTGCGTATGAAAGGATTCCGAGGGTTATTCAGAATATGCTGAATCTGAACGACGGATATTTTGAATATGAGTATTATGATGAAGAAACAGAAAACTATCTTTCCAAAATAGGCGATAGTTTTTATACTTCCGAAACCGGAGCGGAATTTGTCGCAATGGGTTTTATTGATGATAAGCTGCATATAAAAGTATTTTACGGAAACAGACACTATAACGATCATATAGGATTTCTTTCGGTTTTTGACAAAAACGGAAACGAAATTCATTCAACAAATATGAAATATATATATAACTTTGGAGAAGTTGAACCGAATCTTTTTGCTCCGGATGAAACCTGGGTGGATTATTGTTTTGATATTTCTCCAGAAGAAATCGAAGGCTGCCGGCTTTACGGAAGCTTTTGGATATACGAGAATTATACCGAAGGAGATTGGGAAGTAACTTTCAGAATCCCGTAAAATAACAAAGGCCCGCAGAAGCGGGCCTTTTGCTTTATTCAAGCGTTATTTTTTCATAGGATATTGGTCTAAGGTTTTCATCAAAATTGATTTTATAGCCTTCACAGGGCTTTGGCTGCCATGCGTAAAAATGTTCCGCGGTTTCGTCACCGGGAAACCAGGTAAGCATCAAGCCTGCAATAACCCCGCCATGACAGACGATAATGCAGTCCTGCCCGAGATAATCCTTCATGGCTTCAAGAGAGCGATTAAGCATTATTTCGCCGCTTTCTCCATTCGGGCAGATATTGCGCCAGTTATCGCCGGTTATCCAGGCCTGATAGTCAGAACGGTCTTTAAGCTCTTCATAGGAATGCATTTCAAAATCGCCGAAGCTGAATTCTCTTAAACGAGGATCGGTTTCGTGCTCAACCAGACCGTACATTTCAAAAAGGGTCTGCTCTGTGCGCATCAGATCTGTTGTAATAATGCGGTATCCGTCAATATCAGGGTATATTCCGGCATTTTTGCGTTCTTTTATGGCTTCTATTCCCTCTTCAATAAGCGGAATATCGGAACTTCCGTAATAAAGGCGCTTTTTGTTGCCCTCGGTTATGCCATGGCGAAAAAGATATATAGTGCTCATATTATTTCAACCTCTGTGAAAGTCCGCAGAAAATTCTGTAAACGTGCTCGGATTTTTCGGAAAGCTTTATAAGAAGCCTTCCGTTTGCTTCGCGCCAGGCTCTTTCCGTTTTATTAATAGGCACAACTCCGCAGGAAATATCATCTGAAATGATAATTTTTTCTTCGATGTTTTCTGCGTGCTCAAAAAAATAATCAGCAGGTTCAATGCCGTGCTCGATGCACCAAAAACTGAATTTTTCTATATGAGAGATACATTTTTTATCAAATTCCGGTGCTGAATTTTTTTCGCATACAAAAATATCCGCATCGGAAATATCAAAATTTTCTTTCGCAAAAGCGGTTTTTCCCTGAAAAGCCCCACCGGTTATAAGTTCCATATTTTCTCCTTAAAATACCATAAGAGTTATTATTCCGCAAAGTTCTGCAAGGGTATGACCAAAGCCGGTAACATCACCGGAAAAACCGTCAAGATTTTTAAAAGCAAACCTTGTAAATATGGTATATCCGGTTGCGGTTATAACGCAGGATAAAAGTCCATGCAAACCGCACGCAAAATAAGATATAGCAAAAGAAGCGGCTATGATAATTCCCAAAGCAATTACATTGCCGATGCTTATACTTTTTTGAAAACTTCCGGCATATTCACTGTGACCCATCGGCCGAAGAGTGGATACACCTATTGCGCTGCAGGCGCGCGAAACAGTACAAATAAATATAAGCGCAAGCATATTTTCATCACCGTTTCCGGAGGCAAAAGCTGCGAAACCAAGCAGTATCAGTACAGAAAGAGCGATAACCGCAAAAGAACCGACATGGGAATCTTTTAATATCTCCCTCTTTTTTTCAAGCGGACGTCTGGAAAAAATAGCATCGCAGCAATCCATATATCCGTCAAGATGGATTCCTCCTGTTAAAAGATAAGGCATAACAGTAAGAACGGCGGCGGAAAACATTTGCGGACAGTTTATTTTATCAAGCAAAAATGCAGCAGCTGCCCATATTCCACCTATTATAGTTCCCACGAACGGAAAAACCACAAGCATAAGCGAACGAACGGAATCTTCCCAAACGTGAGAAAACGGCGTTGGAATGGCGCAGAACATACTGAAACTCATACAAAAAGCCTTTATAAGTTTTTTCACAGCAGTTCCTCCCCTTTATAATAAATTATCTGACCGTAGGAAAATTCTATAACAACATCGCATTTTTCTGCCAAAGCTTTATCAACAAACGCAAGACCCACTCTGTAAGAATCGGTCCATTCATCGTAAAAAGCGGCATCACAAAAAATATTATCGGAAACAAAAACAACATTTGCGGCTTTTTCAGAAAAATCAATAAGTTCCGCCGCAACTTTTGCCGGAGCATTTTTATTTATACTTCCACTCATTCCGCAGAACATTTCGTTAGATAAAAGTGCAGTAACACTATCGACAAGGTAAGTGCCTTTACAGTCTGTTTCTTCGCTGTGCAATGCGATATTTCTTCCCCATTCTGCGGTTTTAAAGCCCCAGCCTGCTCTTTCGTTTCTGTGGCGCGCAACCCTTGCAAAATCTTCGTCATCGCGCGGTTCCATAGTTGCAAGATACCAGAGGTGCCCTTCTTCTGCAAGTTTTTTTGCGCATTTTTGCGCAAACATTGATTTTCCGTTTTTTGCTCCGCCGGAAATAAATATTTTCATCTTTCCACCGTAAAATGATCGCCGACGCGTATTTCGTCAAGATAGCTATCGTCGATGCTTGCTTCATCAAAAGTTGCCATTTCGTTCATAATAGCGTATGCCGCATCCAAAACACGGAACATGATCGGGCATCCGCTGCCTTCGCCAAGGCGCATCTTCATAAGAAGGGGTGCTTCCAGCCCAAGCTCATTCATAGCAAGAACATATCCCGGCTCAAAAGAAGCATGCGAGGCAATAAGATAATCCTTTACGCATGGGCAAAGCC
>SVNB01000134.1 GCA_015067125.1 Oscillospiraceae bacterium
AATTTCATCTGTGGGCATAAAGGAAATATCCGTACTTAAACCGTTTTCAAAATAGGCGGATATTCCAAATGCGGAATTTGTCCAGCGGCGTTTTTCAACGTGTTTTGCCCCAAGAAAAGCGAAAAAATCCGTAAGAGCGGCATCGGCATTTTTTACGCATTCCGCATCATAACAGCCGGCCATAAAATCAATATCGGAATAAATATCCGCAAAGCCAAAAGCGCCGGAACCTATCTGAACAAGTCCTTCGAAAAACGGTTTTTCCTCCATAAAAAAGATTATGCTGTTCATAAGCTGTTCCCGTTCTTTAAAGCTGTACACATTTTCACCCCTTTGCAAAAAGTATTGCGGATTATAATCTTGTTAAAATTTAAAAAATGTTGTATTATAAAACCATTAAAGCAGTTCTTTGGGAAAATCAAAACCAAGCTTATCAATAAACCAGGCCTCTTTTACGGAAAAGGTTTTTCCGTCAAGATAAGCAAGGTGCTCGGCGTCTTCTTCGAACCGGAAGGTAAGCTTATACGAGCAAAGTGCCTGCCAGGTAAAGCCGCGGCCGTCTTTTGCCTTGCCGTACTTGGTATCTCCGATAAGCGGGTGGCCCATAGCGGCAAACTGTGCGCGGATCTGGTGAGTACGGCCGGTCAAAAGCTCCGCCTCGCAAAGGCTCATGCCGTCCCGGGAAGAAAGAACGCGGTATTTTGTTTTTGCGGTTTTTGCGCCGGGTTTTGGTTCCCTGTGCGCTTCCACCGTGTTTGTTTTTTCGTTTTTTATAAGAAAATGCTCCAAAAGGCCGCTTTGTTTTTTGGGCACGCCTTTTACAACGCAAAGATATTTTTTCTCCAGCTCGCGGTCTTTTATTTTATCGTTGAGCACCCGCAGGGTGGCGGCGTTTTTGGCTGCAATGACTATTCCGCAGGTGTTGCGGTCTATGCGGTTGCAAAGGGACGGCACAAAGGAATTTTCCTTTTTGGGGTCATATTCGCCTTTTTTATAAAGATAGTGCTGTATGCGGGCGATAAGGGTATCTGCGCACCACTGGTCGCCTTCGTGCACAAGAAGGCCGGCAGGCTTGTTTATAAGAAGAATATTTTCGTCCTCGTAAACAACGTCAACAGAAGAAGGAGCAAGCATAAATTCCGGGCGTTTTTCTTCCGCTTCAAAAAATTCATCGGAAACATAGCACTGTACCAGATCGCCAAGAGAAAGCCTTGTGGAAATTTCGCAGCGTTTTCCGTTAAGTTTTATGCGTTTTAACCTTATGTATTTATAAAGCAGGGAAGAAGGCAGCTTTGGAATTGCTTTTGTGATGAATTTATCCATGCGCTGGCCTGCATCGTTTTTTGAAATAGTGAATTCTTTCATTGAAATACCTCGCAGTAACAATATGAATAAAGTATAATATTTTCCTGCGTATTTATCAAGAGAAAAAAAGGAGGGGATATATATGCCGTCGGAACACGAAGGCCACAGAGTTCGGCTTAAACACCGCTTTTTAAAAACCGGTATTGATGATTTTGAACCGCACAATATTCTGGAACTGCTGCTTTTCTACAGCGTTCCAAGAAAAGATACAAATCCCCTGGCACACAGGCTTATAGAGCATTTTGGCAGTTTTTCTGCCGTTCTGGATGCAAAACCGGAAGAACTTATGAAGGTAAAGGGTGTTACCGAAAATACTGCGGTGCTTCTTTCCATGATTCCCGGAATTTCGAGAAGATATCTTGAAGAAAAAGCGGATGCAGTAAATGCCGTGGGCGGTTTTAAGGATATCGGGGATTATTTTCTTCCTAAATTTATCGGAAGAAAAGTGGAAACGGTTATGCTGGCTTCTCTTGATAATAAAAACAAAGTTGTTTCCTGCAGCATTGTTGCAGAGGGAGAAAGCGACAGTGCGCAGGTTTCCAAACGCAGAGTTATAGAAGAAGCTATAAAAGTGAACGCCAAAAAGGTTGTTCTTGCGCATAATCACCCCATGGGTTTTGCAATTCCTTCGGCAGAAGACGTTGATATGACGGAAGAAATTTATATGCTTTTAAAATCCGTAGGAATAGATCTTATCGACCATATTGTTGTGGCAGAGGACGATTTTGTTTCCATGGCGGCAAGCGGAATATTTTTTCGCAAAAATAAATAAAAAATTTTGTAAAAACATTTGCATTTTATCCAAAGCTGTGATAGAATTCTAATGTTATGATTTTATGCGAAAAATTGCCAAAAAACGGTCAAAACCGCTTGACAAAAGCATATTATCAAGATATAATAAATTCCGTGGCGTTGCGAGGGATTACTATGATTATTGATATTAAAGAATTGTTCGATGCGCCAGGCACAGAGATTCCGCTTTCCACAGAGGTTGACCTTTCGGAAACGGATATTTGGGGACAGAAGATATTCCGTTCCCCTGTGCGGATAAGCGGCGTTTTCAAAAACCGCTCCGGCTTGGTTACATTGAAGTACAGGGCTACCGCTGTGCTTGAATATAACTGTGACAGATGCGGAAGGGAAACATCCAAAGAAGAAGAATACGAATTTGAACACTGGCTTGCCAGAGAGCTTGAATCCGGTGATGAAAATGACGACTATATCCTTGTGCCGACGGGCATGATCGATATGGACGAGCTTGTTATGA
>SVNB01000019.1 GCA_015067125.1 Oscillospiraceae bacterium
AACGGCAATAAAGAAACTTTTTGCGGCCTTTGGCCAAAAATTTGCGGAAGTAAATATTATAATGGATGTTTATACCGAACTTGCCGTAAAGATGTCGAAATATAAAAATCCCATTAAAGAAGTGGGTGCAAAGGCAACTTTCGGCACCTTTGAGCACGGAATTTTTGAAAACGAAAAAATTACGTTTATAGGCGAGCTTTGTATGACGCCGAAAGATAAAATCGAAGAACTTTCCGGCTTTGAAAAAGCGTTTTTTAAAAAGATGTTTGCCGGAAGCTTTGCCAAAAAGCTGTATAAAATATTTACTTACAGAATAAAATAGCAAACAAAAGCCCTGCGGTGCACTGCCGCAGGGCTTTTGTATTTATAAATTATCTTGTTTTGAATATTGCGAGCACGCAGACCTTTGCCGCGCCTTTTGCATAAAGAGCTTTTGAGCATTCCATAACAGTGGAACCGGTGGTATAGATATCATCTATCAGCAGAACGGTTTTGCCGCAAACAGAATTTTCCGCTTCAAATGCTCCGATAAGATTTTTGCGCCTTTCGTCGCCGGAAAGTTTATGCTGCTTTTCCGTTTGACGTATCTTTTTGAGCACGGCAGGACTGAACAAAATATCTTTTTCCAGACAAAATTCTTTTGCGAGCACCGAAAACCGTGTTTCTTTTTTGGAAAAAGAGGGAACACACACCGCAAAATCAAATTTTTCGTCACCGAATTTATTGTATGCCTCACAAAGCCAGGAGCAAAGTGTATCTTTACAAAAATCGGAATCTTTACCGAATTTATACCGCAGCATAACTTCTCTTGCGGGACCGTCGTAATAATACCCAAAAGCGGCATTTTCGTATTTTTCGGTTATCGGAAAAATTTTTGAGCCGCATTCTTTGCAAAGGCAGCAGCCCCTGAAATATTTTTCGCAGGAAACGCATCTGTAAGTAAAATACGAACCCAGATACCTGCGCAGAAGCAGAAGTGATTTTTTGATGTTCATCATTTTATCTCCGCGGATTCCGATATGCCAAGGATATAATCCACAGAAACTTTGTAAAGTTTTGAAAGAGCTATAAGAATTTCGCTTGGTACGTCAAGAAAGCCGCTTTCGTATCTGGAATACGTGGATTGGCTTATATTAAGAATTTCTGCCAGTTGATTTTGGTTTAAATCGTGATCTTCTCTTAAATCTCGAATTCTTTTATACATAATCATCACCGATGATTATCATATATTATGCAATAAGTGCATAATCGGTTTTATGCATTAATTGCATAACAGGCGTAGAAAAAAAGGCCTTTGATTTGTTCAAAGGCCTTTTTATTAATTATCCAGAATTTCCAGAACGGCTTTTGTAACGGCAATGGCTGTTTTTTGAATATCCGCAGGGTTTATAAGACTTTCAAGCTCCTTAGGGTTGGAAACAAAACCAACTTCCAGCATAACCGCAGGGCACATGGTAAGGCGGGTTACGGAATAATATCCCTGTTCGGCACCTTCGTTATCACGGCCGGTGGAAGCGCTTATGTAATCGCAAAGCTTTTTGGAAAATTCTGCGCTGTGCTCATAATGATAATATACATAGGTTCCGCACCAGAGGTTCGCTGCGGAATTTTCTGCCACAGAGTTTGCGTGGCAGCAGATATAAACGTCGGAATAGGCATATCTTGCAGGGTCGGTACGTTCATAGGTATCCAGCTTTTCTTCTGTTGTGGTTATGAGCACGATGTTTGCGCCAAGGTTTTCCAAAGATTCCGCTATGAGCATGGCGTTGGCAAGGTTTATTTCCGCTTCGTTTACTCCTTCTTCGCCGGCAACGCTTAAAGCGCCCGGGTCCGGTCCGCCATGACCTGCGCAGACTGCTGCGGTTATGCCTTCAAGCGGCTTTGCGGGGTTAGCGGAAAGGGTGGGCACGGCTTTGAGCACCACAGAAAAAGTTCCGTTTTCAGCATCGGTGAACACGTCCCAGCCCCAAAGCGGATTTTTGGAAAAGAAGTTGACAGTAACCGTTCCGTCACCGTTATCAATGGGGTTTATGCGGTACATCAGTTCGGAAGAAATATCCGTGGAAGAAAAATCGCTCCATTCTGTGTTGGAAAGGGTTATGGAAAATATTTTTCCGTTTATCTTTCCCACAAAATAGGGAAGATTTGTGCAGTGCATTATAAATTTTTCGTAATTTTCTCCGATTTCGCGCTCCGTATGCAGAACGCTGTTTGTAATATCGGAAGACCCGGTAACTATATCAAAATGAGAAGCCTTGCCGTAACCGCCGCTTGCAAGGGCGTACCAGCCGTTTTCGGTAATTTCCGTAACGTAATCCACACAGCCGGTGCGCAGGGTGGTAAGGTAATCTCCGTTTTCGGCAGAAGCTTTTTCCGCGCCGGCAAGTTCGCAGTTTGCCCGAACGGCAATTTCGGCATTTTCGCCGATAAAATAGATGTTTTTGGCACTTTCATAGCTTGTGTTTTTGCCGCCGTATGAAAGGTAATATGTCACTTTGCCAAGGTCGGTAACTTCTCCGGCAGGGTAATTGCCCGCAAGGTTTATTTTGGCGGTGAATCTGGCCGGAACGCCTTTATCCGCGTACGCGACCTGTTTAAGGTTTACGGTTTTTTCGCCGATTTTTGCGCTGACTTTTCCGCCGGAAGGACCGATGCAGGAAAGAGTAACTTCCGTTTCTTCGCTTTTTATGGGAACAGAAGCGGAAGGATAGACGGAAGTAAGCTTGCTGGTGGTTCCCGCTCCGCCGCCGGAACCGCTGCGTTTAAGCGTTACGGAAAGGCTTTTTCCGCCCTGGGTAAAAGTATAGGTTTTTCCTTTTTTGGGTACTTCTACCGTGGCGGCAAAAAGTCCGGAAGTGCTGATGCGTTCCAGCTCATCGCCGTTCATATAAAGAGGTTTTTCCGGATCGGAAGTGCCGAAAATTGTGTATTTTTCCGTAGCGACAGAAAGAGTTTTTGTTGTGGGACGGGTTATTTCAAATTTTTGCGAAATGGAAAAATCCGCGTAATCTTCAAGAATACTGCTGTTAAAACCGGCGGTAAGGTAAGAAGCGCTGCCAAAGGCATTGGCTTTTAATGCGGAATAATCCGAAACGCAAAAACCGGTTCCGGAATTTTTATTGAAAAGATACTGGTTGTTCAGTTCAAAGGCGTCGCCAAAAAAATCTCCGCTTGCAACGGGAACAAGCACTCTGGAAAGATCGTTTATAGTAAAAATTTCCCTGCCGGAAAAAGCCGCAAGAACCTCTTCAAGATATTCCTCGTAACCGTATTCCGAATGGCACGAAAGGGGAATTTCCGCAAAGATAGCATCGTAATTTCCGCTTTCATAAATGCTTTCGGCTTCAGAAAAATTGCCGCCGAAGGGAAGAATAAACGCGGATTTTGCACCCTCCGGAATATTACCGGAAAGTTCGCCTTCGGCCGCTATGTAAAATTCAAATCCGGCCGGTACGGCAGAAGAAAGCTTTTTGTAAAAATCAAAATCATCTTCGCCGCGCAGGTCAATAAGCACGCCGCCAAAACCGTTTTCCACCGCATACGAGATAACTTCTTCCGAAGAAGAAGCCTCGTTTGGAGAAACGGAAAAAAGCCGCAATGGTTCCGCCGCAAAAGCGGAAACAGAAAGCGCCGCCGCAAGCAAAGCGGCAAAAGCAAAAGAAATCAGCTTTTTCAAATTTTAAACTCCTCCGGGTCAAAAGTGGGAAGTTCCGGTGCTTTGGGGCGCGGAACACGTTTAAGCGGATCGTAATCGAATTTCCTGCAGTAAAAGCCTTTTTCCACAATGCCTTTTTTCTTGCAGAGCACGTTTTTGCCGTCGGCGGAAATATAACCGTTGGCGCAGTATTCGCAGCGGGGTTCTATTTCCGTATCAAAAAATTTTTTATCGAACATAAACGGTACCTCCGTTTTTTAAATTTCGTAAAACTATTTTATCACAGTTTTTTATCTTTGACTATGGCAAAATGCGGTTATTTTATGCTTTATCCGATTAAAAACGCGTTTTTTTGCATTTCAATTATGTACTAAGGATTGTAAAAACGATTTTTGCGCTATATAATAATACTGAATTATTATGCCGTATATGCGATTGCGGAGGGAAAGCAATGAAAAATTTTTGGAACAGAACAATAAGCCTTGCTTTGGCGGTGATTATGGCCTTTGGCGCCGCCCCGGCGGCTTTTGCCATAGAAATTGAAGAAATTGCACAAGAGCCTGTTTTGGAAGAGCAGGAAGAGGAAATTCCGGCAGAAGAACCGGAACAAAACTTTGAAGGCGTAAGCCTTGAATACGAAAACGAGGCGCTTTTATCCGCGGGGGAAGAAGAACCTGTTTTGAACTCTGCACCATCTTCTTTCTCCACCGCCTCCGATGCCGCCCTCTACCTTCGTTCGCAGATGATTGCAAGGGAACCTTCTGTAACCCTTCGCCTCTACGGAGATACGGCTTCTTCCGAAGTTTCCGCAATCCTTAATAAAGCCTGGGAACACACCGGCGTTCCGAACGAAGGCGACTATATCCGCCACAACCAGATCGGCTACGATTCTTCCGTTGTCACCGGTGAGGACGAAAACGGCGCTTATGCAGATATAACCTATAATTTCAACTGGCTTACCACTGCGGAGCAGGAAGCGGAAGTTGATGCCGAGGTGGATTCCGTTCTGGCGGAGCTTGACCTTTGGAACAAAACCGATTACGAAAAAATCAAAGGCGCATACGATTGGATTACCGAAAACGTCCAGTATGACTTTAACAACGAAGATAACGACGAATACCAGCTTTGCCATTCCACCTATGCTGCAATTATTCTTAAAGACGCGGTATGCCAGGGTTACGCAACTCTTCTTTACCGCTTTATGCTCGAACTTGGAATAGATTGCCGATATGTAAGCGGTATGGCAGGATACGTTGAGGTTGAAAGACACGCATGGAATATAGTTTGCCTTGAAGGAAAATATTACAACATGGATTCCACCTGGGACCGTGACCTTATGGGCCATTACAGAATGTTCCTTTGTACCGAATCGAACTTCACCGAACACCACCCGGATTCCGAATATCTTTCCGCCGAATGGAAAGCAAAATATCCGATGGCTGTTGTACCCTATGTTTTCAACGTAACCGCTTCCGGCAAACTTTCCAACGGAATGGAATGGGTGCTCGACGGCGATACCGGAACCCTTACCGTTGCGGGAACAGGAGTGATTCCAAGTTACCGCTATAGCCGCGCGCCCTGGTATGATTACCGCGAAAGTGTTCAGAGCATAGTTATTTCCGAAGGAATCACCGAAGTCGGCGAGCGGGCGTTTTATTGGTGCACAAACTGCACTTCGCTTACTCTGCCGCAAAGCCTTACCGCGATTCGCGAATACGGTTTTAATAACCTGCGTGCGCTGGAATACGTAACTCTTCCGGCAAATCTTAAAACCATAGAATTCTGCGCTTTTTCGGAATGTGTTGCTCTTAAAGAAATCGTAATTCCGGATAGCGTTACCACCTGCGGTTCAAGCGCTTTTTCCAACTGCTACGGACTTGCTAAAGCGGTGATAGGAAAAGGCCTTACCAGCATTCCAAACAGTATGTTCTTCGGCGACAAAAACCTTAGAGAGGTGACTTTGCCGGCGGGAGTTACCTATATCGGAGATACGGCTTTTTCTGACTGCGGATTATTTAAATTTACAATTCCGAAAAGCCTTACCGGTCTTGGCTCTTCTGTTTTCAGCGGATGCCGCGGTCTTTATAAATTTACTGTTGAATCGGGAAATCAGTATTATAAAGCTGTTGACGGAGTTCTTTTTACAAAAGACGGAAAAACCCTTGTTGCATATACCATGGGAGATATCACTTCCTATTACTATGTTCCGGAAGGAACGGAAGTTATTGCAAGAAGCGCTTTTAACGATTCCTACCGTCTTGAACACGTTTATTTTCCGGATAGCCTTAAAATAATCGAGCCTTATGCTTTTGCGTATTGCGAATCGCTTTGGTCCGTAACTTTTACTCCGAATATCACAAGAATAGGAGATTCGGCTTTCCGTTCATGCGTGAATCTTTACAGTGCAATGTTTAAAAACCCGGACGTTATTCTCGAATCATCTGTTTTTGCAAACTGCGATACCATGGAGGACATCACTCTTCCGGCGAATCTCAAGGAAATTCCGAACGGTCTTTTCTATGGAAGCGCAAGGCTTAATGAAGTAACGATTCCGAAAACCGTTACAAAAATCGGTTCTTCCGCTTTCCTCGATTGCGATTCGCTCAAGACTATCACAATTCCGGGAAACGTAAAAACAATTGAACAGCAGGCTTTCGATTATTGCGATAAGCTCGAAACCGTTATTATGGAGGAAGGCGTTCTGAGCATCGGCTGGCTTGCTTTCAGCAGAAGCCCGAAGCTGAAAAAAGTTGTGATTCCTTCTTCCGTCATAACCATTGAAAACAAAAGTTCAACAGACTGGACTTTTATCGAATGTCCGAACGTTGTTCTTCACGTAACCTGCGGTACAGTCGGTTGGAATTACGCAAGAAGCAAAGGCCTTGCCCACAGCGATACCCATAATTATGCAAACAGCAGAGTTGTTGCGCCAACCTGCACCGCACAGGGATACACAGTTTATTCCTGCGTATGCGGAGCTTCTTACAGAAGCAATTATACAAACGCCCTTGGCCACAGTTACGGCACAACCGTTGTGCCGCCAACCTGTACGGAACAGGGCTATACAACATATAAATGCATAAGGTGCGGTTATAGCTATAA
Organism: Oscillospiraceae bacterium; assembly: GCA_015067125.1. Taxonomy (GTDB): domain Bacteria; phylum Bacillota; class Clostridia; order Oscillospirales; family Ruminococcaceae; genus UMGS1668. Next base: position 6,758 of record SVNB01000019.1, read on the forward strand.
CGGAAACTATGTTCCGGCAACCGGCCACAGCCTTGACGAATGGATCGAAGTGAAAGCACCCACTTGCGATACGGAGGGACAGGATAAGGCTGTTTGCGGAACCTGCGGAGAAACCTTTTACAGAGATACCCGAATTTCCGGCAACGAAAACAAAATTCTTGTTTCCAACCCTCTTCCGAAAAATTATTTTGCCGGAAAGAAAATCGTAACCCTCGGCGACAGCATAACATGCGGTGTCGGTCTGTCTGATTCTGCTAACGAGTATTACGGAAAACTTGTTGCGGATGCTCTTGGAATGACTGCCGTAAACAAAGGCGTAAGCGGTTCCGGGTATTGCTCCGGAGGTGTAATGGCAACAAACAAAACCCTTACGGAAACCAATGTTAAAAATGCCGATATTATTACGATAATGCTTGGTATAAACGATTGGGATTGGGCTGTCAAAGACGGTTATTGGCAAGGAAAACCCGGTTATTATGACGAAGACCAATCTTATTATCAGCTTGGGGATTTTTCAAGCACGGATACTTCAACTTTTTATGGTGCACTTCATGCTTGGTGTCAGGAAATTGTAAAGATAAATAATCTTGAAGGTTTTGAAGATAAACAGTTTGTTGTAATAACTCCGCTTATAACTTCCTGGAACGTATCCATGGGCAGCAAGAAAGACTGGAATCAGTCAAAACTTAATGTTCACGGACATACTTTGCGCCAATACTGCGTAGCGATTTTGGAAGTTTGTGCATATTATGATATTCCGGTATTCGATGCCAATATGTTCAGCGGAATCTATTACAACGGTCCGGAGGATAACAACGTTGACGTAACAGGAGGCGATGGAGTTCATATCAATGCGGCCGGTCATGCTTTGCTTGCAAAATCCCTTGAGGAATTCCTTCTTGAAGGCTACAGCTATGAGGAACGCAAGGTTGCGAACTGCGGACACAGCTATGAAGCAGCTGTAACCGAACCCACCTGCACAGAGCAGGGATATACCACATACCGCTGCCCCAAATGCCATTACAGCTATAACGGAAACTATGTTCCGGCAACCGGCCACAGCCTTGGCGAATGGTATTTGCACAAAGCGCCTACGACTTCCGAAGCGGGCGAGGAGCGCCGTGACTGCGCCAACTGCGATTATTACGAAAGCCGCGAAATCCCTGCTTACAAAGTGGGCGATATCAACCGCGACGGCAAGGTAAACACCATAGACGCAAACTATGCAAGGCGCTACGCTGCAGGACTGCTTACCCTTGATGCGGGGCAGAAGCTTGCGGGCGACGTAAACCTTGACGGCGAAGTAAACGTAATGGATTCGGCAATAATCCGCAGATACGTTGTAAAATACATAACTTCTTTGCCATATACAGGTTAAATATAAACGCAAAAAAATCCTGTTCCGGAAAACCGGAACAGGATTTTTTATTGCTTTATAAACCTTTGTTTTAATCTGCTTAAAAGCGGCTCTTTTTTGCTTTGCGGCGGCACGGCAGAAAGCAAAAAAAGCGATGCCATGCACAAAAGACTTACCGCCGCCGGTGCCGAAGCAGAAAGTACAGCCTCTGCCGTGCTGCCTTTTATTGCAAAAACCGCGGCGCTTTCTTTGTAAAAAGCAAAGAACAGCCAAAGCAGGCCTGCGGTTATCCCTGTGTGGAAAAAACGGGAAACAATAAACGGCAAAAGCGGAATTTTACTTTCATCCACAGCGGAAGCAACCTGTAAAATAACCGAAATTCCGGAAAAGGAACATATTGCTCCTGCGGCAATAACCGCGCCAAAGCCGGTTATATTTTTACATGCAAAAGCCCCGGCGGTCACCTCAAAAAAGCCTGTAAAAAGCGCTTTTGCAACGGGAATGCCGGATAATGCGGAAAAAACCGCGCCGCCCTGCAAAAGCTCCAGCGCGCCGCAGGCAAGCACAATAAAGGCACACATTTCAAAACAGCTTTTTGCCGCGGAAGTAACGGATTCCACAGCCAGGGCGGCTCCGTTTTTGCACGGAGCATATTCTTTTTCTTCAAAGGCAAAATTCTTTTTTGCAAAAGCGGAACAGATAACCGCAATAATCGCAGAAGAAATTATTTGTGCCGCAAAAAGTAATATTCCGGTTTTGATATTGCCGAAAACAGAAATTCCAACCGCGCTTATAAGAAAAGGCGGCCCGGCGTTTACGCAAAAGCAAAGCATTCTTCCGGCGGTGCGGCGGTCAAGGCGGCCGGAAAGAACAAGATCGTTTATACATTTTGCGCCGGCAGGGTATCCGCCGATAAGCGAAGCAAAAAGCGCGCCGCCGCAAAATGCGGGAATTTTAAGAAGCTTTGTTACCGGCCGCAGAAAAGCCGCAAAAAAATCCGCGGCACTGCTTTTGCAGATATATAAAGAAAACGCCATAAACGGAAAAAGCGCCGGAATTACGGAATAGGAACATAAATGCAGACCCCGGCGAATCCCTTCGCCAAGATCCGCGCTTTTTAATAAAAGAATTGCCGCCAAAGAAAAAGCAAGCGCTGCAGAAAGAAAATTGCGTCTGTTCAAAATAATCGGTCCTTTTCAGCAAGATTGGAATATACCGCTTATTGTAAGCGGCCAAAAGATGTGATATATTAATCTTATGAAAAAACTTTCTGTATTAGAAAAGAAAGGCGGCCTTGCTTTGAAAAAACTTTTTGCTTTTGTTCTGGCTTTTGTGGTATTGTTTGGTTTTTCCGGCTGCGGAAAAGAAAAAATCGGAACAGATTATGATTTTTCAAAAGTTATGGAAGATACCATGGCGCATATAATCGAAGAAGCGCCGAACCCCGGCCACAGCCACCTTAACGGAGAATGGTCCGTAATTGTTGCCGCAAGATACGGCGCAGAGGTTCCTGAAGGCTGGTATGATACGTATTACAATAATCTTATCACAGCACTCGAAGAATCCGGCGGAGAGCTTTCCAAAACCAAGCACAGCGATTATTCCAGAGCGGTGCTTACCCTTGCCGCTATCGGAAAAGACCCTTCCTCCGTTGGCGGATTTAACCTTTTGGAAAACTATGCGGATTATGATTTTGTGACCCATCAGGGCATTCCGGGCAGCATTTTTGCTCTTATTTCACTCAACAGCCGCGGATATAAAATTCCGGGAGCGGAAGAAAAAAATTTTATCGAACATATTCTTTCGGAAGAATACGAAGGCGGCGGCTGGGCGCTTATGGGCGAAGACCCGGACGTTGATATAACAGCGCAGGTTATTCAGGCGTTTGCTCCGTATTACGGCAAAGATGAAGAGATCACAGCGGCTGTGGACCGCGCGGTAAAAGTTCTTTCGGAAGTGCAAAAGCCTGACGGCGGATTTTTTGCCTGGGAAAGCGAAAATTCGCAGACCACTTCCCAGGTGGGTATTGCTCTTTCCGCTATCGGAATAGATATCCGCACGGACGAAAGATTTATCAAAGGCGAAAACTGGATAGGTTCCTATATTATGCAGTATTACCTTGGCGGAGGCGCTTTTGCCCACACCCGGGGAATGGGCGAAAATGCCATGGCCACAGACCAGTGTATGCAGATGTTTGTTGCCATGAAGCTTTTTGAACAGGGCGAAAGCTTTTATGATTTTACTAAAATAAAATAAAAACAAAAAATGCCTGCTTGCGCAGGCATTTTTTAATGCGTTTTTTATTTTTTCTTTGCGGTTTTGGGGTTTTTGGGGCGCTTTTTCTTTACGGAATAGCCCATCTGGCCGATTTTTTTACCCTGCGCAAAATATTCGCCGTGGGAATAGAACATAATTCCGGCTTTGCGAAGGTCAAGCTTGCCGTCTTCCTGAATATATTTGTCATCGACCTGTACGGCAACAATTTCCGCAATAAACATATCGTGGCTGCCAAGGTGTTTTACCTCGGTAACTTTGCATTCCAAAGAAACCGGGCTTTGAGCAATAAGCGGTGCTTTTACCTTAGATGCCGGCAGCGCGGTAAGCTTCATTTCGGCAAATTTATCGGTATCTTTGCCGGAACGCACACCGCAGAAATCCGCCGCGCGAACAAGCTCATCGGTGGTTACGTTGATTACAAATTCTCCGCTTTCGGCAATAAGATGGTGGCTCCATCTTTCCGGCCGTATGGAAACATAGGTCATAGCAGGAGAAGAATTGATAATTCCTGTCCATGCAACGGTAAGTACGTTGGGTTCTTCAACTGTGCCGCAGGTAACAAGCGCCGCAGGAAGAGGAGAAAGAAGGGTGGAAGCTTTCCAAACTTGTTTTGCCATATAGTCCTCCAAAAAATTTATAGAATAATTTATTATAGCATTATTATAGCACGGCAGTCAATCATAAGGAATCAAGATATTCTTTTGCCTGCTTTCGGTTTTTAAAAACTATAACGTTGGGTCTGTATTTTTCAAGAAAAGCTTTTGTTTTCGGGCGGTTCTTTTTGTTAAAGCGAAGAATGTCCTTATAAAATTCAAAATCAAATTTTTCCGGACTGTTTTCGGGCATATCGTCCCTTGTTCTGCCGTAATTTTTTATTACCCTTTCGGTAACGCCAAAAATACAGCGCAGGGTGGAAAAATCAAAATAGAAAACCGCATCGCAAAACTGCATTCGCTTTTCAAGGGTGCGTTCAAAATTTCCGTCGATGATCCATTCATCTTTAATAAGCTCGGCTTCCAGTTTTTGGTCAAATTCTTCCCGGGAAATATATTCCCAGTTTCCCTTCCACCAGATTTTATCAAGATGCACCGCCGGAAGGCCGGTCTTTTTGGCAAGAGCTTTTGTAAAGGTGCTTTTGCCGCTGCCGTTGCCGCCGATTACAAGAATACGCTTCATTATTTCCTCCGAAAGAAACAAAAAGTTTTAATATGCCGGGAAATAAATTATATCACCTGCAAAAATAAAATAAAACCATTTTTTACCCGTAATTTTTATTGATTTTTCGCAAAAGATAAATTTTGGGTGAAGAATAATGGAAAAAATTAAAAAAGACGGCAGGATATTCCTTTTCGGCGCGGTGGGTTACGTTTTGCTGGAAACTTTGTGGCGCGGCCACAGCCATTGGAGCATGGCTGCCGCCGGAGGAATTTCTCTTTTGCTGATGATGAAGGTATTCGGAAAAATAAAAAATGCGCCGCTTTATTTTAAATCTCTGCTTGGCGGAACAATTATTACCGCGGTGGAATTTGTTTTCGGAATAATTTTTAATATTATGCTGAATATGCAGGTGTGGGATTATTCCGGCGTGTGGGGCAATATTCTTGGACAGATATGCCCGCTTTACAGCGTTTTTTGGTGCGCGATAGGCTTTTTTGTGGCGGCTTATGAAAAACTTACTTCCGGCGGAAATATAAGCTTTATCAAAAAAGCGCTGCCATAATTTTTTTGAATATTTCACCCCGCTTTTGCAGAAAATAAAGGCGAGGTGAAGAAAAGATGAGCAAAGATAAAAAAGAACAAAAGCGTTTAAGCAAAACGGTGCCTGCAAGATTCGGCGAAGACGCCATGCGCTTTTCTGCCTATAACCCCATGCAGCAGGAACGCATCCTTACCAATATGCACACAATAGGCACAAAACAGGAAATGCGCCGTTTTGATGCGTCTGAACGCAACCCGGATACCGGCATGAAAGATACCCTTTGATTTTGCGGGCTTATAAATGTTCTTTTTCGGCAGGGCGGAAGAAGTGCTTTGCCGGATACATATTAACCCAAATTCCTTCTTCTGAATAAAATATACGGAAGGAGGAATTACATAATGCGTTTTGATGAATTGCCATGTTTTTTTCTTGGCGCCAACGCGCCAAAAGGGTATTATTCCAGATTTGATCAGCTTTTTGCCGCCGCGCCAAACGGAAGATGCTATCTGCTTAAAGGCGGTCCGGGAACGGGAAAATCCACCGTGCTCAAAAAAACGGCTGCGGTGCTCGCAGATAAAAATATGAGCACGGAACTTATCTATTGCAGTGCGGATACGGATTCTTTGGATGCGATAATTGCGGATGACGGAAAATTTGTTATGGCGGATGCAACTTTACCCCACGCGGTGGAACCAAAATATCCCGGAGTTTACGAAACAACAGTTTCTCTATGTGATTGCTGGAACGAAGAAAAACTTAAAGAGAACGCAGAAAAGGCAATGTGCCTTTTTGACGAAAACCGCCGCCTGCACGAACACGCAAGGCGCTATATGGCGGCCGCGGCAGACCTTTTGGAAGAAGCGGCAAAGCTTGGAGCAAACTGCGTTTATCCGGAAAAAGCCGCAGGCGCCGCCGCAAAAATCTGCGCAAGGGAATTTGGCAGAAAAATCCGCCGTACCGGAACAGAAAAACAGCGCTTTCTTTCTGCCGTTACGGATAAAGGGGTTTTCTTTTTTGGCAAAACGGCGGAACTTCTTTGCGATAAAATTTATCTTATCGAAGACGAAAGCGGCGCGGCTTCCAGAATATTTATGAGCACGGTAAGAAAAATGGCAGTGGATTGGGGCCTTGATATTATTGTATGCAAATGTCCGGTTTTCCCTGCGGAAAAAACGGAACATATTTTTATTCCGCAGTTAAAACTGGGCTTTGTTACCGGAAATAAAAGGCATAACCTTGATATTATGCCATACCGGACTATTCACGCAAAAAGATTTTTTGATGAGAAAAAATATCTTCGTCACAAAATCAAAATAAAATTTGCCCTGCGCTGTGCCGCAAATTTAATCGAAGAAGCGGTTAAATGCATGAAAGAAGCAAAAGAAGTTCACGATGAACTGGAAGCTTTGTATATTCCCGCAATGGATTTTTCTGCGGTTAATAAAAAGCTGGAAGAGATTATTAAAGACATATAAAAAACGCGCGCTTGCTTTTTTGCCGGCGCGCATTTATTTTTTATTTTAAGTATAAGAATTTTTAAAAGGACAATATTAAAAACAAAAGAATAAAAAAAGAGAGGTAAGCCATGTTTAAATTTTCCGGTTTTTCGCCAAAAGCGAACGCCGTTATAAATACAGCAATGACAGAAGCTTCGCGCCTGGGGCACTGTTTTATAGGTACGGAGCACGTACTTTTGGGAATGCTTAAAGAGGGTGCCTGCGAAAATTATAAAGCCATCACATCCGGCAGGGTAACCGCGGAAGGCATTATGGAAAAACTTTTGGAAAACGTGGGCAGAGGAGCAAAAACAAATTTATCCCCTTCGGATTTTTCTCCGCTTTGCAGAAAAGTTCTGGAAAACGCTCTTGCGGAGGCAAAAAGAAACCAGACCATGGCAGAATCCGGCGGAATACTTTCTTCCATGCTTAAAGAACCGGAATGCAAAGCGGTGGAATATCTGGTTTTGTTTGGCTGCGACCTTTGCCTTTTGGAAAAAGAAATAGGAGAAGCCTTTTTAACAGAAGAATATTTTCCCCGGGAAAAGCAAAAGCAAAAAACGCCAAGCCTTGATAAATACAGCAAGGATCTTACAAAGCTTGCAAAAGAGGGCGTACTGGATCCGGTAATCGGCAGAGAAAAAGAAATAGCAAGGGTAATACAGATCCTTTCGCGCAGAACAAAAAACAACCCCTGCCTTATAGGAAACGCCGGGGTTGGCAAAACGGCCGTTGCGGAAGGAATTGCGCAAAAAATGGCCGCAGGGGATGTTCCGGAAAATCTGCGGGGAAAAAAGCTTTGTTCGCTGGATCTGCCGCTTATGATAGCAGGAACAAAGTACAGGGGCGATTTTGAAGAGCGAATAAAGACCGTTATAGACGAAGTTATACGCGCGAATAATATAATTCTGTTTATAGACGAGGTTCATTCCCTTGTGGGAGCGGGCGCGGCAGAGGGCGCAATAGATGCTTCCAACATTTTAAAACCGCAACTTGCACGCGGAGAATTTCAGCTTATCGGGGCAACCACTACAGAAGAATACAGAAAACACATAGCAAAAGAAGCCGCACTGGAAAGGCGTTTTCAAAGTGTGCTTGTGGAAGAACCAAACCGGGAAACTGCGGTGAAAATTTTAAAAGGACTGCGCGCAAGGTACGAAAAATTCCACAGGGTGGAAATTTCCGACGGCGCAATAGAAGCGGCAGTGCGGCTTTCCATAAGGTATCTGCCGGAAAAAAGTCTTCCGGATAAATGCATAGACCTTATTGACGAGGCCTGTTCCAGAAAAGTGATAGAGGGAACCTATATAAACGGAAAATTTGACCGTACCGTTTCGGAAGAGGATATTGCAAAGGTTCTTTCTTCCGTAACGGGAATAAGCGTCGGCAGGCTTTCGGAAGATGAAGGCTGGCGCCTTTTGCGTCTGGAAGAAGAACTGCATAAACGGGTGGCCGGTCAGGAAAAAGCCGTTGCCGCCGTGGCAAAAGCCATACGCAGAAACCGCGCGGGTCTGCGCGACCCTAAAAGGCCCATCGGAATATTTCTTTTTGCCGGCCCTGCCGGCGTGGGAAAAACCGAACTTTCCAAAGCATTGGCAGAAGAACTCTTCGGCGAGGAAAAGGCCATGGTGCGTTTTGATATGTCGGAATATTCGGATAAAGCTTCCGTCACAAAGCTTATAGGTTCACCGCCCGGATACGTTGGCTATGATGACGGCGGAAAGCTTACGGAAGCCGTGCGCAGAAGGCCGTATTCGCTTATACTTTTTGATGAAATCGAAAAAGCGGATCCGGGAGTGTATAATCTTTTTCTTCAGCTTATGGATGACGGTACCCTTACGGATTCCCACGGAGCAAAGGTGGATTTTACAAACTGCGTGATAATAATGACTTCTAACATCGGTGCGGAATTTATAGGCAAAAGCGGCGGACTTGGATTTTATTTTGCGGAAGAAAACAGCGAAAAGCAGAGCAAAGCCGCCGTATTCGGAGAAATGAAAAAAATATTCCGGCCGGAATTTATAAACCGCATAGATGAAACCGTAATTTTTGAAAAACTTGATAATTCCGCCGCAAGGCAGATTACAAAAAAGTATTACGGAAAGCTTAAAGAAAGGCTTTGCACCGCCGGAATAGATGCGGATTTTTCCGAAGAAGCCATTGATGATGCTGTGAAAAACGGATTTTCTCCGGAACATGGCGCGCGGCAGCTGCAAAGATATATCCGCAGCGTTGCAGAAGACCCCATTTCCGAAATGATGCTTTCCGGAGAGATTTCTTCCGGAGACAGAATAACCTGCTGCAGCGGCAAAGAAGGAAAGCTGATGTTCAAAAAAGAAGAAAGCGTGATGATATAACAAAACAGCCGCCAAAAAGGCGGCTGCTTGTTTATTTAAGCGCAACGGCTTCTATTTCTATGGAAACTCCTTTTGGCAGTGCGGCCACCTGCACGCAGCTTCTGGCAGGATAGGGTTCTGCAAAAAATTCCGCATAAACCGCGTTTATGGCGCCAAACTGCGCCATATCTGTGATAAACACGGTGGTTTTTATAACTTTTTCAAGGCTGCTGCCGCCGGCTTCTATAACGGCTTTAAGGTTTTCAAGAGCCTGTCTTGTCTGTTCGGAAATATCCTCGCTTACGCTGCCGTCCGGAGCCACAGGAATCTGTCCGCTGGTAAAAATCATCTCTCCAAGGTCAATGGCCTGGGAATACGGGCCGATGGCGGCCGGCGCTTTTTCTGTATGAATACGGTTCTTTTCCATTTTTATACCTCCGCTTAAAATAAAACGGCGCACTTGAAAAAGCACGCCGTATTCTGGAGCAGGCAACGGGAATCGAACCCGCCTTTGTGGCTTGGGAAGCGACCGTTCTACCGATGAACTATGCCTGCCTGTGCAATAAATATTATGTTTTATTTTAATAAAAATGTCAAGGCTTAATATGTCGATTGACATATTTTTTGTATTGGAGTAAAATATCAGAAAACCAATGCAGGAGATAACGTAAATGGATAAAAATATAATCGTAATAGGTCACGTTGACCACGGCAAAAGCACTTTTATGAAAGCTCTGGATCTTTTTATCAACGGAAGAGAAAGAACCGTTGGGGAGGACGAAGCGGAATCACGTACAGTAAGCTACCGCATCGGCGAAGATAACTATAAAGTTTTTGACTATGCCGGCGCTTATGAATACGAAGAAAACATCGGCAAAAATGAAGAATGGGCCGCGATTCTTGTTTGCGCGGCAACCGATGGACCCATGCCCCAGACGACCGAACAGGTTCGCCTTTGCAAAGAACGCGGTATAAAACGAATGGCGCTTTATTTCAGCAAATGCGATCTTGTGACTGATGACGAGCTTATAGATTTTATAAAAATGGACGTTGATGACCTGCTTGAAGAAAACGGATATTCCTGCGACTGCCCTATTTTAAAAGCTTCTGCCGAAAAAGCCTGTGATTGGGGCGAAGAGGAATATAAGGCAAAATACATAACCTTCCTTAAAGAAATACACAATATGCAGTAATTTAAAAGGCCCGCAGGTGCGGGTCTTTTTTTTGATGTGCAAAAGAGCAAAATTGCACACTTTTATGTTAATTTATTGACATTGAATGTGCAGGTGTTGTATGATTTATTGCGGAAAGGGGCGGTTTTATGGCAGGAAAATATAAAGAAATATCCGACCAGACAAGGCAGAACTTTATTGACGCCTTTTGGCAGCTTTATGAAAAGAAAGATATAAATAGAATAAAAGTGCAGGAAATCTGTGATATTGCCGGTTATCACCGCAACACTTTTTATCATTATTTTACCGACGTTTATGACGTGCTTGGCCGGATAGAGGACAGAATTATAAACGAGCTTATAGAAAATTCGGACGACGGCATTGTTTTTTATAAAGGTGAAAATACGGCAAAAAGATTTGCGGATGTTTATGAAAAAAACAAAAAGTACCTTAAACTTCTTGCAGATGATGAAAAGGGAAGCCGTTTTCCTTCAAAAATGAAGAAAGCGTTAAAAGATATAAACGGAAAGATTTTTGATTTTTGTGATGATAAAAAGAAAAACGAGTATATCCACGAATACAAACTTTCCGGGTCAATCGCTGCAATATTGTATTATTTTAAAGAAGGGGACGGCCTTTCGCTTGAAGAAATACTTGAACTTGTGCTTGATTTAAGCGGAACAGGCAAATGGCCGATGAGAAAACTGTGAAAAAGTAAACAAAAACAGGGTTTTGTACATTGAATGAAAAAACAACCGGAGCTATTATACATTTGACAAATAATGTGTGCGAATGCACACAAAAGAAAGGAACTGTTTTTATGAAAGGTTGGCTTTTTACCAAAACCCACGATCCGCTTGTTCTTATTGAAAAACCGGATCCCGTTGCAGGACCCAAACAGGTTGTTGTTGACATCAAAGCTTCCGGTCTTTGCCACTCCGACGTTTCCGCAATGGAACACGAATCCTGGATGGGACTTATCCGTGGCGCACCCCTTCTTCTTGGTCACGAATGCGCAGGCGTTGTAGAATCCGTAGGCGAGGAAGTAACTTCTGTAAAACCCGGGGACAGAGTAAGTGTGTATCTTTTCTCTGACAGAGCCGCTAATGAATCCATTGGTTATACCCGTGACGGCGGCTATGCAACAAAGATTCTTATCGAAGAATCCCAGTGTGTACATATGCCCGATGAAGTAACTTTTGAACAGGGTGCGGCGGCAACCGATGCAGGTCAGACTTCTTACCATGCAATCTTTACTGTTGGCGGAGCAAAAGCCGGTATGAAGGTCGGTATCGTTGGTATCGGCGGACTTGGCCAGTTTGCTCTTGGTATGGCACTTGCAAGAGGCTGCGATTGCTATGCTGTTGATGTAAACCCCGAAGCAAGAGAACTTGCAAAAGAAATGGGTTGCGAACATGTTTATGAAAACGTTATTGACCTTAAAGAAGTTGCTCCCGAAGTAATTGTTGACTATGCAGGTTTCAGTACCACAACCAGCGATGCCATTAAAGCTGTTGCAGTAGGCGGTACTGTCGTTCTTGTAGGTATGGCAAAAGATGATGTTCTTATTAAAGATGCAACTGCTCTTGACGGACTTATCATCAAAGAAGTTCAGCTTAAAGGCTCTATGGGCGGACTTCCTTCCGACATCGAAGGTGTTTACGATATCTTCAAAACCGGCAGATTTAATCCTATGCTTTCTACTATTCCTTTTGAAGAAATCGACAAAGGTCTTGAAATGCTTAAACGCGGCGAAGTTAAAGGCCGTCTTATCGCAGTACAGGATTAATGAAAAACTAATCCACACATGGACAAAATACCCCCAAAAAAGAAGAACCGGCTTTGTTCCGGTTCTTCTTTTTTTATAAATTGACAAAAAGCCTGCGCAGGTATATTCTTTATTCATAAAAGAATTGCAGCAGGGCGGGGTATGCTTCCACCGCACCGAAAGTCAACAGGAGGACTTGATATATGAAAACCGTAACCCTTGGTTCAACAGGAATTGTAACGCCGCAAAACGCTTTCGGAGCACTGCCGGTTCAGCGTGACGATATGGAAACTTCGATAAAAATCCTTCGCCGTGCTTACGAAGGCGGAATGACCTTTTTCGATACTGCAAGGGCATATACCGATAGCGAAGAGAAAATCGGCAATGCCCTTGCAGAAGTTCGCGAAAATATTTTTATTGCCACCAAAACCGCCGCAAAAACTCCGGAGGCCTTTTGGAAGGACCTTGAAACTTCTCTGCGGCTTTTAAAAACAGATTATGTCGATATTTATCAGTTCCACCAGGCATCGCAGTGCTATAAACCCGGCGACGGTACGGGAATGTACGAGGCTATGCTGGAAGCAAAAAAACAGGGGAAAATCCGCCATATAGGAATAACTGCCCATAAAATAAAAGTTGCGGAAGAAGCGGTGGAAAGCGGTCTTTACGAAACTTTGCAGTTTCCGTTAAGCTATCTTTCCGGTGGGCAGGAACTTGCACTTGTGGAAAGATGCAGAGAGCAGAATATGGGCTTTATTGCCATGAAGGCTCTTGCCGGC